>CACFSB010000006.1 GCA_902568855.1 uncultured Pelagibacteraceae bacterium | reverse complement strand
TTACATGACTTTTTCAATTGAAGGAAGAGAAGTTGTTGACACAATAAATAGAACATTAATAACAATTTTAATCTTTTGGGTGATACATCAAATTATTGAACCTGTGTCTTATATCTTAAGTGGACTTGATAAACTTTTAACAAAGGAGTTAATTGGATGGATCATTAAATCCTTAAAAATACTAATTTTTATTTTAGGTCTAGCTGCTGTATTAGAACTTTGGGGAATAAAGATAGGACCAATTATTGCTGGTCTTGGTTTATTTGGTGTTGCAGTGGCTTTGGGTGCCCAAGATTTATTTAAAAATTTGATTTCAGGTATTTTAGTTCTAGTTGAAAAAAGATTTAAAATAGGTGATTGGATATTAGTCGAGGGAATTATAGAAGGTATAGTTGAAAAAATTGGGTTTAGATCAACAACAATTAGAAAGTTTGATAAATCTCTTGCAATTATTCCTAACTTTCAATTTGCTGAAAATGCAGTTGTAAATGTTAGTGAAACTTCAAATTGGTTAATAAGTTGGATTATAACTCTTCAATATGACACAACGGTTGATCAATTAAAAACGATAAGAAATGAAATTGAAGATCACATTCAAAAAAGTGAGGACTTTAACACAAGCATAGGCATTGCGGTGAGGGTTGATAAATTTTCTGATAGTTCAATTGATATGTATGTTCGTTGTTTTACTAAATCAGACAGTTGGAATGAGTGGTTATCGGTAAAAGAAAAATTAGCAATTGAAATAAAAAAGATTGTTGAAAAAAACAAAGCGTCTTTTGCATTCCCAAGTTCGTCTATTTATATAGAAAAAAAATGATAGCCATTTTTTATTTAGCTTTACAAATATTAAAGCTTTATTCCTACGTAGTAATAGCAAATGTAATTATAAGCTGGTTGGTTGCTTTTAATGTTTTAAATACACAAAATAGATTTGTTTATTCAATTTTAGAATTAACATATCGTTTAACAGATCCTATACTTAATAAAATAAGACGTTTTTTACCTAATTTAGGATCCTTAGATATCTCACCCATTATATTACTTCTATTGATTTGGTTTATAGAAATGTGTATGAAACTCTACATCGCACCTTTAATTTTTTAAAACTTATGATTCTAATTGACGGAAAAAAAGCAGCAGCTGAATTAAGAGAGGAACTTAAACAAGAGGTAGTTGAGTTAAAAAATAAGTATAATAAAGTGCCAGGTTTAACGGTGATTTTGATTGGAGATCTTACCCCTAGTCAAATATATGTAAGAAACAAAGAGAAATCAGCAAAAGAGGTTGGTTTAAAATCTGATGTAATTAAATACCCAGACTCTGTGGAAGAAAAAGTTATTTTGGATAAGATTAATGATCTAAATAAAGATAAGAGCGTTTCAGGTATTTTAGTTCAGTTACCTTTACCAAAACATATCGATAAACAAAAAATTATTGAGGCTATTCATCCATCTAAAGACGTTGATGGATTTCATCCTATGAATGTTGGTAATCTTTCTTCAGGTTACGAGAGTTCCGTGCCCTGTACTCCACTAGGCTGTTATTTATTAATTAAAAAAATTGAGCCAAACTTAAGTGGAAAAAAAGCAGTTGTAGTTGGAAGATCTAATCTAAATGGAAAACCGATGACACAACTTCTTTTAAAAGAAAATTGCACGGTAACAATTACTCACTCAAAAACAAAAGATCTCAAGGCTGAATGTTTAGAAGCAGATATTATTATAGCTGCTGTCGGTATCCCTGAACTTGTTAAAGGAGATTGGGTTAAAAAAGATACAATCGTAATTGACGTTGGAATTAATAAAACCAACAAAGGTATTGTTGGTGATGTTGCATTTGATGAAGTTTCAAAAAATGCTAAAGCTTTAACACCAGTTCCAGGTGGAGTTGGACCAATGACAATCGCTTGTTTATTAAAAAATACTGTAGAGTGTTTCAAAAGATCGCAACTTTAAAGTTACAACCTGTTAAATTTTTTGATATTTTGAGGTGTGAAGAAACCTAAATATCCATATAGAATTGCAATTGTATTCTTAATTTTAACTGTTCCTACCATTGGAGCGACCCAATTGGGCTGGTACCTATATGATCAACAAACAGGTTTTGATTATGGTATGATTGTCGGAACATTTTCAGTTATATATGCAGCTTGGTTAATGTATGAAAAAAATTGGAGAGAAGAGGATGATGATTAGGTAATGGAAAAATTAATTTTTTTTGGACTGGTAATTCCTATTTTATTCTTTGTTTTATACTTAGGGACGAGAGCTATCATGAGTGGTGTTAGTGCGAAACAAGCTAATCAAGCTAATAAAGATGAAAATGAAATAGATGAAGATAATGAGGAGTCAAACACTGACAAATCTTTGAGTAATGAATTAGAAAAATTGAATGAGCTAAGAGAAAGTGGTGTATTAACTCAAGAAGAGTTTGAAAAAGCAAAGAATAAATTATTAAACAATTAAAGATTAAGTTGTTCTTGTTAAAAGCAATAAAGTTGCACCAGCTATAAATATCAAAATACCTAAAATTTCGATAATAGTTATTTTTTCATTAAAAAGATATTTTGATGAGATGTAACTAAAAAATATTTCAATTTGACCAACAGCTCTAACAAAAGATGCTTGGATTAAAGTGAAAGCAAAAAACCAAGATAGTGTCGCTAAAAAACCAGCTAATCCAGTCAAGCATATTTCAAATTTATTATCAAAAAATTTTTTGAATTCCGATTTTTCAAAAATTATCAAATATGTGCTAATGATTATAGTTTGAATTATTAAAGCAAAAAAAACTGTAGTAAGCGCTTTATCAAAGTTAGATGAAAAACTTTCCAGTGTTAGTGCTGCTGCCCTAAAATAGACAACACTGAGACCTAGTAAAAGTCCTGCTCCCAATCCAATAAGTGTTACCTTTGAAAAAAAATTTTTAAAAAACAATTTATAATCTTTGATTGAAATAATAATAACTCCAAGCGTTGCAATTATTATTCCAAAAACACCAAGCAAATTTAGTTTATCTTTTAATATGATATATTCAAAAATCGCAATTTGAATAACTTCTGTTTTACTTAGTGAAGTACCGACAACAAAATTCGAAAATCTAAAAAGGTATAATAGTGTTATTGTAAAAGTAACTTGTAAAATAGATCCTAAAAAAGTAAAAAAAATGAAGTTAGTTTGATCTAGAATATCTGAAATGATATCAAAATCGTGAAAAAAAAAAAATAATACAAAAGCAAATGGTAATGCAAAGGCAAATCTTACGTATGCAGAAGCAACCAATGATAAATCTTTATTTAATTTTTTCTGTAATGAAGTTCTTAGATTTTGAAAAAAAGCCGCTAAAATTGTAAAAACTACCCAATTCATAAATTTGTTTAGATATAATCTTTTAATCGAATTAAGTGGTTACTTATATCTAAAAAATTAGATTTTCTCCATCAGCCAGAGAGCGTCTTCTCCTAAAAAGTAAATTTTTCCGTTATCTGGATGGACTTGTATATCTCTTATTCTTCCAATTTTATTTTTAAATATGATTTTCTCTTTTACATTAGATAAGTCGTCAAATATTAATTTTCTCAAGGATTTATCTTTAAGTGAAGTAATTAAAGCATGGCCGTTCCATTCACTAAACTCTTTACCTTTGTAAATTGTTATCGCACTTGTTGCTATGGATGGAACCCAATATTGTATCGCTTTTGTAAAACCTGGTTTCCATTTTGGACCGATAGGAATGCCTGAATAGTTTGTCCCTCCCCAACCTAAAATTTTCCATCCATAATTTTCACCTTTTTTTGCTTCACCAAACCAATCCCCACCTCTCGCTCCATGATTACTCATATAAATTTTCTCATCAAATGGCGATAAAGTTAGACCTTGAGGATTTCTAATACCTATTTGATAAATTTCAGGTAACCAATCTGATTTACCCTGAAATTTTGGATTATCTTTTGGAATACTTCCATCAATATTTATTCTAATGATACTACCAGGATGCTTTGTAGGATCTTGTGCAATCATACCTTGACCTCTTTCACCAGCAGACGCGAAAAGATAACCATCTTTGATCGCCAACCTTGATCCAAAATGATATCCAGAGTCAATAGGTGGATTTGCTTGGAAAATATTTTTAAAGATTAAATCTTTTTCATTAAATTTCGATCTTGCTATTGAGGTACTAGTTTTCCAATTTCCTCTATTTTCGGTATAAGAAATATATACAAAATCATCTTTATAAAGAATATCTAATAAACCACCCTGTCCATGCTCTAAATAATTAAGATTGTGATTTAATGAAGAAATTTTTTTAGTATTTAGATCTATTAATTTAATTTCTCCACTTTTTTCGGTAATTAATAATTCTGTATCATTAATAAAAGTAGATCCCCATGGACCTTTTAAATTCACAATCTTCTTAAATTTTAAATTATCAGCAAATGAATAATTTATAAAAAGTGTAAATAAAAAAATTGTAACAAGCGTTCTTTTCACTTTAAGAAAGTTTTGATCTACCACCATCAACAGCAATGATTTGACCTGTAACCCAAGAACTGTCGTCAGTGATAAGAAATTTTGCAAGAGAGGCAGAGTCCTTACCTTCACCTAATCTTTTTAAAGGATGAGCTTTAGCTATACCATCTGCTAATGCCTTATTTTTTAACATTGGCTCAGCAATTTTTGAGTTAGTCAAACTAGGTGCAATACAGTTCACTCTTATATTAGGAGCAAATTCCGCTGCTAAAGAAACAGTTAAACCCTCTACAGCAGCTTTAGTAGAAGCAATTATAGCGTGATTTGTAAAACCTCTTTGAGCTGCAACTGTGGAAAATAAAACTACCGAACCTTTATTCTTTTTTAAACTATCCTGGTAGCCTTTTATCACTTCAACTGCTGAATATAAATTTAATTTCATACACTTATTAAAATCCTGCTCATTGACCATTTTCAAAGGTTTTAAATCAATTGAACCTACACAGTAGGCAATTCCTTTTACATCAGAAATATCATTTTTAACCTTTTCCACAAACCCATCCTGCAAAACATCGGCTATTGTAAAACTACAACCTAATTTCTCAGAAATATTTTTTGTTTCATTTTCATTTCTGCCAACTAAATGAACTGAATTTCCTGAATTTACTAATTGTTCAGCTAAACTAGATCCGATTGAACCTGTCGCACCAAGAATAAGATATTTTTCTGACATAAAAATTTTTATTAGTTATATTTAATTATGAAGTTATTTTTTATACTGGGTAATCAATTATTTCCATCAAAATACTTGGATCGCTTCAAAAAAGACCATCTAATTTTTATGGCAGAAGATTATCAATTATGTACTTATGAAAAACATCATAAAAATAAGATACTTCTCTTTTTGTCATCAATGCGTTCACATGCGGAAAACCTTAGAAAAGATAAGTTTAAATTAGAATATTTTAAAATTGAGGATAAAGAATTTAAAGATGATTATTTAAAAAAATTAAAAAAAGTAATTAATTCAAAAAAAATAAAAGAGATTTCAAGTTTTGAAGTTGAGGATAAATTTTTTGAGAAAAAAATTAATCATTTCGTGAAAAAAGAAAAGATCAAATGGAATATCGTTCAAACTCCGATGTTTTTGAACTCAAGAGACGAATTTAAACAATATCTATCTAAATCAAAAAAACCTTTCATGGCAACTTTTTATAAGGAGGTGAGAAAGAAATCTGGAATATTAATGGGTTCTGATGGAAATCCTATTGGAGGTAAATGGAGTTTTGATGAAGATAATAGAAATAAGTTACCAAAAAATATTTCCATTCCAAAGTTTCCTAAAATTAATGAAACAAATCATACTAAAAAATTAAAACCCATTATTGAAAAACTATTTAAAGATCATCCAGGAACAACCGAAAATTTTTGGTTTGCCACAGAGTACAATGATGTGGTCAAATTATTGAATTTTTTTATTAAAGAAAAATCTAATTTATTTGGTGATTATGAAGACGCAGTAGATCAAAAAGATAATATCTTATTTCACAGCGCTTTAAGTCCTTATATCAACCTTGGTTTAATCACACCTGAATTTATTATCAAAAAAGTTTTAGATTTCCATAAAAGTAAAAAAATCAGATTAAATTCTTTAGAAGGTTATGTTCGTCAGGTTATAGGATGGAGAGAATTTATGAGAGGAATTTACCAAAGTTACTCAAACGAAATGGAAATTGGAAATTTTTTCAAACAAAATCGTAAAATGAAAAAGTCATGGTATAATGGAACGACAGGTTTACCTCCATTAGATTACGCAATTAAAAACGCATTAAATTTTGGATGGTCTCATCACATTGAAAGATTAATGATTTTATCAAACATAATGAACCTTTGTGAAATAAAACCTAATATTGTTTACAAATGGTTCATGGAGATGTTTGTCGACTCCTCAGATTGGGTAATGGTACCCAATGTTTATGGTATGGGGTTATTTAGTGACGGGGGAATTTTTGCAACCAAACCATACATTTGTGGATCAAGTTATTTTATGAAAATGATGGATTTTAAAAAAGGAGAATGGTGTAACACGATGGACGGACTTTATTGGAGATTTATAGATCGTAATAGAAAGTTTTTTTTAAAAAATCCAAGACTTTCAATGATGGTAAGAATATTTGATAAAATGAAAGTGGATAGAAAAAAATTAATTTTGTCGGCTGCAGATAAATTCATTAAAGAAAACACAGTTTAGTGAAAAAAGAAAATTTACCAATTAAGGTTTGTCCAATATGTCAAAGACCATTTAAATGGAGAAGGAAATGGAGACTCAATTGGGAAAAGGTTAAGTATTGCTCAAAAAAATGTTCATCAAAAAAATGAAAAATCTTACTCGATATTTGATTTTAATTTTTTTTGTAATTCTTACAAATAATACTCGTGCAGAATTTTTTGAGGATCTATCAAAAATTATTGAAAATAATGAAAAAAGGCTCAGCTATGGTATCTCAGTAACAGATTTTAATATGGATGGAAATTATGAGTTTTTAGTAACAGGATTTGGTTATCCTAACTTAGCTTTATCTTTTCAGGATGGAAAATTAAAGAATTTAAATCAGCAAAAAATTTTTTCAGATACTTTAAAAAGAACTATAGGAGTTGCTGCGTGTGATATCGATAAAGATGGCTTTGAAGAAATTTACTTTCTAAATACAGATACATATAGTGGGGATAAAAAATATTCAGATAGATTATTAGATATAGAAGATAGTAATTATTTTGATTTATTCGAATTAGAAAAAAATAAAGAAAACCTAAATTTAACAGCAGGGAGATCTGTAGTTTGTGTAGATAGAAAGGGAGATGGTGAATATGGAGTCTATGTAGCAAATTACGGAGGCCCAACCAGATTTTATGAGATTGAAGATGAATTGATTAAAGATAAGGCTCAGAGTTTAAATCTTGATAATATCACTGGTGGAAGAGCAGTGGTATCAGGACATATCTTGTCAGATAGAGCAGATATTTTTGCAGCAAATGAGAGGGGAGCAAATTATCTTTATAAAAATAATAATGGAAATTTTGAAGATGTAGCATTTGATTATAGAGTAGATGATGCAATCCAAAATGGGAGAGGTACAGCTTTATCAGACATATATTATCGAGGCAGATTAGATATTCTGAGTGGTAATTGGCTTGGATATCATAGAGCCTGGGTTTTGGAAAAAAACGAATTTAAAGACATAGGAAATAAAGATTTTGATAAACCTTCTAGAATTAGAACAATTATTTCTGCAGATTTTGATAACGATGGTTTTGATGAAGTTTTTATGAACAATATAGCAGAACCAAATAAATTATTTCGTATTAACGATGATGGAAAATTTGAACAGATAAATTTTCAAGTTGGTCTCGAAGTTAATGGGTATGGAACTGGGGCAGCTGTCGCAGATATTGATAATGACGGAGTTTTAGAATTGTTAGTTGCTCGTGGTGAAAGTAAAGAACAACCATTAACTTTGTATAAAGCAAAAGTTGACAAAGGAAATAAATACCTAAGAATTAAACCATTAAATAAATATGGTGCCCCGGCGAGAGGAGCTACGGTAACATTAATAACAAATAAAAGAAAGCATTCCAAAACTATTGATGCAGGATCTGGTTACTTATGCCAAATGGAGCCTGTGGCACATTATGGAATTAGAAAAAACGAAAAAAATTTTAAAGTAGAGATTAAATGGACCAATGGAACAAAAAAATTATTCAATGTAACTGAGTTAAATCAAACAATTACTGTAAAACAAAAATGAAAAAATTTTTAAATCTTTTTTTGATTATATTTTTAATATTATTTCAGCTTAAATCATTCGCTGAAGAAAAAAACTATCACAAGGAGCTTATTACTGATTGGTCAAGAATATTCCCTGATAAAAATAGAAATGCGGCAGGACCAAAGTTTTTTAAATATATTATAGATAAAAAAATCACTTATAAAGATTTTATTGAATTTAATAAATTATACTGCGCGGTTTCTGGATCTTTGATTGATCCAAATAGCGACTCAGAATTTTTATTTATTGAAGAAACTAAAACTCAAAAAAAAATTTGTGGAAATTATTATAGATGTTGTGTTCCATGTTCATGTGATCTTATGAAGTACTCTGAAACTCAAAAAATGAAATATGAATTTAAAGATGGATTGAAGGAATTTTATGTTTTAACTATCAAAAACCCTTGCGATAAACAGGATTTTCCAAACAGAGTAAATAAAGATTATTTTTGTGATGGTAAAAAAATTAATAAATCAGAGGTTTATAGTCTTGATGATCGAATAGTTATAGGTTTGTTGCATAATGGAAAAAGTTGTGAAAAAGATGAAATAGATTTTGTTAAAAGCCACCAAGTTACTGGTAGGTATTGTAATTTAAGAAACAATACACCTTTAGAAAATTTAGATGCTGGCATGGGTGATATTTTCATAAAATTGGCAAGATAAATTTTGTATACTAATTTTAAAAACTCATATGAGCAAAAAAAGAAAAAAATTTAAGAAGAAAAATCCAATGGCTAAATTATTAAGCTCACCAATGCTCAGAAATAAAATAGTAAAAAATAAAAAAAAAATTTATAATAGAAAAAAATTCAAGCTGAAAAATGAATAAAAAGTATGAATAATAAAATTTTTGAATGGGCAGGAGTTGTAACTGCAATACTATATTCATTATTTGTAGCTATGAATATTGGCATAGAATTTTTTGGTTTTTGTTTGTTACTTATTTCCGCAATTTTAATTGGAATTTGGGCCTATAGGGGTGGTCACAGAGGAATATTATTTTTGCAATTCTTTTATGCTACAGCAGGAATCATCGGGATGTTTAGGTGGTTTTAATTAAAAGTTGTAATTATTTTAGGAATATAATTTTTAAAATTAAAAAAACCTTTATTACAATACTGCCATGAATATTGATCGAGTTTTCTATATAAAAAATCTATTTTTAAATTATTTAAATTTAAGTAATCCAGGTTTTCACCGACTGTTGGATATAACGCTATAATTTTTTCGTTTATATTTTTAATCTCACTTATGTCTACCACTTCACAAGTGATAGAATTATTTTCTAATCTTTGTTTTTGATCATCTACTAAAAGAGCTTTAAATTTAATAACTTTTTCACTTAGTTTGATAGATCTATTTTCATTTTTATTTGAAATTATGTAAATTTTTTTAAATTTATGATTTTGAAAATCTGTGGTTTCAAATGATAAACTATTTTCAAAAATAAAAAGATTTTCATCATCTATATTTTTATTGCTAAAATCTTGTTTAACTATTGAGTAAGTTTTTTCAGAAACTTTTGGAGGAGCGTTTTCGTTTAATTTAATACTATTAAATCTATTATTAGTGAATTTTTTAATATTCCACTCGCTCGCTAAATAGTGTTTTCCTTGTGTTTGAATTCCAGCTACCCATCTCCAACCAAGAGTATTAGATGCAGAGTCACCATCGTAAAGATGTTGCATAAAAAATTCTGCTCCTAATTGCCAGGGTAATTCTAATGTAAAAATCCAAATACTAGCAAACCACATTCTAGTATGATTATGTAAATAATTATTTTCTTTAAGCTCTGTTACCCAAAAATTAAAACATTCAATATTGGTTTTTCCATCTATTGCATTTTTGTAATTTTGGTTATCTTTATATTCTTCTCGAATTTTATTTAACTCAACTAAGTAATCTGTCCAAACGTTTGGTCGTAATTCTAACCAACCCTTCCAATATGTTCGCCACAAAACTTCTTGAATGAATTTTTCATTTTTTGAAAAAGAAAACTTGCTAAGTGATTTTTCAATAACTTCTTTCTCGTTGATAACTCCATGAGTAATATATGGAGATAAACCAGATATATTTGTTCTCTTTTCCGGACCAAAATCAAAATTTCTTAGTTTGGAATATTCAGAAAGATTTTTTTCTACAAAATTATTTAATCTATTTAAGGCCGCAGCCTTTGAGGCTTCAAATTTCATTTTGATTTATTTTGATTTTTTTTTCTTTAAACCAAGCTTGTCGCTATGTCTTAATCTTAAAATAACAATTGCACCAGCAATTAGAACAATTGCAATAGCTTCATAAACTAATGCTGTTGGATCCATTTCCTTACCTTGAAGAATAATAAATCGTGCTAAAGCAGTAATTGCAATTAATAAAGGAAGGGTAATACTAATTGATTGTTGGTTCCAAAAAACTCTTACCATTGCTAGCACTTCTAGGTAAAGAAACATTAATAATAAATCAGCTAAAGTTACCGATCTATTCTCAAACATTTTGTACATCTCTATACCAACTGCAATAACTGTACTTATTAAAATGATAACCATTAAAATAAGCTGTAAATTTTTTGCTATTTTTTCCATTATTTATCTTTACTAAAAGGCAACCATTTTTCAAATACTGATTTTGAAGAACCTTCATAAGGAATTGAATAAGAATATGGATTCGGACTTGTTAATACTTCAATACCTTTTGAAAAAACAAATATAAATACAATCACAAAAACAAGAACCATTATTTTAAAAGGGTCAAAATTTTTTGTTTTAAAAACACTAGCTGAATTTTCTTCTGCTCTATGAAAATGTTTAAAGGTCATATACACGGCAAAGATTAAACCAATGTGAGCTAAAAAAAGACCAGTCCAACCAAAAACAAAAGTTGTGTAAGAAAAAACATATAAACTAAAAACTGTGGTCCATATAAAGCTTAAAACTAATAAAATTTGCAACCTAACAGTTTTAGGAAGAGATCGGAGATCATTTTTACTGTCATCAAACAAAATGTTTGCAGTATCTCTCATCCAATTTTTAAGTGATTCCATAATTCTAAGATATAGCTAAAAATAAATTTAACAAACTATAAATTGTCCTAAAACTTATTAATATCTCAGTTTTTTCTTGTGATAATTAATAAATCTTTCAACATTAGATTTATTAAATGTTTTATTTTCTTCAAAAGAAACTTTTTTCATTGAGTATGCATTACTTTTTGTAATTCTAGATTGAATAGTAATATTCCCTTTGTATAGTTTAAGTTTTACTGACCCATTCACCTTATTTCTTTTTTGATCAATAATTTTTTGCAATTTAAATCTCTCTTTTGAATACCAATAACCATTATAAATCAGTTCGGCATATCTTGGCATAATCAAATCTTTTTTGTGCATTGTTTCTTTATCCAATGTCACTGACTCAATAGCTCTATGGGCATGAATCAAAAGTGTTCCGCCCGGTGTTTCATAAACTCCTCTTGATTTAATTCCAAGAAATCTATTTTCAACGAGGTCAACTCTTCCTATGCCATTTTTTCCAGCAATAAAATTTAATTTGGTAAGAATGTTTTCAGGATTTAATTTTTTTCCATTTATTCCAACAGGGTCACCATTTTTAAAATAAATTGAAATAAAAGTTGGTTTATTCGGTGCTTTTTCAGGGGAAGTTGTTCTTTGGAAAATAAATTCTGGAGCTGAATTTTTTGGGTTCTCTAAAATTTTACCCTCAGTTGAGGTATGAAATAAATTATCGTCAACAGAAAAAGGGGGTGCACCTTTTTTATCTTTGGGGATAGGTATCTTATGTTTTTTTGCATAATTAATTAAATCGCTTCTAGATTTTAATTTCCAAATTCTCCAGGGTGCAACAACTTTTATCCTTGGGCCAAAATAGTGATAACCTAACTCAAATCTGACCTGATCATTACCTTTTCCAGTTGCACCATGAGATACTGCGTATGCTTTAAATTTTTTTGCTACTCTTATCTGGTCTTTTGCGATTAATGGTCTTGCTATAGAAGTTCCTAATAAATAAACTCCCTCATAAATCGCATTACCTCGTATCATTGGAAAAACGTAATCTTTTACGAAAAGATTTTTTAAATCTTTAATTATGATCTTTTTAACACCAAATTTTTTAGCATTATTGATTATTTTTTTTCGATCTATCTCTTGCCCTATATCAGCTGTGTAACAAATGACTTCTGCGTTATAATTTTCTTGAAGCCATTTTAGAATTATAGATGTATCTAAGCCACCAGAATAAGCTAAGACAATTCTTTTTTTTGATTTCATTAATTAACTGCAAGCTTTTTTTGCAGAATTGTAGGCCTTTGTGAATCCTAATAATGAATAATGATCTATGGTTTGTGAACCTTTTTCATTGTAACCAGTAACCATAATTCTTGATCCTTTTTTCATAACTTTAACCATTATGTTTTCTTTTTTATTACTCGTCATCCAAGCAAAACCCTGTTGTTTAATATCAAATTTAAATTTGTTATTACCTGAAGTTGCTAAAACAGTATTATTTTTGTTAAATTCATATCCAGCAGTTGTGCTTATCTCGTTAGAAATTTTTTCATTCGGTCTGAAAGTAACAAATAATCTAGCATCTCTTTTATTTGTTTTTGGTGCTTGTAAAACAGGGGTAGATTGAGCAAAACAAACTTTACCAGAACTTTCTTGGATTACTAATGTTTCCCAATCTTTGTACTTACCAACTTTTTTTATATCAGCTAAACTAAATGTAATTGGAATGATTAAAAATAAAAATGTAAAGATAAATTTTTTAATTATGGACATGGATTAGGGTATTTCTTTTGAATTTTATTAATATCATTTATTATATCACTGTTTAAATTTACATTTACACTTTCTATGTTTGTTTTCAACTGTTCCATTGTCGTTGCCCCAATGATAACACTAGTTGTGAAATGTTGAATTTCACAGAATTTTAGAGACATTTGAGTAAAATCTAAATTATATTTTTTTGAAATTTTGTAGTATTCATCAATGGCTTTTTGACCATTTTCATTTTTATATCTGTTAAAATTTTTAAATAATTGCATTCTCGATTTTGTAGGTAATTTATTATTTCTATATTTTCCTGTTAAATATCCAAACGCCAATGGAGAGTAAGCTAATAATCCGCTTTGCTCCCTAATGGAAATTTCGGCTAAACCAACCTCATACGTTCGATTTAGTAAGTTGTAAGGATTTTGGACTGACATCATTTTTGGAAGCCCTTTCATCTTTGAGAGTTCAAGAAATTTTGATAAACCCCAAGCAGTTTCATTGGACAAACCTACATATCTAATTTTTCCTTGTTCAATAAATTTTTTTAAACTTTCTAAAATTTCTTCAAAAGGTGTCCAATCTTTATCATTTTCGTCATGCTCATAACCGTAGTCACCAAAAAAATTTGTGCTTCTTTCAGGCCAGTGAAGTTGATATAAATCAATATAGTCTGTCTTCAATCTCCTTAAACTTTCATCTAATGCTTCTTTAATTTTTTTTTTACCAAAACTATTTCCACCACCTCTAATATATTTGTTCGACGTACTTCCACAAACTTTAGTGGCAAGAACAACGTCATTCCTTTTTTTTGTTTTTTGAAACCAATTACCAATTATTTTTTCAGTTTCTCCATAGGTTTCTTCTCTCATTGGAATTGAATATATTTCAGCTGTATCCCAAAAATTTACTCCTTGGCTCAAAGCAAAATCCATTTGTTCAAAACCCTCTTTCTCTGAATTTTGTTCACCCCAGGTCATTGTACCGAGACAAATTGTACTTACATCTAGATCAGTATTTCCTAATTTTTTGTAATTCATTAGTATTTTACAATATTAGTCATTTATTGTTTTTTTTGATATCTTGAATAATTAATAAAAGATTATATATGTTACTGCATGGAATTTAATAAAAAAGGTATTCTAGGAAGAGCAAAAGAGGCTGCACAACAATCAACAGCAGTAACAGATGAAGGCTTAAGAGCCTACATGTTAAAAGTATATAACTACATGGCAACGGGAATCCTTATGACAGGGATAATTGCCCTTATAACTTTCAAAATGTCTGTTGTAACCGATAGCTCAGGATCTATAGTTGGACTAACTCAAGTGGGTAACGCGATCTATATGTCTGGGCTAAAATGGCTAGTAATGTTAGCTCCACTTGGTATCGTGTTTTACATGAGCTTTGGTATAAATAAAATGAGTGCAGCTAAAGCGCAAACAACTTTTTGGATTTTTGCTGCATTAATGGGTCTGTCTCTTTCGTCAATTTTATTAGTTTATACTGGCATGAGTATCACAAGAGTATTTTTCATTTGTTCTGCAACATTCGGAGCTATGAGCATATATGGATATACAACAAAAAGAGACCTAACAAAATTAGGATCTTTTTTAATGATGGGTTTAATTGGTATCATTATCGCATCAATAGTTAATATATTTATGAAGTCTTCAATGATGTATTTCGTAATTTCTATTTTAGGTGTTTTAATTTTTGTAGGACTTACTGCTTACGACACACAAAAAATCAAAAACATGTATGCGGCTAGTGACACGGGTGAATTAATGGGCAAAAAAGCTGTAATGGGTGCATTAACGCTTTATTTAGACTTTATTAATTTATTTATCATGTTGCTTAGACTTTTTGGTCAAAGAAGATAATTTAAAGTTTTTTCCAATTAATATTTTTCAATAGATTATTTAAATCAGACGAATTTCTAAATATTTTTCCATTTGCATCAGTAATTAAATATTTAAGATTTTTATTTTTTGGCTTAAAATTTTTGCAAATCTTATACAGAGCATTTTCTGTAGTATTTTTAAAAACACTAAAACCAACTTGTTTGCTTGAAATATTAAGTCCATAGTCTTTCCATGATCCTTCAGAAACCATTTTAGCGTATAAGTCTAAAATAATCTTTAATTCGTCTTTTTCAAAAAAATGTTTTTCTTCAATATTCTTTTTATTAACATTGTCGATTATTAGACGTAAATTATTATTCATTTGTTTTATACTTATTTATTAAACCTATTTGAAAAGCTGTGAATATAAATGTAATTGGTAATAGTCCCCATACTTTAAAATTTACCCAAAATTCTTCAGATTGAGTTCGCCAAACTATTTCGTTTAGAATTGCTAGACCAAAAAAGAAATATATCCATCTTTTATTTAATATTTCCCATCCTTCATCAGTTAGAGAGACAGAGTTACCCATTAATTTTTTTAAAACAGGTTCATTTGTAAAGTACCTTCCAAATATCAGAGCGAATGCAAAGAGAATATTTATAATTGTTGGTTTAACATAGATAAAAACTGGATTATCAAAGTAAATTGTTAAGCCTCCAAATAAAGTAATTAAAACTCCACTTAACAAAGGAATCTTCGGTATTTTTTTTTCTAAAAACCAAACAATAGCTAATGCAATTATTGTCGCAATAATAAATGGGGGAATTGCAATTTTTAAGTCTTTTCCACTATCGTAGTAGTAGTAAAAAAAAATTACTAGAGGTCCAAAATCTGTTAAAAACTTTAAAAAAGATTTGTTCACAAGCAAGATATTAACATAAATAATATTTTCATAGAAACTTTTAATTTTTCTTATTGATTTTTGTTTTTAAATACCCATACTTAACATGATGGCAATTCAAAAAGCTAAATTTTCAATTGGAGATATAGTGAAACATAAACACTTCGACTTTCGAGGTGTAATTTATGATGTTGATTTTGAATTTAATAATTCAGAAGAATGGTATCAATCGATACCAAAAAATGTAAGGCCAAGAAAAGATCAGCCTTTTTATCATCTGTTAGCTGAAAATGATGAAATCACATATGAGGCATATGTTTCTGAGCAAAATCTTCTTGTTGATGACTCAGATGAACCAATTAAACATCCTTTAATTGAAGAAATTTTCTCTGGAAAAAAGGGATCTAGCTATTTCAAGCTATCTAATTAAATAAATCACTTTTTTAACACATTTAGCTCAAACCTTTGACACAGCAATTTGCTTTTATGAGGTTAATTCTGATCAAGGGTGCTACTTATTTACCCTTCGTTATTATCTCCCTCTGGCATTCTTGATCAGGCAGTTTTTTCATAATAAATATTATCTCATATATGTTTAAATATTTTGAACCGAATAAAATTTTTGCAATAACATCGAAAGCTCCTAAGTATGTATTATTTTTATTTATTGTTATTCTTTCAATAGGATTAACAGAGGCGTTAATATTATCTCCTGAGGATTATAAGCAAAGTCACTCCGTCAGAATAATGTATGTTCATGTTCCAGCAGCTTGGATTTCGCTTGGAATTTTTTCAGCTATTACTTTTTTATCTATAGTTGGATATATTTTTAAAATAAGAAATTTTTTTTTAATCGCAAAAAGTTTGGCACCATCTGGGTTGGTGTTTAATATAATTGCTCTAGTTACTGGTTCCATATGGGGCAAACCCACATGGGGAACTTGGTGGGCTTGGGACGCAAGAATAACCTCAATGTTAATACTAGCACTGTTTTACATAATGTATCTTGTTGCATGGAGAATTTTTGAAGATAATGACAAAGCATTTAAAGTCACGTCAATTATCACAATTTTGGGAATTATTAATGTTCCTATAATTAAGTATTCAGTAGATTGGTGGAATACATTGCATCAACCAGCTTCAATCAACATACTCTCGAAGTCTTCAATTCACATATCAATGCTGTTTCCATTAATGACAATGACTGCGGCATTTGCCCTATTTTCTCTACTGATTTTTTTAATGAAATATAATACAGAACTGATAAAAATTAAGAATAAAGGGTTAGATAGATTATGATTGAAAATTTATTTTTTATGAATGGATATGGACTGTATGTTTGGTCAGCATTTTCATTTACTTTAGTAAGTTTTTTGACACTTTTTTTGATTATCAAAATTCAATACAAAAAAGAAAAAAATAAATTTATAGCAAAATTTGGATCTTTAAATTCTGAGAGAGCAGCTTTTGCAAGATCTCAAAGCATAAATAAAGAAATTTTGTCAAATACTTCAAACATTTAACTTTTGAAACATGTATGGGCGAAAAGTTAAATTAAGATTTTTTTTTATATTATTAATAATAACAACCTTAGCGTTATCAGTCTTTTTATTAATCAAGTCCTTAGAGGAAAACGTTATTTTTTTTAAGTCTCCAACAGAAATTAAAACTTTAAGTGAAATTGGTAAAAAGAAAATTAGAATAGGTGGAATGGTTAAAAAAGATTCCATAACTATGATTTCAAAAGAAATTAAATTTATTGTTACCGATTTTAAAAACGAGATAAATGTTGTTTATTCTGGGGTCGTACCGAATCTTTTTGCTGAAGAAAAGGGTGTTGTTGCTGAGGGATATTTAAAAGATAAAAATTTTTTTTTAGCTACAAAAATTTTGGCTAAACATGATGAAAATTATATGCCACCTGAAGTAAAGGCTGCATTAGAGGAGAAATAAATTTGGCGAGTTTAATAGGTTCTTATTCATTAAGTTTTGGACTTTTTTTTTCAATTTTAATTATTTTTTTTTCAGTTAAAAATTTAAAAGATGCTGAAATTTTAGATAAGAAGATAATAACTTTTACATTTATTCAATTTTTCTTTGTAGTCATAAGTTTTTTTGGATTAATTATCTCTTTTATCAACTCAGATTTTAGCAACGAAACTGTTTTTAATCACTCTCATACAACCAAACCATTATTCTATAAAATTTCAGGAACTTGGGGTAATCATGAGGGTAGTTTATTGCTATGGTTGCTAGTATTAACTTTGTTTATCTCAATTTTTTTAATTAAATCTAATCAACAGCCGAAAAAGTACAGAATTTTTACCTTATTATTTCAACAAATAATAATTGTAGGCTTTTTTATTTTTTTGATTAAGACTTCAAGCCCATTTAATTATATTTTTCCAACACCAAATGAGGGTTTAGGCTTGAACCCAATTTTACAAGACCCAGCTTTAGCAATACATCCACCAATTTTATATTTAGGCTATGTAGGTTCTTCGATAATTTTCTCGTCAGCTCTTGCTGCCATGGTTACGTCATATGTATCAAAAGAATGGGCAAAGCATATTAAACAATGGGTTTTAGCATCTTGGGTTTTTCTTACACTAGGAATTTTACTTGGATCTATTTGGGCATACTATGAATTAGGTTGGGGAGGTTTTTGGTTTTGGGATCCAGTTGAAAATGTATCATTAATGCCATGGTTTGCCCTAACAACTTTACTTCATTGTATTTTAGTTTTGGAGAAGAAGAAAATATTAACCTCATGGGCCATGATACTGTCAATTGCAACTTTTGCTTTGAGTATGAGTGGTACTTTTTTAGTAAGATCTGGAATTTTAAATTCAGTTCATACATTTGCCAATGATCCAGAGAGAGGTTTATTTATTTTAATTTTTCTTTTTACGCTTATTTTTTTATCAATTTTTATTTTCATTTTTTTTCATTCAGAGAAAGAAAAATTGGAAAATAATTTTTTTTGGCTAAGCAAGGAGACATCTATTTTAGTAAATAATTGGTTTATGATGTACTTTTTATCAGTAGTTTTAATAGGAACAATTTATCCAATATTTTTAGAAGTTATAACTTCAAATAAAATATCCGTTGGGCCACCTTTTTATAACAAACTTATATTACCTTTCTTAATTCCATTTTTATTAGCTATGGCAATAGGACCAAATCTCAATTGGATTAAATCAGATTTTAAAGACAAGTTTTATATGACCATATTTTTTATAATATCGTTTTTGTTATCTGCATTAATAATTAAACAATTTGATATAAATTTCTTAATTAATACAATTTTAGTTGCTTCTGCTTTCTTTTTATTTTTTTCCACTTTTAGAGAATTTTTTGCCAAAAGATTTAGAAATTTATCCCAGAACATTGCTCATTTTGGTTTTAGTTTATTAATTTTAAGTATTTTATTTAATAATATTTTTTCTAATGAGGTAATTACCAATCTAAAAATTGGTGAAACATTTAAGACTGAAAAATTTACAATTAATTTTGAAAACATTAAGCAAGAAGATGAAAAAAACTTCAAAGCAATTATAGGAAAATTTAATGTACAAAACTTAGATGGCTCATCAGATATTCTGAATCCTGAGTTAAGAATATATAATCAACCAAATATAATTACGAGTGAGGCTGACATTAAAACCAACTTACTCACAGATAAATTTATGACAATGAATTATGTTCAGAACCAGGAATACTTCAATATTAGATATCAAGTAAAACCTTTTATGATTTGGATATGGATTTCAGTAATATTAATAAGTTTTGGTGGCTTTTTAAGTTTTTTTAAAAAAAGATATGAAATCTAAATTTATTCCACTAATTTTAATCCTAATTTTTTTAATTACTTTTGTAATTTTTTTCAAAGGTTTAAAAAATTCAAACATTTATACTCCGGACACCAATCTTAAAAAAGAAGTTCCATCATTCGAGTTAAAATCTTTTGAGAATGATTCTATTGTCATCTCAGAAAAAATTTTTAAAGATAATGATTATTATTTTATGAATATTTGGGCATCATGGTGTATCCCCTGTAAGGAGGAACATGGATTTTTAATGAAATTAAAAAAAGACGACAGGATAAAATTAATAGGATTTAATTATAAAGATAACTTAAAAAACGCCTCAAGTTTTTTGAAAGATCTGGGAAATCCTTACGATATAATTGTATCAGATAAAGATGGTACAGCATCAATTGAGTGGGGAGCTTATGGTGTGCCAGAAAGTTTTTTAGTATATCAAAATAAAATTATAAAAAGATTTATTGGACCAATAAACAATGAGGATTTGTTAGAAATTCAAAAAATAATTAGATGAAATTTATTCATATATTTTTGATTGTAGCTACAATTTTAAATTTTAATTTTTTAAAGGCAGATGAAATTAAAACTGAAAATAAAATAGCAAAAAATTTAAGATGCTTAATTTGTCAAGGCCAGTCTGTGTATGATTCAGATTCAGAATTTGCGATAAGTCTAAAGTTAGTTATTAAAAATAAAATCCAAGAAGGTCTAAGTGAGGAACAAATATATAGTTTTTTAAAAATGAAATATGGAGAATGGATATTGTATGATCCAGTTTTCAACAGAAATACCTATTTTTTATGGCTATTGCCTATCTTGATATTCTTAGCAGGCGGTGCAATAATCATAAAAAAGTTTTATAATAAAAAATAATTTAAATAAGGGAATATGTTTTTCAAAAAATTTTTTTTAGTTTTCTTAATTTTAACTTTGCCATCAAAATTAATTGGGGATACCGATATTGATGATAATAACCATCAATTTAATTTATACCTTGGGAATTTTGATTTTAGTGATCACAAACAAAAAGCGGCATTGCTTGGCTTTCAACACCAAAATGAAAATTTAAATAGAAATACATTTTTAGGGAATATTTCGCCTATTACTGGAGGTTTCATAACTGCCAATTCGGCAGCTTATATTTATACAGGTGTGGAGTGGAATATGGACATGGGCCCATTTTTTTTCACTCCAAGCTTTACTCCTGGACTTTACCATGAAGGTGATGGAAAGGATCTTGGACATGTTCTTGAATTTAAGTCAGAATTACAGCTTTCTTATAAAACTACAGATACGACAAATTTTGCTGTATCATATAATCATGTATCTAATGCTAGTTTAGGGGATAAAAATCCTGGGGCAAATAGTTATATGTTTAACTTCCTCAAAAAGTTCTAAATAAAATTTATGAATTTAAAAGATTGCCATAATTTTAGTGACTTTAGAAAATTAGCTCAAAAAAGACTACCATCACCAATCTTTCATTATATTGATGGTGCAGCAGATGATGAAGTTACATATGCTAGGAATACTAGTGCATTCGACGATGTGGATTTAGTTCCTAATGTTTTGAGAGGAGTTGAAGAAGTAGACCTGTCTACTACGATATTTGGAAAAAAATTAGATTTACCTTTTTATTTATCACCAACAGCTTTACAGAGACTTTTTCATTACGATGGAGAAAGAGCGGTTGGAAAAGCTGCAAAAAAATTTAATACAATGTTTGGTGTTTCTGCTTTAGCTACAGTAAGCGTTGAGGAAATTTCTTCAATGATTGATACACCTAAAATGTTTCAGTTTTATTTTCATAAAGATAGAGGTCTAAACGACTCTTGCTTAGAAAGAGCTAAAGCAGCAAATTTTGATGTGATGGCATTAACAGTTGATACTATTACTGGAGGAAACAGAGAGAGAGACTTAAGAACAGGATTTACCTCTCCACCAAAATTAACTTTAGCAAGTTTATATAGTTTTGCTACTAAACCGATGTGGGGAATTAATTATCTAACAAAAGGTAAGTTTGAATTACCTCATTTACAAGATTTTGTGAAAGAAGGTACCGATGTTAACTCATCAATTGGAAATTATTTTTCAACTATGCTGGATCAATCTATGAATTGGAAAGATGCTGAAAATCTTTGTTCTAAATGGGGAGGTCATTTCGCTCTCAAAGGAATTATGAGTGTTGAAGATGCAAAAAGAGCAGTAGACATAGGATGTACAGGTATAATGGTGTCAAATCATGGTGGAAGACAGTTAGATGGATCTAGAGCACCTTTTGATCAACTTGCAGAAATTGTTGATGCAGTTGGTGATAAATTAGACGTGATTTGTGAAGGTGGAATTCATAGAGGCACACATATGTTAAAAGCTTTATCATTAGGTGCAAAAGCTTGTTCCGGTGGAAGATTATATCTTTATGCTTTAGCAGCTGGAGGTCAAGCAGGTGTCGAACGAGCTTTAGAAAAATATAAAGCTGAACTAGTACGTGATATGAAACTCATGGGGTGCACTAAGATAAGTGATTTAAATAGAAGTAATTTAAGATTCAGAAAATAGTGATTTTAAAGGATTGCTATAACTTTGATGATTTTAGAAAATTAGCAAAAAAAAAACTTCCAGCACCAATTTTTCATTACATAGATGGAGGATCAGATGATGAGTCTACTCTTAGAAGAAATACGGAATCGTTTAATGAGTGTGATTTAGTTCCAAATGTTCTTGCTAGCGTTGGTAAACCTGACTTATCAACAACTTTATTTGGAAGAAAAATAGATATCCCAATTTTTCTTTCTCCAGCCGCAATGCAAAGACTCTATCACATTGATGGTGATAAAGCCTCAGCAAGAGCAGCAGAAAAATTTGGAACATTTTATAGTATGTCATCTATGAGCAACAACTCGATAGAGGAAATATCTAATATTTCCAGTGGTCCAAAATTATTTCAACTTTATGTTCATAAAGATAAATCAATAACAGATGACTTAATTGATAGATCAAGAAGATCAGGATTTGACGCTATGTGTCTAACAGTGGATACTTTAGTTGCAGGTAATAGAGAGAAGGACCATAGAACAGGATTTACAACGCCACCAAAACTTACTGCTAAAAGTTTGTTAAGTTTTGCCATGAGACCAAAATGGGTTTTTAATTATTTAGCTGGAAAAAAATTTGAACTTTCAAATGTTAAAAAAAAAACAGACAAGGGAACCAATATAGCAAAATCGGTAATTGAATATATTAATGAGCAGTACGATCCATTAATGGGATGGAAGGATGCTGAATATTGTGCAAAAAAATGGAATGGACCTTTTGCTCTTAAAGGCGTTATGTCAGTTGAAGATGCAAAGAAAGCAATTGATATAGGTTGTACTGCAATTATGATTTCAAATCATGGTGGTCGACAACTAGATGGATCAAGATCTCCTTTTGACCAGGTTAAGGCAATTTCTGATGCTGTGGGAGACAAATTAGAAATTATTTTAGACGGTGGAGTAAGAAGAGGTACTCACGTCTTAAAAGCAATTGCGGCGGGCGCAAAAGCTTGTAGTTTTGGCAAAATGTTTTTGTTCTCTTTAGCCGCAGGAGGACAGCATGGGGTTGAGCATTTACTAAAAAACATGCACGATGAGATAAATAGAAATATGGTGCTTATGGGCTGTAAAAATTTAAAAGAGTTGAATAGTTCAAAATTAATATATAGAAAATAGGTAAAAATTATGAAATTAGCAAAAAGTTTAGAAAGATTAGGAACAGAGTCTGCATTTACAGTGCTTGCAGAAGCAAAAAAATTAGAAGCTCAGGGAAAACCAATGATCCATTTAGGATTGGGGCAGCCAGACTTTAAAACTCCAAAACATGTTGTTGAGGCAGCAAAAAAAGCACTTGATGATGGACATCATGGATATGTAATGTCGAATGGAATTCCCGAATGTCGGCAAGCAGTTACGAGGTGGATAAAAAAACGTTACAATGTTGACATCAATTTCGAAAGAATTCTAATCATGCCAGGTGGTAAGCCAACAATGAGTTACGCTATTCAATGTTTTGGTGAACCTGGAGCTGAAATTATACACCCAACACCAGCTTTTCCAATTTATGAATCAATGATTAATTATACAGGCTCAACTTCAGTCCCATATGACTTAACAGAAAATAAAGATTTGAAATTCGATCCAGACAAAATATTATCTATGATAACAGATAAAACACGTTTGTTAATTTTGATAAATCCTAATAATCCAACAGGGAGCTTTGTTGAGAAAAAAGACGTAGATGTTTTAGCTGATGGTCTGAAAAAGCATCCTCATGTAACAATATTAAGCGATGAAATTTATAGCAGACAAATTTTTGATGGAAAAGAAATGCCAACATTTTTTAATTATCCTGAGTTGAGAGAAAGATTAATTGTATTAGAGGGATGGAGCAAGGCTTACTCAATGACTGGTTGGAGACTTGGTTGGAGTTTTTGGCCAGAACATTTAGTTGAACATGTTAATAAATTATTAATTAATAGTGTTTCATGTGTTAATGCTGCAGCTCAATTTGCTGGTATCGCCGCATTGGATGGACCAGATGATTCAATTGATGCGATGATGGAAAAATTTACTCAAAGAAGAGACCTAATTTACAAAGGTTTAAATGATTTACCAGGTGTAGAATGTAGTTTACCCGGAGGGGCTTTTTATGCATTTCCTAAAGTAATCGGTACAGGCATGAATGGTGCAGAGTTTGCAAGAAAGGCTATGCATGAAGCAGGAGTAGCAATAGTTCCTGGATCAGCTTTTGGTGAAACTTGCCAAAATTATGTTAGATTTAGTTTTGCTGCATCAAGAGATAATATTTCACAAGCATTGGAAAATATAAAGAAAATGCTATCTAAATAAGGTATATTTTTTTAGCATTATTTATTAATATCACTTCTTATGAACGATCAAGTACAAGCTGAGTTAAAAAAAATTTTTAATGGAAGATTTTCAACTTCTGTATCTACAAGAACAAATTATGCAAGAGGTGAAGACACTTATGATCCAATTTTATCAAAAGCTGTAGTATTCCCGGAAACTAATCAGGAAGTTTCTCAAATATTAAGACTATGTAATGAACATAAAATTCCTGTGGTGCCATTTGGTACAGGTACCTCTTTAGAAGGTAATGTGGTTGGAAATGAAAAAGGAATAACCATAAGCCTTGAAAAAATGAATAAAATTTTAAGTGTTAATGCTGAGGACTTTGATTGTAGGGTTCAAGCCTGTGTTACAAAAGAACAATTAAATGAATATCTTAGAGAGGACGGTGTCTTTTTTCCAATTGATCCAGGTGCTAATGCAGCGATCGGAGGTATGGCTTCCACATCGGCTTCGGGAACAATGGCGGTCAAATACGGCACTATGAAAACTGTAATTACTGGTCTGACTGTTGTTTTGCCTAATGGAGATATTATTAACACAGGAGGAAGAACGAAAAAAACCTCAGCGGGTTATAATCTAACTAATTTATTTATTGGTTCTGAGGGAACTTTAGGAGTTATAACGGAAGTTCAATTAAGACTTTCTCCCATTCCAGAGAGTATAATGTCAGCTGTCTGTCACTTCCCGACTTTAGAAAAAGCAGTTCAAACCGCACAACAAGTTATTCAATATGGGGTCCCAATCGCAAGAATTGAAATGTTAAATAAAGACCAAATGGGAATAAGTATAAATTATTCAAAATTAAAAGATATTGAGGAAACACCAACATTATTTTTTGAATTTCATGGATCAGAATTATCCAATAATGAAAATATCAAAATAGTTGAGGAAATATCTAAAGATAATAATGGAAGCTCTTTTAAGTGGGCAAAAGATTTAGAGGAAAGAAATAAACTCTGGCAAGCAAGATGGGACGTCTACTATTCTGTAAAAGCCTTAATAAATAATGGAAGAGTTTATTCAACAGATGTGTGTTTACCTATCTCAAATATAACAGAATGTGTAAATTATGCAGAGGAACAAGCAAAAAAGTTTGGACTTAGAGCACCAATGGTGGGCCACCTAGGAGATGGAAATTTTCATGTATTGTTACCCTTTGATCCTGAAAAAAAAGAAATGTATAAAAAAATAAGAGAATTCAATGATTTATTAATTAAAAAGGCCTTAGAACTTAAAGGAACAATTACAGGAGAACATGGTGTAGGCCTTCATAAAAAAGAATATCTTTTAAAGGAGCATGGAGACAACATTCCTGTTATGAAATTAATTAAAAGAAGCATAGATCAAAACAATATAATGAATCCAGGCAAGATATTTGATCTTAATTAATAAAAATATTTTATGAAAAAAATTTTGGTTACAAGGAAATTAATCAAAGAAAGCGAGGATAAAGCTTCTAAAACATTTGAACCAATATTCAATTCTAATGACGAGCTATACTCACAATCAAAAGTCATAGAGATGAGCCAAGGTTGTGATGGGATTCTATCCTCTTTAACTGATAAGATGGATAAAGAAACTATTAATAAGTTACCTGATACAATAAAGATAATTTCAAATTTTGCAGTTGGATTTGGAAATATAGATTTGGAAGCAGCAAAAAAAAGAGGAATCGCAGTTACTAATACACCTGAAGTTTTATCAGATGCAACAGCTGAGATTGGTATTCTCTTAATATTAGGTGCTTGTAGAAGGGCTGCAGAAGGAATTGAGTCTGCCAGAGAGGGTGGATGGAAATGGTCTGCAGATTATCTGATTGGTAAACAATTAACCGGAACAAGGCTTGGGGTTTTGGGAATGGGTAGAATTGGACAAAAAATTGCTAGGATTGCCAAATCATTAGGAATGATTATTCACTATCATAACCGGTCAAAACTGAGTGAGGAAAAAGAGCAAGGTGCCATTTATCACGATAATTTAAAAAGTCTTTTTTCAGTGTCAGATGTTTTATCTATTTGTTGTCCAGCAACTAAAGAGACTGAAAATATGATAAACAAAGAGACAGTTGAGTATTTCCCTAAAGGAGCAGTAATAACTAATGTTGCAAGAGGTGATATAGTTGATGATGATGCTTTGATAGATGCACTTAATAGAAGAAAAATTTATGCTGCAGGACTTGATGTTTATAAGAATGAGCCAAATTTAAATCCAGGATACTTAAAAATCAAATCAGCTTTTATTTTACCTCACTTAGGTAGTGCAACTAAAGACACTAGAATAGCTATGGCAAACCTTGCGATAGATAATATTGATGAATTCTTTAAGACGGGAAATTGCACAAATAAAGTAAATTAATTCTACTTCAGATTGAAATTAATTTAAATTCTGCGACATCTACCCCATTTTTTGGAAAGACTCTAAATTGAATCTGTGCTTAAATTGATCGAGTTAATTAACTTTAATAGGAGTAATAATGACAAAAGAAAATAAATCATTGAAGGTGAAAACATCTTCAAGACGTAAGTTCTTTAAAACTGCTGCTAAAGCTGGTGCTGTAGCTGCAGCTGCGGTTGCAATGCCAAACATAGCAACTGCGGGCGGTCATAAAACTTTAAAGATGCAAGCTGCATGGCCAAGTGGAGCAAACATCTTTTTTGAAATGGCCGGAGACTACTGCAAAATGGTAGACGAGATGTCTGGAGGTACACTTAAGATTGATCTTCAACCAGTTGGAGCAGTCGTAAAGACTTCAGAAATCGGACAAGCAGTAAGTTCTGGTGTAGTAGATATGGGTCACTGGGTGACGGCATATTGGTATGGTAAAAATCCAGCTGCATCATTATTTGGAACTGGTCCTTCATACGGTATGTCATCTCAAGAAGTTATGGGATGGATGGAGTATGGTGGAGGAAGAAAACTGTATGATGAAACTCTTGCAAAAGTAGGTTTCGATTACATTGGTTTTTTCCATATGCCTATGCCTGCACAGCCTTTTGGTTGGTTCAAAAAGAACGTAACAAAAGTATCTGATGTTAAAGGTATGAAGTACAGAACAGTTGGTCTTGCGACTAACGTTTTGACTGCGATGGGAATGGTAGTTAGACAATTACCAGGTGGTGAAATTCAGCCAGCTATGAAAACTGGTTTGATTGAAGCTGCTGAGTTTAACAACCCGACATCAGACTCTCAATTTGGTATGCAAGACGTTTCTAAGCACTATCACTTAGGAAGCTTCCACCAATCTCAAGAGATGTTTGAGATTCCAGTTAACAAAAAAACATATAATAGTTTATCACCTGCGCACCAAGCGATATTGAAAAATGCTGCTTATGCTGCAAACAGTGATAACTACTTTAAAGCACTAGTAAGATACTCAGCTGACTTAGCTAAGTTGATGAATGAGCATAAAGTAAATGTTTACCAAACCTCAGATGAGATTTTGGCTCAACAATTAAAAGGTTGGGACAAAGTAATTGGTGACTTTAACAAGAAAGATCCTTTCTTTAAGAAAGTTGTTGATTCTCAAAAATCTTATGCGAAGAGAGTAATGAAGTACTTGCTGATGAATCAGCCTAATTACAAACTTGCATATGAAAATGAGTTTGGTCCAATTGCAAAAGTTAAGATATAATTAACTTTTACAAATTTTAATGAGGGGGCTTCGGCCCCCTTTTTTATTTGATTAATTAAGAACAATTCAATAAGAGTCTATATCTATGATGAGATCTTACATAAAATTCGCTGATCGTTTGAGTGTCTCAATGGGTAAAGCATTCTCGTGGTGTATAGTAATTTTGATGGGCGGAACATGCTATGAAGTTTTTATGGCGTATGCTTTGAACGCCCCAACCTTATGGAATTTCGATTTTAGTCTTCAGATGTATGGTGCAATTTTTATGATGGCAGGAGCTTATACTTTATGTACTGAAGCGCATGTCAGAGGAGATGTTATATACAGATTATTTTCTCAGAGAACGCAAGCTTGGATAGATGTTGTTTTATATTTTATTTTCTTCTTCCCTGGCGTTATTGCTTTAGCTTTTTATGGTTACGAATATGCAGCATTAGCATGGAAAATTAAAGAAACAAGTTGGAATAGTCCTGCACAAATTCAAATTTATATGGCAAAATCTTTAATACCATTATCTGGAACGCTTTTAACACTTCAAGGAATTGGTGAGGTATTTAGATGTATCATCTGTATTCAAACAGGTAGTTGGCCTGAAAGAGGAACAGAGCGTGATGCTGAGGAAACTGAAAAAGTATTAATGAGAACTTCACAACAAGGAAACAAAGAAGATGTTATTTAGTTT
>CACFSB010000005.1 GCA_902568855.1 uncultured Pelagibacteraceae bacterium | reverse complement strand
TTTTCAATTATTGGACCACCAATTTTCTTTATCAAAATAAGCTTAATATTTTTAGAATTATTTTTTTTGTCCCTCGCCATAAAGGATATGATCTGATTAATTTTTTTTATTGTAAAATAATTTTTAATAGAAATTGGAAAATGAGAGTTATTGAGATGATTAATCACAGACTCATATTCTTTATTGGAAATCAACTTTCTACTATGACTAAATTCAAAAGCAGATTTCATACCCAAAATTACCGCTTCTCCATGATTTAATTTTTTTGAAAAATTTAAACTTGCCTCATATGCATGGGCAAAAGTATGTCCGAAATTTAAAATTTTTCTTAAATTTTTTTCTTTTTCGTCTTTTTCAACAATCGATTTTTTAACTTTACAACTTTCATAAATAGATTTTTCAATAGTTGGAGACTTTAGTTTTAATACTTCATTAATATTTTTATTTAAAAAATTATAAAACTTTTTATTTGCAATTAATGCATGTTTTACAATTTCTGCGTAACCACAAACTACTTCTCTAAATGGTAGACTTTTCAAAATATTTATATCACTGATAACAATTTTAGGTTGATAAAAACTTCCAATTAAATTTTTGCCTTCAGATGTATTAATACCTGTTTTACCACCAACAGATGAATCAACTTGTGATAATAATGTTGTTGGAATATTTACAAATTTTAAACCCCTTTTGAATAAACTTGCTGCAAAACCTGCTACATCACCAGTAATGCCTCCTCCAATAGATATTAAACAGTCATCTCTAGAAAAATTTTTTTGAAGTAAAAGATCTAAAATTTTATTAACATTTTTCTGATTTTTATTTTTCTCATTTGCATTGTAAATAAATTTGTAAACCTCATATTTTTTAAGGGAACTTGAAATTTGTTTGATATATTTATTTGGAATATTTCTATCTAAAACTAATAAGCATTTTTTAAAATTAATAGAATTTGTTTTAAATATTCGTGATAAATTAGAAATCAAATTTCTTCCAATTATAATAGGATATTTTTCTGAATTAGTTTTAACTATCAGTTTAATTGGCTTCATAAATGCCTATGATTTTTTTTGCAATTTGTTGTTTTGTAAAATTTTCACAATCTATTTTATATAGTGCTTTAGAGTAAATAATTGAACGTTTTTTTATGATTTCAATAAGTTCATTTTTACTAGAATTTACTGCCAAAGGTCTTTTTTTGCTGTTTTTAATCCTATTAATTAATGTATCGATATTCCAATTAAGCCAAAATGATAAGTGATTTTCTAGAACCTCATTTTTAATAGCTCGATTGATGAATGCACCTCCACCAAGTGCGATTACACCTTTTTTATTTTTTAAAATATTAAGAGCTATCTTTTTTTCAATATCTCTAAAGAAATTTTCTCCTTTTGTTTCGAAGATTTTCGATATTTTCATTTTTTGATCATTTTCAATTAATTGATCAATATCAAAAAAGTTAAGGTTTAATTTTTTTGATACCATTGAACCAATCGAGCTCTTTCCAGAGCCCATCATTCCGATAAAAACTAAATTTTCCTTTGATTTCATAAGTTTCTTTATTGAAAAAACACAAATATGTCTTAATTTGAAATTAATTAAATCTATATGCAATTTACGAGAAAAACAAGTTATAGCAAAAGTATAATTGGATTATTAATAAAGTTATTTTTAATTGCAATTGTACTTATTGGAATAATTTTTCTTTTGAATAAATTAGATTTCCCAGCACCAAAAAAAACAATTGAAAAAATAATCCCTAATGAAAATTTTAAAATTGTTAAATAAAACTTATTTATCAATTCTAATTATTCTTTTCTTTTCGATGGCGAATTCTTTTCCAGAAAATGAACCTGTAGATATATGGAATATTGATAAAGAACAATTACAAGAAAATTCTGAAAATAAAGAATTAATTTCAATTACTGAAAATGAACTAGAAAGTGAAAAAATTGATGTTTTTAGTTTACAAACTAAGGATAGATCAGATTCAATTAAAGTTGATGAAACTCTAAATTCTAAAGAAATTAAAATAATAGGTCTCTATGACCCTGAAGATTTTGGATTAAAAATTGATATGTGGTCGAATTCTAATGGTGATCAATTAAAATACCTTTTTTCTAATTTAGCTAAAATAAACTTATCACGTGATGCTTCAGAACTTATGAACATTGTTTTATTAACCAATGCTTATTATCCTAAAAAAAATATTAGTGAAAAGGATTTTTTAAAAATTAAATCAGATTGGTTGATAAAACATGATAACTTAGAGCTGATAGAGGAATATATTATAAAAAACGATATTTTAAACTTACACCCTAAACTTAGTAAATATTTAGTTGATAAGTATTTATCCAAGTTTGAGCTTGATAAAGCTTGCAAAATTTTTTTAAATAATTCAGAACCAATAAAAAATAATTATTTGTCAAAATTTAATATCTATTGTTTGATAAACAATGGAAAAAAAGATGAAGCACAATTAATTTTTGACCTAAAAAAAGAATTAGGCTTTAACGACCAATATTTTGAAAATAAACTAAATTATCTTTTTGGATATACAAATAAAATTGATGAAGCTGTTTCTGAAAAAAATATTCTAGAGTTTCATTTGGCCCATAAAACAAACCCAGAATTTTCTTTTGAACCAAAAGAAAGTACTAATCCATTAATATGGAAATATTTAGCTGCTTCAAATTTATTATACCAAACTAATGAAATCGACTTGGATGAATTAGAAAAAATAGAATTAATTGAGTATGCCACACATAACAAAAATTATCTTGAAGATGATTTATTTCAAATTTACAAAAGGTTTCAGTTTACGATTGATCAATTTTTGAATGTCAAAACAGTATTCAAATCTTTAGCTAATATTGAAAGTAGAGCTCTTTTGTATCAAAGTGTTTTGTTAGAGTCTGACATTAATAAAAAAATAGAGTTAATGAAGCTTCTAAAAGAAGCATTTATTAAAGATAAAATTGGTAATGCTTTTGAGGAGAAACTAAAAGACCTGTTACAAGATATTGAATTAAATCAAATTTCCTCAAAGCATACTAGTTTTTATTTAGAAAATATTAATACTGATGAAAAAAAACAAACCAAAATAAAGTATAATGATGATCTTTTGCATCAATCAAAACTTATAAAATATTTTATTGGAGAATATAATCAAACAAAAATAGAAAAAGATCTAAATAATTTTCTCAAAAAAATAAAAAAGGATAAAAAGTATTCTATCTCAAAAAAAGATATTATTTTAATCGAGTCATTGAAATCAGATGGCATAAAAATTGATAAGAAATATGACAATTTATATAAAATTCTAGACTCTGAAATGCCAACAGATATTCAAGTCATGGTAAATAATAATGAGTCCGCCTCAACAATTCTCAGAATTATAGAGGTTATTGGCCAAGACGAGCTGAGTACTTTAGATGAGGATACCCTATTTTTTATTATAAGTGCACTCAATCAATTAAACATAGACTCTATACGTAATAAAATTCTATTAAAAGTTCTTCCTTTAAAAGTTTAAAAATTAGTTTATCTATTTATCTTATGACCATTAAAGATATAATTACAGTTCCTGACGAAACTTTAAAAAAAATCTCTGAACCATTAGAAAAAGTCAGCACCAATGAAAAAAAACTTATTAATGATTTATTTGATACAATGTACGCTTCGAAAGGTATTGGATTAGCCGCAGTACAAATAGGTATCTTGAAAAGAATTTTAGTAATTGATGTGTCTACTAAAGATGAAAAGAGGGAGCCCTTAAGTTTCATAAATCCTGTTATTAAAAAAGTTAGTAATGAAACTTCAATTTATGAAGAAGGTTGTTTATCAATTCCAGATACATTTATAGAAATTGAAAGGCCAAAAATTTGTGAAGTGGAATATATAGATATAAACGGAGAAAAAAAAATTTTAAAGTGTGATGGTCTTTTATCAACTTGTTTACAACACGAAATAAATCATTTAGATGGAAAATTGATAATTGACCACTTATCAAAATTAAAAAGAGATATCATCATTAAAAAAATTTCAAAAACAAAAAAAAATCCTGACAGAATATTAGTTTAGAAATGCCAAAAAAAATCATCTTTATGGGTACACCCATGTTTGCGGTTCCAATATTAAAATCTCTATATCAAAATGGTTTTCCAATAAATTTGGTTTATACACAACCACCTCAAAAATCTCACCGAGGTCAGAAGATAAATAAATCACCAGTACAAGGTATATCTGAAACTTTAAATATAGAATTCAGATCTCCGCAGAACTTGAAAAACAACACTGAAGAATATGAGTTTTTAAAAAAAATGGAGGCTGATCTCGCAATTGTTGTAGCTTATGGACAAATAATTCCAAAAGAATTTTTAAATTTAACAAAAAAAGGTTTTATAAATATTCATGCATCTATACTCCCAAAATGGAGAGGTGCAGCACCTATTCAGAGAGCTATAATGAATTTAGACACAGAAACAGGGATCAGTATAATGAAAATTAATGAAGAATTGGATAGCGGACCTATAAGTAACACTTATAAAATAAAACTTGATCAAAGTCTGAATGCAAAAGAGGTCTCAGAAAAACTCGCTTTAATAGCAGCAGATAAAATTTTAGATGTTGTAGATGAAATTTTTGAAGGTAAATCAAATTTTGTTAATCAGGATAATTCAAAAGCCACTTATGCAAAAAAAATTAATAAAAATGAAGGGCTAATAGACTGGAAAAGCGATGCTTTAAAAATAATTGGAAAAATTAATGGCTTATATCCCTCCCCAGGGGCTTTTTTCAATTTTAACGGACAAAGATATAAAATTTTAAAAGCAGAAATTGGAAATGGAATTGGTAAAAATGGTGAGGTTATATCAGACGATCTTGAAATAGCGTGTGGAGGTGAAAAATCTATTAAAGTTGTCGAGATACAAAGAGAGGGAAAAAAGGTTCAAAAAATTGGAGAGTTTATGCTTGGATCTCAAATCAGAAGAGGCTCAATTATATCTAATGTTTAGATATCAAATATTGATAGAGTATGTAGGCACCAATTTTAGAGGTTGGCAAATTCAAACAAAGGGCAAAACTATACAAGGTTTTATCCAAGAAAGAATTTCTAAATTATTAAAAGAAAAAATTATTTTGTTTGGCGCTGGTAGATTAGATAAAGGAGTACACGCTCTTGAACAATCTGCTCATTTTGAGTGTAAAAAAAAAATTGAAAATTCGAATAAGCTTGTCAAATCTTTAAATCATTTTTTAAATAAGGAAATGATTTCAATCCTTAAAATTAAGAAAAGGGGCAACGATTTTCATGCAAGATTTTCTGCAAGAATGAGAATATATAAGTATATAATCGTTAATCGTCCTGGTAGACCGGTAATAGATGAAAATAGAGGATGGCACATTATTAATAAACTTGATTTAAAAGTAATGAAAAAAGCTGCGAAAAAATTAGTTGGTACTAAAGATTTTTCTACCTTCAGAGCTTCAAGCTGTAGAGCCAAAAGTCCGATCAAAACTATGAGATCCGTTAAAATAAAATCTAAAAATAATAAAATTGAAATAGAATTTCAATCTCAATCTTTTCTACAACAACAGGTTCGTTCAATGGTTGGTTGTTTAAAATATGTTGGTGAAAAAAAATGGTCTTTAAAAAAATTCAATTTTGTTATGAACTCAAAGAAACGAATTTTATGTGCACCGCCGGCACCACCTGAGGGACTCTATTTAGCGAGAGTTATTTATTAATTTTTTTTTGTTACTCATTGCAAACTTTTTATTAATTCTCCATCTTGACTCTTCTCTAACAATATAACCACAGCAATTTTTTGAACCACATTTACAAGGAAATTGTTTATAGTCTTCATCATAACCAAACCCATAATCACACGTAAACTCCTCTCCTTTTTTAATATCACGAATTGCAGTAATCCATACTTTTAAACCTTTGCCATTATAATCGCAGTTATTATTGCAACTATGGTTTACAAGACCTGCAATATTCCATGAAAAATCTCCATCGAGAGTATATTTCTTATTTAATGTGAATAAGTAAATGGGTTTTTTATTATCAAACTTAATTGACTCATCCACCTCTTTATTTGTTATAATTTTGCCAACGTAATTAATTATTTTTGTTCCTTCTTTAATATCACGTGTAGCATAAAGACCTCTTCCTTTTTTATCAATTTTAGACCTTTTAATTCTATAAAGTTTCATATGAGTGAATTATTATTAACTTAATTTAAATCAATTAAATTCTACAAGTGCGTTAACATGTTCATTAGCACTTTCAGATAATGCATTTAAATCATAACCACCCTCAAGAATAGAGACAACTTTCCCTTTAGTGAACTCGTTGGTAGCAGCTAAAGTTCTTTTAGTAATTTCGTAGAAGTCTTTTGATTTAAGTTTAAATTGAGCTAAAGGGTCATCTTTATGAGCATCAAAACCTGCCGAGAATATAAGAAAATCAGGTTTATAATTTACTAACCTATCTAAAACTCTATCAAATGCATTAAAATATTCCTCCGAGTTTGTGCCTGCTGGCAAAGGTATATTTAAAGAGTTATTAAAATCACCCTTATCTTTATCTGTGCCTCCTCCAGGATAAAAAGGATATTGGTGTGTTGAAATATATAATGAATTTTTATTATTACGCATAATATCATAATTTCCGTTTCCCCAGTGCACATCAAAATCTACACATGCAACTCTCTTATATTTATAATTTTTAATTAAATAATTAGTGGCTATCCCTGCGTTTGATATACAACAAAATCCCATTGCCTTATCCTTTTCTGCATGATGTCCAGGAGGCCTTGCTAGACAAAATGCGTTCTTAAAGTCTTTATTTTCAATTCCATCTATCGCCTTAATTGTTGAGCCAGCTGCATCAAATACTGCTTTTTTACTGTCAGGTGATATTACAGTATCTCCATCTAAAAACTTTAGACCCTTTTGAGGAAATGAACTATTTAAATTATCAATATATTCCTTTGAATGTGTCATTGCCAATATATCATCAGGCACACTACCTGGTTTTTCCCAAATCAGATCATTTCTTTTTTTTAATTTTTCTCTTATAGCAATTACTCTTTTAGGCTGTTCAGGATGACCATCGCCAGTGTCATGTTTTTCATAAGAGTCAGAATTTATAATTGCTGTATTCATTTAAAATAATTTTTTAAAATATTTTCATAAATTTTAGTCAGATTTTTAAGATCTTTAAGAGACACTGCCTCATCAACTTTATGCATAGTTTTTCCAACTAAACCAAATTCAAGACCTGGACATATGGTTCTTATAAATCTTAAGTCTGAAGTTCCACCTGTTGTAGATAATTTTGGTTTTAATTTTGTTATCTTTTTAATAATATCTTGTATCATAAATGTTGTTTTGTTAGGTTTTGTCAAAAAAGCTTCACCAGAAACTCTGTACTCAATTTTAAATTTTGATTTATGTTTTTTGGTTATTTTTCTAAAAATTTTGTTAATTTTTTTTTTAAGAGAATTTGAGGAATGATTATTATTAAATCTTATGTTGAATGTTGCTTCAGCTGTCGCTGGAATAACATTATCTGCAGTATTGTTTATATTTATTTTAGTAACCTCCAAGTTTGTAGGTTGAAAATCTTTAGTTCCTTTATCGAACTGAATTTCCTTTAATTCTTTTAAAATATTTACAATTGTAGTTGAGGGATTATTTGCTCTAGAAGGATATGCAACGTGACCTTGGTGACCAAATATAATTAATTTACCAGTTAAACTGCCTCTTCGACCAATTTTAATCATTTCACCCAAAACATTTGGGTTAGTTGGCTCACCGACTAAGCAAAAATTAATCTTCTCTCTTTTTTTTCTCAAAAACTCTACAACTTTTTTTGTGCCATTAACTGCATCACCCTCCTCGTCACCTGTTATCAACAGACTAATTGATCCATTAAATTTTTTATTTTTTGACAAAAACTTGCTTACAGCAGAAACAAAAGCTGCAATAGAACTTTTCATATCATTCGCACCTCTTCCAATTAAGTGACCTCGCTTAATAGATGGTCTGAATGGATTAGTTGTCCAATCTTTTACATTTCCTGGAGGCACAACATCTAGGTGACCTGCATAACAGAAGTTTGGACTTTTATTTCCGAATCTTGCATATAAATTTTTAACAGGCTTAAAGCCTCTTTCTTTAAATTCGAGTATTTTTGTTTTGAAACCAAGTCTTTTCAATTTTTTTTCTAAAAATTTCATTATACCTGCATCTACAGGAGTAATTGAAGGAAATCTAATTAGCTCTTTAGCTAATTGTAACTGATTTAAAGTTTTCATTTCAGTCTCGTAAAAGGTCGTTTATAGAAGTTTTTGACCTTGTTTTTTCATCAACCTGCTTAATTATTACAGCACAGTACAACGAAGGTGCAGCCGAATTATTTTTATCTGGCAATGAACCTGGGACAACAACTGAGTATGGCGGAATTTTACCATAAGTGATATTACCAGTTTTTCGATCGACTATTTTAGTTGATTGACCTATATACATACCCATACTTAAAACTGAACCTTCCCCAACAATCACCCCCTCAACAACTTCTGACATAGCTCCAAGGAAAACATTATCTTCGATTATCGTAGGTAAAGCTTGTGCAGGTTCTAAAACTCCACCAACCCCTGATCCTGCTGATATATGACAATTTTTTCCGATTTGACAACAGCTACCTGCTCTTGCAAATGTATCTATCATCGTTCCCTCATCGATATAAGCTCCGATATTTACATAGCATGGCATCAAAACAGCATTTTTTCCAACAAATGATCCTTTTCTAACTGGAGAATTAGGAACCATTCTAAACCCAGCTCTTTCATGATCTTCTTTTGACCAACCTGCAGTTTTACCTTTTAACAAGTGAGATTTATCGTACCAACTACTGTAAGGACCATTTAAGTTTTCCATTGGATAAATTCTAAAACTTAGCATAATCGCTTTTTTTAGGTGTTGATGAGTTACCCATTCTCCATTTATTTTTTCAGCAACTCTTGATTTTCCACTGTCCAAATCACTAATAACTTGATTTATTGCATCTTTAATTTTTTGGTCTGAATTTTGGTTTATTTGATCTTTAATTTCCCAAGCATCATTTATAATTTTTTCTATAGACATAATTTATTGACTTTTTAATAACCTTATTTCCTTAAGAAATAAAGACAGATTTTCAATTTTATGAGAAATATAATCTTTATCAGAATCTAACTTGCCAAAATGTTCATCATTAATTAACCAAACAGTTGCACAGCCCCGCTCATAACCAATACTCAGGTTTTTTGCGATATCTTCTATATAAATGGTTTCTTTTGGATTCAATCCAAATTTTTTAACCATTAAATCAAAAGTTTTAGCCTCTGGTTTTGGCACATACCCAGCATCTTTAATATCAAAAACTTTATCTCTTCCAAAAAGATCATAAACACCTAAATGAGTTAAAATATTTTTAGCATGCTCGGCGCTCCCATTAGTAAAAATAAACTTTTCCATGTCTAATTTTTCAAGTTCGTTTCTCATAATCTTGTCCTCTTTCATAAATGAAAGATCTATTGTGTGGACATATTTTAAGAATTCTTCAGGGGGTATATCATGATGGATCATTAAACCATTTAAACTAGTATTGTATTTATAAAAATAATCAGTCTGTAATTTTTTTGCTTCGTCCATATTTATTTTCAGTCTCTCAGATATAAACATTGTCATTCTTTTGGAAACTTGACCAAATACTTTTTCAAGGGAATAGTTATTATGTTTTCCATAACAAACCCCGTCAAGGTCCAACAGAAGGTATTTCATTTCTTTAAAATTTTTCATTTTCTTATCAAAGTCCCAGAACCTTTGTCGGAAAAAATTTCAAACAATATAGAGTGTTGTTTTCTACCATCAATTATTCCGACTGCTGTAACTCCATTTTTAACTGCATCTAAACAAGTATTTATTTTAGGTATCATTCCCTCTGTAATAATATTATTTTCAACCATTTTTAAAACTTCTGTTGAAGTAATTTCGTTAATTAGTTTTTTGTCTTTATCTAGAACTCCCTCAACATTGGTCATTAATAGTAATCTTCTGGATTTTAATGACTTTGCGATCGCACCTGCAGCTGTATCACCATTGATATTATAAGGATGATTGTCATTTCCTAAACCCAGTGGTGAAACTATTGGAACTTGCTTTTGATTAAGAATTTTTTCTATAAGATCATTATTAATTTTCTCAGGTATTCCTACAAAACCTAGTTCTTTTGCTTCTGGTGTTACCTTTATTATATTGTTTTTTTTCGTATGAATTGAGATTGCATCAGTACCAAATCTTTTTAAAGAATCGACAATATCATTATTAAAATCAATCAACACTGACTCAACGATGTTTATTATCTTTTTATCTGTTACTCTTAAACCTCTAATAAATTTTGATTGAATATTTGATTTGTCTAGTTCTCTTTTTATTCTTGGACCTCCTCCATGAACGACTACAAATGAAATACCTAACTTACTGAGTATGTTTATATCTGTTATAAAATTATCAAAGATATTTCTATCTATAAAAACATTTCCTCCGTATTTTATTACTATGAGGTCATTTTTATATTTTTCTATGTATTTAGACACTTCGTTAATTGGTGGTCCATTTTTTGGAAGTATTTTTTTTAAATCCATTTTTATTATTGTGTGATAATTAATTTTTTAAGTGACAGTTTTAACCGTAGTCCTTTTCATAATGAATACTTGTTGGGCCATAGTTAAAATATTATTCACAGTCCAATAAATTACCAAGCCACTTGGAAAGGGCGCTAATATTACGGTCAAAAAGAGTGGAAAGAACATAAATATTTTAGCTTGCATAGGATCAGTAGGAGCAGGATTTAATTTCTGTTGTACCCACATAGAAACTCCCATCGCAACGGGCCAAGCACCAATCATTAAAAATGATGGGACATCATAAGGTAGCAGTCCAAATAAATTGAATATACTTGTTGGATCACGTTCACTTAAATCATGAATCCATCCATAAAAAGGCATATGTCTCATTTCAATTGTAACAAATAAAACTTTATACAAAGCAAAAAATACTGGTATTTGAACGAGAATTGGAAGACATCCAGACATTGGGTTGACTTTTTCTTTTTTATAAAGTGCCATCATTTCTTGTTGTAATTTCATTTTATCATTTTTGTGAAGCTCCTTTAATCTTACCATTTCTGGAGTGAGAGCTTTCATTTTTGCCATGCTTCTAAAAGAAAAATTTGCTAAGGGAAAGAAAACTAAACGTATGCAAATTGTTATAGCTATAATGGCCAATCCATAATTACCAAGTAGTTTGAAAAAATAATCAATACCAAAAAATAGAGGTTTTGTTATAAAATATAAAAAACCCCAATCAATAACTAGATCAAATTTATCAATAGCTAGACTTTTTGCATATCCATCAATTATATCCACTCTTTTAGCAGCAACTATTATTTGTAAATTTTCTTCAATAGAATTATTTGGACCCAATTCAAGCGGTTCAGTTGCAATAAAATTCGCTCTAAATTTATCTTTATAATCAAATGTTGTTTTGAACTCTTTATTTTGTGGAGGTATCAGTGATGTAATCCAATATTTATCACTTATACCCAACCAACCTTTTTGAGCAGTTTTTGTAAACTTTTTCTCTTGAATGTCGTCATAATCTTCCTCAATTAATTCATCATCTAAAGTTGCAATTAAACCCTCATGAAGAATTAAAAAGTCTATTATATCTGGGATCTCATTTCTTATAATTTGGCCATAAGAATAAAAGTCATATTTTCCGCTTGTTTTATTAATAACCTTTTGCTTAATCGAAAATAAATATTTATCGTCTAAAGAAATTTCTTTTTCAAAAGTAATTCCCTGATCATTGGTCCAAGATAATTTAATTGGAGAGTTTTCAGTTAATTTTTTATTTCCTTTTATAGACCAGATAGTCTCAGATGTTGGAATATCTATATTTTTGTCAGAAGTTACAAATCCACTCTCAATTAAATAACCTTCTTTAATATTTCTAGGCCCTAATAGTATTATTTTTTCATCACTCTCAAGTTCAACATTATAATTTTTAAAAGTTAAATCATCTATTGCTGCGCCCTTTAAAGATATTGTGCCGATCACATTAGAGTTTTCAAACTCAATTCTTTCACTTTCAATTAATGCATCTTTCCTTGAAATCTCAATAAGAGTATCCTTTTGTTCTAAGCTTGGTGTATCAGTGCTTTGTTCAATTTTTTCTTTTTCAATTAGATTTTGACTTGCTGGTTGTTTTTCTGGAACAAAGAAAAGCGAATATAAGACTATTACAGCAGATGATAATGCGATTGCAGCAATTGTGTTTTTTGAATCCATTACTTTTTAACCTTAATTTCTTTTTTTACAGGATCAAATCCACCACTGCTCCAAGGGTTGCACGACAAGATTCTTTTGGAACTTAAAAAAAGGCCTTTTACAAAACCATGTGTCTTTAAAGCATCAATACAATATTCCGAGCAAGTTGGTAAGTATCTGCATGAATGACCAATAAATGGGCTAATTAAAAATTTATATAGTTTGATAAATTTGATTAGAATGTAAGTTGGTATATTCATTGTTTAATTTTCTCAAACTCTTGAAATAAGGTTTCTTTTATTTTTTTAAATTCATTATTTAGCATAGTTGGCTTAGCAATAACAAGATATGAATAATTAAGATTTATTGATATTTCCTTAGATGCGTCATTCATAATGTTTCTAAGTCTTCTTTTTATTTTATTTCTCTTAACTGCATTTCCAATTTTTTTCTTAGTCACGAATGAAATATTTAATTTTTTTTTATCTTTATTATTTAGAACACCAAAAAATATAGTAGCATATTTGTTTGATATTTTTTTATTTTTGAGAAGGCTTTTAAATTCTTCGTTTTTTGAAAGAGCAAGTATTTTGCTTTTCATTATTTAACCAGAAACAGTTAAAGATTTTCTGCCTCTAGCTCTTCTTCTGGCTAAAAGTTTTTTACCACCTTTTGTCCTCATTTTTGATCTAAACCCGTGTTTTCTAGCTCTTTTTATTTTAGAAGGTTGGTATGTTCTTTTCATAAAAGTGATTTAAATTTATTTAAATTTCGATCTTTATAATAATTAAATATATAAATAGCAAATATAAGATTTTATAAATACGATAGTTAATAATGGAAAAAACCAAAAAAATTAAATTATTTATCGGATTATCTTATCTAGCTCTAATAATTGTATTTTTATTTTTGTTTTTTTCAAAGTTTAGTCTTCAGGAAATAACCTCATATGATTTTATAAGAGATAATAGATTATATTTTAACGAAATTAAAAGTTCTAATTTATTTTTGGTATTCATAATTTTTTTGTTTTTTACAATATTATGGGTATTCCCGTTTTTAGGATTCGGAGCACCAATTTCATTGCTTGGAGGATTTCTTTTTGGTCCGTGGCTTGGTACAATAGTCGTTGTCTTGGGTTTGAGTGTGGGAGCAACTTTTCTATATATGTTTGGTAACTATTTTTTAAAAGATTTTATAAAAGAAAAGTTTCTGAACAGATTTCAAAAACTCGAAACTAAATTCAAAAATTCAGAATTCATTTACTTATTGATTTACAGATTTATAGGGGGAGTTCCGTGGCAATTAAGCTGCCTTTTACCAACCCTTTTTAATGTAAAAGTATCTAACTTTTTTTTTGCAACATTAATTGGAATTGTTCCTCAAATTTTTTTAGCTGTTTCGATTGGCAGTGGACTTGAAAAGATTATTCAAGGTAATTCACAAATTCCTAATATAACTGATGTAATTTTTTCTCCTGATATATATATTCCAATTTTGGCATTTATATTTTTAGTCTTGATAACAATTTTTTTAAGAAAGTTATTTTATAAAAATTAGTGGTGCTCCCACCCTGTACTGACCAGGGAATTAGTCCTTACCAAGGACTTGTTATGCCATTTAACTACAGGAGCGATTATCACAAATTGTATTTTATTAATAATAATGCATTTTTTCAAATTATTGCCTTAATTTTTTGTGTAATATGATTTATATCTATTAAGGAAATTTTTATGGGCATTCATTACGATTATAAATCTACTAAAAGTGCTAAACTGATGGAAAAGCAAGCAAAAAGAGAAAAAAAACTTGCTGAAAAAAAAGCTAAACGTTTAGCAAAAGAAGGTGTTAAAAAAAATAATGAAGACAAAGTTTTAGACGCATCTAAACCAATTACACTAGATTTTCTTACAAATCCAAATAAAGAATGATTGTAAAAGATAAAAATGAGCGTTTAAGTTTAGCTCTAAAGAAAAACTTAAAAAAAAGAAAACTTTTTCAAAGAAAAAATAAAAAGAAAAGTAAATAATGTCTATCCAGCCTGATACTTGGATAAAAAGAATGTGCAAAGAGCACAACATGATAGATCCATTTCTCGATCATCAAGTTTCTGAGGGAAAGATATCCTATGGTTTAAGCAGCATGGGTTATGATGTGAGAATTTCTGACGAATACAGAATATTTACAAATGTAAATAGCTCTTTAGTAGATCCTAAAAATTTTTCTGATGATAATTTCATTGAGAGAAAAGGGCCACATTGTATTATCCCACCTAATTCATTCGTTTTAGCAAAAACTGTTGAATATTTCAGGATCCCAAAAGATGTTTTATGTATTTGTGTTGGAAAAAGTACTTATGCTAGAACTGGTATTATTTGCAATGTAACTCCAATTGAAAATGAATTTGAGGGAAATATTGTGATTGAGCTTAGCAACACAACTCCCAATCCAGCAAAAATTTATTCTAACGAGGGAATTGCACAATTTTTATTTTTTAAATCAGATACTCAACCCGAAACAACATATAAATCAAAGAACGGCAAATATCAGGGTCAGACTACAATTCAAGTTGCTAAAATTAAAAAGTGAATTATGGACAAGTTTTCTATAGAAGGCCCCTGTAGAATAAAGGGTAGAGTAAAAATTTCAGGATCAAAAAATTCCTCATTGCCAATCTTAGCAGCGACACTTTTATTTGATCAACCTGTAATAATTAGAAATTTGCCAAAAGTAAAAGACATTGACACAATGCTTAGTTTGTTAAAATCTCTTGGCTCAAAAATAATCTTATCTAAAGATAAAAGAGTCGCTAAAATTCATAATAAAAATAAAATAAAAACTTTTGCAAGTTATTCTCTTGTAAAAACTATGAGAGGTTCAATTTTAGTATTAGGACCTTTAATCGCAAAATATCATAAGTCAAAAATATCCTTACCAGGTGGGTGTTTGATTGGTGCAAGACCAATCAACTATCATTTAGATGCCTTAAAAAAGCTTGGAATGAATTATGTTTTAAAAGATGGATATATTTTAGCAAAATCTAAAGGTAAATTGAATGGAAAAGTTTTAAGATTTCCAAAAATTAGTGTAGGTGCTACAGAAAATTCTATTATCGCAGCATGTTTAGCTAAAGGGACTACGATACTAAAAAATTGTGCTGTTGAGCCTGAAATTAAGGATCTTACAAATTTTCTAAACTTGGCTGGAGCAAAAATTACTTGGAGTGGAAGAAAGTGTAAAATTATTGGAGTGGAGTCTCTGAATAAGACAGAGTACTCTGTTATGCCTGATCGGATTGAGGCAGGCACTTTTTGTGTTGCCGCTACAGTTGCAAAAGGAAATTTAGAAATATTAAATTTTGATGCTAAAATTATTAAAACAGAGCTAAATTTATTAAAAAAATTTGGTGCAAAAATTAAAATTAAAAACAAAAAAATTTTTATTAAAGGTCCTGAAAATATTAAGTCGATCAATAATATTAAAACCAAAGAATACCCAGGAGTTTCTACTGACATGCAATCACAACTAATGGTTATAATGTGCCTTGCTAATGGAAAAGGTTCTATAACTGAAAATATTTTTGAAAATAGATTCATGCATGTTGCTGAACTTCGTAGGCTTGGTGCAAAAATAAATATTAATAGAAACGTAGCTGTAATCGAGGGAAATACAAAGTTTATTGGTGCAGAATTGATGTCCAGTGACTTACGAGCTTCAGTCTCTCTTGTTTTAGCAGCAATAGTTTCTAAAGGTAGGTCAACAATAAATCGAATTTACCATTTAGACCGAGGCTATGAGGGCATTGAAAATAAACTTAAAAAAATTGGGGTACGAATTAGAAGACAAAAAAATGGGTAAATATCTAGCAAAGATAATAGCAAACGACCAAGAGGGCTTACAAATGATATCCACATGTATCGCTGGCTCAAAAACAAAAGTTAGTGATATAAAATATTTATCAACTAACAAAGTTTTTTTATTATCCATTGAAAGAAATAAAGTTGAGTCAGAGCAAAAGAATAAAAAAATAAATAGTATTTGCAGGTTTGATTTCGTAGATAAAGTAAAATCAAAAAATATTGATCAATTTGACAAAAAAATTATTCTAGAGTTAATTGGTATCGATTATTTGAAAAATAAAGAGGATTATGAAATAAATTTAATTTTTGATAAAAATAAACACATTGTTTTGACTACCGAAACAATTGAAGTACGGTTAGAAGATCAAAACGAAATTAAAGAATGAAGATATTAAATAACAAAAATAAAAATTTTGATAAAATTTTAGACACTTTTTTAAGTCAAAGAAAAGCAAAATTTCAAATCAATTCTGTTTCTGTTTCCAAAATAATCAATGACGTAAAAAAAAATGGGGATAAAGCATTATTGAAATATGAGAAAAAATTTAATCAAAACAGAAAAATAAAACCAAGCTTAAAAGAGATAAAAAGATCTATAAAATCGTTAAATCCGAAAGTAAAAAAAGCTATAGATAACGCATATTCTCGAATTTACAAATTTCATTCTTTACAAAAATTTAAGAATATTTCATACATTGATAAGTTAAATAATAAACTCGAGTATAAATATTTACCAATAGAGTCAGTTGCAATATATGTACCTGGATCAACGGCATCTTATCCTTCAAGTGTTCTAATGAATGCTATCCCAGCAATAGTTGCGGGTGTAAAACGAATTATAATGATAAATCCAGGTTACAAAGGTAAACAAAATCCTGCAGTTTTGTATGCTGCAAAAAAATGTAAAATTAATGAAATTTATTCTATTGGTGGTCCATCTGCTATTTCGGCAGTTACTTATGGAACTAAAAAAATTTCTAAGGTAAATAAAATTGTAGGTCCAGGTAATATCTATGTTGCAGCTGCTAAGAAAGAAGTTTTTGGCGATGTTGGAGTTGAAGGAATGATAGCTGGCCCATCTGAAATTACTATAGTTGGAGATAATTATTCAAAACCAGAGTGGATTGCTAGTGATCTAATTGGTCAGGCAGAACATGATGAACTTGCTCAATGTATTTTAATTTCCAAAAGTAGAGAATTAATTGACAAAGTAAAAGTAGAGATTTTTAAACAATTAAAAAAAATACCAAGGACATCTATTGCAAAAAAAAGTTTACTTAATAACGGAATTTTAATTCATATAAATTCAGATAAAAAAATAATTGATGTTGTAAATAAGATTGCCCCTGAACATTTGGAATTAAACGTAAAAAATTATAAATCTTTTATTCCAAGAATAAAGAATGCTGGGTCTATTTGTTTAGGAAAATACGCTGTAATGGCAATGACTGATTATAACATTGGATCTAATCATATATTGCCAACTAATGGATCAGCAAAATTTTCAAGTGGTATAAGTGTTAATGAGTTTTATAAAAGAATTTCTTACATAAACATATCAAAAAAGGGTATTGAAAAGCTTGGACCATCAGTTATAACTCTTGCAAATTATGAAGGGTTGGCAGGACATGCTCAATCTGTAAAAAAAAGAATTAGGAGAAAATAAATTTGTCAAAACAAGACTTACTTGAATTTAAAGGTAAAGTAACTGACTTGTTACCTAATGCTATGTTTAGAGTTCAATTGGAAAATGGTCATGTAGTAACTGCTCACACAGCAGGCAAATTGAGAAAAAACAGAATTCGAGTGTTGCAAGGCGATAATGTGACTGTAGAGATGACGCCTTATGACCTTACTAAAGGCAGAATAATCTTTAGGGGTTAATCTTTTGCCTCGGTAGCTCAGGAGTAGAGCAGAGCCCTGAAAAGGCTTGTGTCGGAGGTGCGAATCCTTCCCGAGGCACCATCAAAACATCTTGAAATTAATATACAAAGAAATTAACTTCTATCTTAAATAAATAACAAAAGGACGAGTAAAAAGATGAGTACAATTCAAGGAAAAGTAAAGTGGTTTAATGGTAAAAAAGGCTATGGTTTCATAGAAAGAGACGATAAAGAAAAAGACGCCTTTGTTCACGCCAGCGCAGTAAAAGCTGCAGGAATGAGATTTCTAAATGAAGGAGATAAATTAGAATTTACTTTAGAGGATGGTCCAAAAGGCCCTTCAGCAGTAAATTTAAAAAAACTAGATTAATTTAAATATTTTACAAGGGCGTTTTCTTATAAATAAGAAAACGTCCTTTTCTTTTTAGGGTTGAATAATTTCAATTTTTGTCTAAAACGCTTCTCATGAATAAATACGAGACTAATTGCAGATTAAACCCAGGTACTCTCAGACTTGCTCTTAGAGGAACTAATAGAGGTGTGCACGCTCATTTCCACGCTGGCTAAAGCTAGCGAATAATCATTTATATTATAATTTTAAATAACAACAAAATAAGATAAAACAAAAAAGGATATGCCTTGATGGTGAAATAGTATCACGTCGGTTTGTGGATCCGAAGTCGTAGGAGCGTAACCTACTCAAGGTACCAAAAAATGAATAAAGAAAATAAATTAATTCCTGGATTACCCTCAGGTTTTGAAGATAGATGGAATAAAAAATTACTTCTCAAAAAAAGACTATTAAGAGTTATTGAGAAAAATTTTATTAAATATGGATTTGATCCATTAGAAACACCATCATTTGAAATTAGTGAAAATATAGGCTCCTTTCTAGCAGAGGATGAGAATAATCCAATGTCTGATGTGTTTACATTCGATGATGGTGAAAAGAATATTACTTTAAGATATGATTTATCAAGCCCACTTGCTAGATTTGTTGCACAGAATAATCAAGAGCTTCCTTCAATATATAAAAGATATGCAATTCAAAATGTATTCAGAAATGAAAAATCTGGAAATGCCAGGTACAGGGAATTTACTCAAGCAGATTGCGATATAGTTGGAAATGTTAATCCAGCTCAAGCCAACGCTGAACTTTGTAATTTAATCTCAAATACTCTAGTAGATTGTGGTTTAAAAAAAGATCAGTTTACTATCAATGTCAGTAATAGAAAAATCGTTCAAGGTTTAATTGAGGATTTGAAAATTGAAAAAGATAAACAAATCAAAGTAATGAGAGCTATAGACAAACTCGACAAACCTGGGTTTGGTTTAAAGGGTGTTGAAGAATTATTAAAAAATGAAAGAAAAGATAAAAGTGGAGCTATAACAAAAGGAGCAAACTTAAATGATGAGCAAGCTTCAAAAATTTTAAATTTTTTAAAGATTAAAGATTTAAAGGAACTTAAAGAAAATTTTAAAAATCCTATTACCCAAGAGGGCACTAAAGAATTAGAGGAATTATTTGAAGTTTTAAAATTTGGAAATTACTCTGATCAAGTAAAAACTAATTTTACGATAGTTAGAGGTCTAGATTATTACGATGGGTTTTGTGTTGAGACCAATCTGAACTTTAAAGCAAAAAATATTAAAGGCAAGGAAATTGATATTGGAAGTATCTGCTCAGGTGGACAGTATAATAAATTAATTTCAAGATTTAAGGGTGTGGATATTCCAGGTACAGGTGTGAGCATTGGTGTTGATAGATTGCTATTTGCAATGATGCAATTAAATCAAGTAGAAGTTGATACACAAAATCCAGTTATTGTTTGTGTAATGGATGAAAAATATTTAAAAAATTATTACGAAATTTTAGATAATTTAAGAAAAAATAATATCAATTCTGAAATATTTTTGGATAGTAAAAAAAATCTAGGTAAGCAACTTACTTATGCTAACAAAAGAGAATGTCCAGTTGCAGTTATCTGCGGTGAAAATGAATTTAAAGATAATAAAATAACATTAAAAAATCTACTAGGAGCCAAAGAGGAGAATAACCAAATTACATTTCCAAAAGAAAATTTAATAAATGAAATCAAAAAATTTATCTGACAAAATCCTTAGAGCAGTTCAGTCTAAAGGATTTAAATATATTGAATTACCATCAGTTATTGAGACTAATCATATAGTTCAAAGATCTGGTGAAAGTTTTAGAAAATTTATTTTTTCATTTACAGATCAGACAGGTAATGAATTATGTTTAAGACCTGACCTTACCATTGCTTCTTGTCTTAGATATTTAGAAAACAATTTAAAGGGTAAGGAAAAAATATTTTATAGCGGACAGGCTTATAGAAAATCTCAAAATAAAAAGAACTCTATAATCCGAAATCAAGTTGGTTTTGAGATTATAGGATCAAAAGATGAAAAAAATGATGATAAAGAAATAATAAATACATCACTTAAGTCACTAAAAAATTTGAAATACTCAACTGGCACACTCACTATTGGCAATGTGGAAATTTTTAATCTTCTAATATCTAAATTAGATATACCGAAAAGATGGAAATTAAGACTTACAAGACATTTTTGGCGAGAAGATTATTTCAGTGATTTACTAAAAAGGTTAGAGACAAATTCTGATGTAGATCCAACTATTGTTGAAGTTGATAAAAGACGATATTTAAAAATGTTAAAGGATAATCAATCATCAATTGTTGCAGGTAGAACATTAAAAGAAATTTTAGAAAGGTTTGATAAAAAGATTAAAGATCCGAGAAGAGCAAGTAAAGGGAGTAATACATCGAAAATCATTAAAGAGTTTCTAAAAATTAAATGTCCAATAAATGAAGCTGCAAAGGAATTAAATAAATTCTTTAAAAAACATAAGATAAACCTTTTTGTTGATCAGAAATATTTTCCTATCTCAAAAAATAAAATATCTAAATTGAATGTGGTTTTCTCATCAGCCTTTGGTAGACAATTGGAGTATTACACTGGCATAGTTTTTAAAATAGACATCAAATTAAAGACGAAAATTATTAATTGTTGTAATGGTGGTCGTTATGACAAATTAATTTCTGATCTTGGTTCAAAAAAACAAACACCAGCAGTTGGAGCAGCTTTTAATTTAAATTATCAATTATGAAAAATTTAATAAATATAGGAATACCAAGTAAGGGACGGTTAAGAAAAGATGTTTTAAAAATTTTTACTAAAAAAAGATTAAAGCTTATTTCTGAGCGAGGAGAAAGAGATTTGATAGGTTCAATAAAAAATAAATTAAACATAAAAATTTTATATTTGCACGCTAGAGAAATTATTGAAAGATTAGGAGATGGCTCTTTAGATATTGGCTTTTCTGGTTTTGATTTATTAAAAGAAAGTGAGATAAATACTCAAAACAAAATAAATGTTATTAAAAAACTTGATTTTGGAAATGCTAATCTAGTTGTAGCTATACCGGATCCTTGGATCGATGTTCAAACAATAGCTGACTTAGAAGAAATTGCATTTGAATTTAGAGATAAAAAGAAAAAAAGATTAAGAGTCGCAACTAAATATCCGAATTTAACTAGGGATTTTTTATTTTCTAAAGGTGTTACTCAATTTAAATTAATTGATAGTTTAGGAGCAACTGAGGCATACCCTTTTACTGGTTCAGCTGAATTAATTACAGACATAACATCTACAGGTGAGACTCTTAGAGCGAACAACCTACGTATATTGAAAGATGGAGAAATTTTAAAATCTCAAGCTTGTATTTTTACTTCAAAGAAAAACAGTAAAAAGAAGGGATTAAAAAACTTGATTAGACTACTTTCCAAGTAATTTATCTTTAAAATAAATAAGTATAATTTTGATTATATCTAGATTTCTTACAACAGCATATAAAGCAATAATTGAACCTAAAAAAAAAAGTATTTTAAATAAAAAAATAATATCCATGTTTAAAATTTATAATTTAAAATCATAACATTTTTTTTGACTCTGTTACAATGTTTCCAGAGTTGGACGTGAATTTTGTTAAAGGTCTATGATTAGTTTTGAACATTAATAATAACTGGTCTTTGTTTTTTTTTCTTACACGAATATAAACACACCATTTACATGAACTTTCAGGATTTTGTTTTTCAAATTCTATTTCCATTTCATCAATCGAGATAACTTTTGTCATTAATGGATCGTATCCTCACAGATTTCATTCAATCTTTGTCTTAAGAGTTCTGGACAAAGTTTACATTCTTCAAATACCTCTTTTCCAAGATAAAACTTACCAATTTGAATAATTGTTTTCACATTTTTTACTTTTTTGGTGCCTTCACAAGCTGGACAATTAGCTAAGATTCTATTTTTTTGCATCAGATTTTTCATCTTCCAATTCTTTTTCTATTTTTTTAATTCTCTCAAATTTTGAAATAATTAAATGAGCATCAATCATACCTTGAGCTATTAGGATAAAAATACCACATTTAATTAAGAAAGAGTTTTCTTGAATTATACCACTTGCTAAGAATAAACATCCTGCATTAGCTAATACAAAAAATATATTCCTAGCTGCATAAGGAACCTCTTCATCTTTTCCAAAAAAGTAAAACACTAAGCATGCTTGAAAAATTAATGTAGCTTTTGCAGCAAATAACATTGCTTTAAGCAGTAAAGGATCTGCTATCAATTAGGTCTCCTCTGATCGGATTTAAATATTTTATCAAAATTTTTGTAAAAGCTTTTTTTCTTTTTTGTTATTTCGGTATCTTTCCAATTTTGTACGTCATTAATAAAATCTTCATCACCTAGATCTGAGTTTACCAAGTCAGCATCAAACTTTATTTTTACTGTTAATGGAAGATTGGTAATTTGACCGGATACAATACCCTGTCCATTAGCAAAATTAGGTAGCTGTCTTGCGACTTCATCATCCCAATTTTCCATTGTATTTTTTACAAATCTTTGATCTCTTTCATTTTTTAATCTTAGAATAATGTAAGAGTTCATTTGACTGCATACTGTTTCATCTAATTTATATGGCCTTTGAGTTACAATCATTAAACCCACACCAAATTTTCTTCCCTCAGTTGATATTTTTTTTATTGTTTCAACTGAAGGATATCCATCTTGTCCCTCAGCTCTAGAAGGTATGAAATTTTGTGCCTCTTCCACAATTGTAAAAAAAGGTGGTATAGTCTTGTTACCAGCAGACCTGTGATTGAAAAGGTTTTCAAGTAGTATCGAAACAATTGTACTTGAAGGAAGACTTTCATAACCTTTCAAATAGAGTATAGATACTTGTGACTTTGAGATAATATTTTCTGGTTGTGAATAAGAATCTGGCAATTCCTCAAATTTTAAGTGTGGGAATTTTTCCATATTTTCTTTGTTGTCCTTTTCCATTTTTTTAAGTTTAGATTGAACAACTCTTAAGCTTCGAGCTACAACCCCCATAGTAGTAGCGCCAGTATTTCCAATTCCATTCATTCCAGCAGAAGACTTATTTCTCTTATTTGCTGCAGCTGTATTAGCTCTATCAATCAAGACATTAATATAATCCATTAAATTTTGTCCTGACTCATAAGGAATATTGTCCAACAACCAATTCAAAAAATCATATTGAGGATCAGTAAGTTTTTTTCCAAGCTTTTCTATAAGTGCAAATATTACTTCCTTGTTATTAGATGGAGCGGAAATTTTTGGATAAAATAATTTAATTACATGTTTAGGAAATAATTTTTTAGCTTGTTTAACAATGCCTAAATAATCTCCATGAGGATCAATAATTAGAATTGGATAATCTTTGTGCATCAATTCTCTCATCAGACGTCTTGTAGCTACACTTTTTCCAGAACCGGTCATTCCTATCACTAGAACGTGTCGGCTTACCATATTATCAGCAGATACAAATACATCTATGTCTTCTCGAGCAACAAGTTTACCAATCAAAATTGGATTTTTTGAATTCATTTCTGAGTTTAATAGAGAAGCCAAATCTTTTTTGGCAGGATATTTTATTGTTCCTCCAGGAGCTACTGGATAATTGATTGGTAATAAAAGCATTTTTTCACCAACCTGATTTTTAGTGTAACCAAGATTTGTTACCATACAAATAGAGTCATTTTTTGTGAGTGGTAAAATAGTATCTTGAATATTGATATTTTCCTCTGTGAGCTCTTTAGTTGCTTCATTAGGTAAAAAATCGTTTGAGGAAATAATTTCTGTTATTCTTCCCCAAACAATTACATCAATAACCTTACCTTCTCCAGTAGGTAGTTTTGCTTCAGCAGCAACAATATCACCTTTTTTTGCTTTGTATTTTTTTAGGTAAAATGTGTAACTGTCTATAACTGGTTGACCCAATATAGTTCCAATTGATGTCCAAGGTTCTGTAATTTTTTTATTTAGCATTAATTGAAAGCCTCCCTGCTTTTGGTCTGTTTTTAAATTTTCTTCCACCATCTGAAATAGATTTTAGTGCAGAAATAATTGTTGTTGGATCTTTAGAGTTTAAAGCAAGATTTAAATAATATTTTTGATAATATCCTTTAGCTGCTTTACCAAGCCAAGAATGAATTCTTGCAGCTTTGTCTATTACATCAAGACCTGCTGGAAAACCATAATTTGGTAGCAACTTACTTGTAGCTAAAATGTACTCATAATCTTGATGAAGTTTTTTTGGATTATTTAGAGACTCAATTCTTATTGGACTTTGATTTTTATTAGTTCTTAAATAGCCAATAAATACTTTTGGGAAATTATTCATTTGTTCTTCCCAATCACCCCACGCTTTAGATGGAATTTGTTTTTCTACTTCTAAGGGTTTTAAGGCCTGACAATCTGACAAAATTAATTCAAATAAAGTTGCATCATTTATTTTGTATCTTTTGATTAAGCTAATTGTTTTATCAAAAATGACATCATCAATTAATCTTTTTTGTTTGGCACGATATAAAAGATTTCTTAAATAGATTGTAGAACCTGTTTTTTCTACAATGCCAAAAATATTGAATTTAGCTTTTTTGATATAGTTAATAGAATTTAAATAGACATTGATAAAATGTCTGTCTTTGTCATTAATCTCTTTTTTTTTGAAGAATGGCAAAATATATTTTATTACTTCCTTTTTAAATAATGGAAATTCCGGTCCACTAAATGGCATAATTGGAGTTTGTAATGGTCCGTGCAATAATAAATATTCGAATTTTTCATTTTCATAAACATGTCTAGCAACTGCAGCTGTCTCAAATGTAATTCTTGCAGCATCCTTTTTTTTGGTAAGAAGTTGATTATCCTCATAAGGATCTTCATCTAAATCATAAAGGTTTTTTTCTGGATCATATAGATTTCCAACAAACTTTACCGTCTCTCTAAATAACTCTCTTCTTTCAAGTAATTCATCAGGTTTTACTATGTAGGTATTCGCTCTAATTGCAAAAGGAGCTGAACTAGATAAAAAGCTGCTGTAAGCACCACCATCAACAAATGCAAATTTATGTTTTTTTGCATTTTCCCAATATTTTTTACCTTCATAACTGACATCAAAAATTAATTTTTCGGCTTCTAGAATTTTTTTTATAACCTCAACTAGTTCTGAGGTAACTTTCATAAAATTCTGTTGTACCTTAGGTGAAGGAGCTTTGATTGAATTTTTAATAAAATTAGAAAATAAAGACGAATTGTTATTGATTATTTGTTTCAAATTTTACCTCCACAAAAATATTGAATTTTAGTTCCTCTAATGTTTGTTCGAATTGTTAATTTTTTATTTGAAAATTTGTTAAATCGTCTTTTTAAGATTTGTTTAAATACCCAGCATGACTTTCTGCTAGTAAAGCTTCTTAAATGAACCTTAATAACTTTATTTTTAGCCTTAGTATTACAGCTGTTGAACCCTTGATTATGAAAGAAAGGAAAACTAGGAGATTCAAGGGTACGAGGCGTTGCCGCTACTCGACAGCTGCTTTTACTAAAGCTAATTACATTATTTGAAGTGGACCTCCTTTTATTTTTGTTGGTTATTAACATGGTCTGTAGGTAAAATAAGATTTTGATTGTTCAACGATTTAAATTTATTTTTTAATTTTTTGATTCCACTAGAATGGAGAAAGTAAATTCTTTTATCGCTTATATTTAGTTTTTTAGATAATTCTTTAATTTTTTGAGATTGATTTCCTTTTAGTTTTTCATCAAAATATAGATAATTGATTATGTCTTTTTCTTTATCGCTTAATTCATTTATAAATAAATTAAGGGCATTCTTTACTTCATTTTCATATTCAACTTTAACGATTTTATCTAGTGGATTATTTTTATTACATTTATTTACTAAATTAAGTTTATCATTTTTTTTTAAGTCACTTATATAATCATTTTCATTATTAATTTCTAAATTGTCTAAAGAACATTCGTTTGTATTAGCGAAGTCTTTTTTAATTTTTTCAGCTTTAGCTTTTATATAGCTTCTAATCCACATATTTGTATTATTTGAAAACCAAGTTTTCTTTGTTTTTTCTTTAGGTAATTTTTCTTTTTTAATTAATTCTTCCAAGGAGACTTGATCTATACGTCTTTTTACAATTAAATAACCAACATTTACTAAATCAAAAAAGAATTCATCTTTTTTCGGAATATATTTATTAATATATTGGTTAGACCAATACTTAATATCTTTGGTAAATGAGCTCAGAATTAAGTTTTGCGATTTTGTGCTCCCATTTTTTGCCTTTATCAATAGTGCCAACTCTTTTCTAAACAGGCTATTGCTCTTGATAGACTTATCTACAACGGATAAAGCATTAAGCTTTAAAAGCTTTAGGCTTTGATAATTTGTGAAATTATTGGTGCCAGCGGAGAGTCCCACCATGTTAGCACTTGTGATCTCTGACATAGAGACCGCTGGTATTTCACTGATGTAGTGCCAACAGACTGTATATAAAACTTTTTAAATTACTTTCAACGACTATTTATTAAAATTTTTCAATGCCTCTAAAAAAGGCTGATTTTTTGCGGTATTTTCATTATTTAATGTGTAAATTATGGTATTGAGTTTATTTTCAATTTTTTGAATTAATTCATCGTAAACAAAATTTTTATAAGATGACTGTGAAATTTCAGTTAAAATTCCATGTTTTGCAACTTTAAATTGAGAATATGTATTTTTTATAGACTTATATGCGTCTTGATTATTACCATGAATACTTTTTCTCAAAAAATTCAAATCAACATTTGATGCAAATCCAAATTCGTTTGATGAAAAAATATATCTTTGTTCACGCTTTGATTTTTTCCCCCAATTATTAATAACAACTAAGTGTAAATTAATATTTTCTCTAATTTCTATAAATTCTTTAAAAAATATATCTCTTAGAAAAGTTTCATCTAATTTATTTCCCGGGTTATCGGTTGCAATTATAACTGATGGAAAATTATTACTATTTTTAAATTTTTCTAAAAAATGAAAACAAATACACTTTATTGTTACACATAAATCTAAAAAATTTCTTAAGTATGATTCATTATTTTTATTCAAGTTATAATTATTAATGGTTCTTAATATACCAGGATTTATTAGATATATCTTTTGATTTTTTTCAAATTCATCAAATCCAAGTTTATCAATGATCTTATTTGAAAAGTCTTCAAAGTTAGATATATCTTTTGAAAAATAATATTCCCTATTAAAATTCTTTCTTTCCTCAAGATATTTACCCAAATATTGATCTATTTCTAGAAATCCTGATCTTAGAATTTTTCTTACTAAAATAAAATCTAGAAAGGATGATCCAAATTTTTCATATAATTTCTTAATATAATCTTTAAATTTTAAATTATCGAAATTTTGATCTTTAAATTTATAAATATATTCAGGCGAGTTTAAAAGTTGAGACATTAAACTTTCAATCCTATGGCTATTATTAGCTAATTTTCTAAACTCTTCATTTTGCTCAATATTATTATTTAGGTAAATTTTTAATTGGATAATATTTTTAATTATTTGTTCTTTTATTTCTTTATTTAAAAAAATTGATGGACTTTCCATTTTTTTAACTTCCATTAAATTTTGAAATCCTTGATCAATTTTAATTAAAGAATTTTCTAAAATACTATTGTCTATTATATCTGGATCTATTGAAAGTTTTTGAACCATATAAAATTTAACCTAGAATTATTTTTGATTCCTCTGGGAAAAATCCACCATCTGGCCAATTTACAGTAAAGTCTCCATTTTCATCAAGAGGTATGTGATTAATTCTGGATCCTTCTTTTCTTCTTTCAATATAATTTATAGCAACATCATCCTTATTTAATTTTTTATTTTTTACTAATTGCTGCATTTTTAAAACAATATGTTTACTATGAGTTTCTAAAACATATCTATTTTTATTTTCAAATGATGCCAAACTGTCAATAAGGGGACTTATTATTTTTGGATGCAATGAATTTTCAATTTCTTCTAAAAGTATCATGGAATTTTCGTGCATCATGATTTCAGTCAAATACGGAATGATAGAATTAAATCCTTTTCCAGCAAGTTTCATTTTTATTGTATCTGTAGCTTTACCTGAAAGAGAGTCCTTAGCTTTAAATATGAAATGATTTTCACCTTGCAGTCTACCTTTGGAAAGTGCTAGCTCAATGTTCATCACTTCTTTTAAAGTTTTGTTAACAGATAATAAGGTTTTTTTATTTTTAATAAGAATATATGGGGTATTCTTTCCATCTCTGCCAACTGAATTATAATTATCTTGTCTCATTCTATAAGAGTCGCTGAACTCAGACTCAGTGCTATGAACAGTAAAAATATTATTAAAAATTGATCTGTTTAAATTTGATAAAATAGCTTCAGGAAATCTTGTAAAATTTATTAATGGAAGTGCAATTCGGTATCTAAAATGAAGACGTCCAAATTGAAGTGCATTTGCAAATTGTTCAAACAAAGATAACCCAATAGGTGTCAAAGTTCTATACCCATATGTTAAATCATGAACATTGCTAAGATTTTTTGAGAAATCAAAATACAAAGATGTTAATTTTGTTTTCTCTTTTAAATCATTTATCATTTTAGATTTAAAAGCAGTAAAATTTTTTAATTTTAATAACTCATTTATAATTTTTGGTGGATAGGATCTACCAAATTCTCTAGCTCTAAAACTTAATCGAGGAGGTCTTTTTTTTAAAAATTCAATATCTTTTTTATATTTCTTGATTTTTGTCTCATTCTCTCTCATCAATTTTATAGCTCCATCTATGGAAATGTCTTTA
>CACFSB010000004.1 GCA_902568855.1 uncultured Pelagibacteraceae bacterium | reverse complement strand
AAATTTACAGGAACTTGAAAAAATTACAAAATGTAGTTTATATTCAAGGGGAAATTCTATTCTTATAAAATCAGATCCAGAAACAAATGAAAAAGTAAAAAATGCGATTAAATTTTTAGTTAATCAATTTATTAATAATGGAAATATTGAAAATAAAGATATACTTTCTTCGGTAGACAAATTTATGATTAATGAAAAAATAAAAAATAATAACGTTACTGATATAATTAAAACACCTAAAAAATCTATAATTCCTAGATCTGAGAAACAAAAAAATTATGTAAGAGCTTTAAGACAAAGTGATGTTGTAATTTCTGCCGGACCGGCAGGAACAGGTAAGACATTTCTGGCTGTTGCAGTTGGCCTAACTATGCTTTTGGAGAAAAAGATTGAAAGAATAATTTTATCAAGACCTGCAGTTGAAGCCGGAGAACGCTTAGGATTTTTACCTGGTGACATGAAAGAGAAAGTAGACCCCTATTTAAGACCTTTATATGACTCATTATACGACCTTTTTGATTTTGAAAAAATCCAAAGAATGATTGAAATTGGAGACATAGAAATTGCACCATTGGCTTTTATGAGAGGTCGAACTCTCAAAAATTCCTTTGCAATTTTAGATGAAGCACAAAATGCAACAGATACTCAGATCAAAATGTTTCTTACTCGTATTGGTGAAAATTCAAAAATTGTAGTTAATGGAGATCCAACTCAAATTGATCTACCTAGCAAAAATATGTCTGGATTGGTTAGATCAAAAGAATTACTTGGGCATTTAAAAGAAATATCAATTATTGATTTTGATCACTCAGATGTTGTTAGACATCCGCTTGTATCAAAAATAGTAAAAGCATATTCAAATAATGATTAAACTTAGTGTCTTCTCTGAAGACAAGGCTTGGTCAAAAAGACTTAGAAATTCAGAAAATTTTTTTAAAAATATATGCAATGCTTTTCCGAAGAAATATAAATTTTCAAACAAAAAAGTTTCATTGAGCCTATTACTTTCTAACAATAAAAATATTAAAAGATTAAACAAAAATTTTAGGAATAAAAATAAATCTACTGATATTTTATCTTTTCCATTTAATAAAAAAATTAAGATTTCAAAAAATACTTATTTAGGCGATATTATAATTAGTTATAATTATTTAGATAAGCCGAAATCTCAAGATTTAGGGTCATTTAAACAAAAAACAATCAAAATATTTATTCATGGTTTTCTTCATCTTTTAGGGTTTGATCATATAAAAAATAAAGATTATTTTAAAATGTTAAGAGAGGAAAATTTTATATATAAACATGTAAAATCAAAAATGAATTAATTTGAAAAAAAAAATTTATATTGAATCATTTATTTTAATCTTACTAGGTTCTTTTTCATCATTAAGCTTACCACCTTTTAATTATATTATAATTAATTTTTTAACTTTCAGTTTTTTTTATATTCTTTTAATAAAACTTTTAGAGACCAGTAAAAATAAAAAGTTATTTTTCATTTATGGCTGGTTATTTGGGCTTGGGTATTTTACAAGTAATCTCTATTGGATTTCGATATCATTGACTTTTGATGAAAGTTTTAAGTTTTTAATTCCATTGACTATAGTTTTAGTTCCTGCTTTTTTAGCTTTATTTTATGGTTTAGCTTCATTTGTATTTTTAATCTTGAAGCCGAGGAAAAATTTAAGTTCTTTCTTTCTTTTTTCCTTAGTATTTGGAACAGTTGAGTTCACAAGAGGAATAATTTTAACTGGTTTTCCATGGAATTTGATTGTCTATAGTTTTTCAAATCAAATTGAAATTTTAGGTATTATATCAATTATAGGTACATATAGTCTTAATCTTTTTTGCATTTCCCTTTTTGCTAGTCCATCATTTTTTATCTTAAGAGACAGTAAAAAAGAAATTATTGTTTGTATTTTATTTTTCATAACAACATTATCCTTTTATGTTTTTGGATCTCAAAGAGCTGAAAAATTTAACAATACTGAGGCTAATAAGCTCAACTATAAAATGAGAATTATAAGTTCGAATATTAGTATTGATAGATTCTATAAAAATACTGACCCTATTTCGGTAATTGATGATTTGATTAAAATTAGTTCTCCTAAAAAAAATGAAAAAACAATTTTTATTTGGCCCGAGGGTATTTTGCCAGACATTTCAAAAGATGAACTTAAAGAATATAAATTCTTATTTCAAAGCAAATTTGATGAAAATCATTTATTATCACTTGGAATTAACGACATAAAAAAAGTTGGTCAAACTATAAAATATTTTAATTCATTTACAGTTTATGACCACAACCTTGAAATTTTAAATTCATATAACAAGGTTAATCTAGTTCCTTTTGGTGAATTTTTGCCTTTTGAGAAAACATTAAGTCTCTTAGGATTAAAGACCATAACCAATAATTATCAATCTTATTCAAGAGGAAAAAAAAGAAATATTATTGATTTGAATAAACCTAATTTTTCTGTGAGACTTTTACCTCTAATTTGTTACGAAATAATTTACACAGGAAATATTTCTAAAATTAGAGATTTTGATCTTATTGTAAATATTTCTGAGGATGGTTGGTTTGGTCATTCGATAGGTCCACATCAGCATTTTGTACACAGTGCTTATAGAGCTATTGAAAGTGGCAAATATGTTTTAAGATCTGCTAATAATGGAATATCAGCAGTTGTTAATCCCTTAGGAGTTGTTGAAAAAAAAATTGCTTTAGATCAATCTGGTTTTGTTGATTTGCTTGAAACAAAAAAAATAAAACCAACAATTTTTTCAAAATATGGAAATAAAATTTTTATAATAATAATTTTAATGTATATTTTTTTGATATTTTCATTTAATAGAACTAAAAATGAGTAATTTAAAAAATTATCTCTTTACCAGTGAGTCTGTCTCTGAGGGACATCCTGATAAAGTATCTGATAGAATTTCAGATATGGTTGTTGATACTTACATTTCTAAAGATCCGTATTCTAGAGTAGCTTGCGAAACATTAACTACAACTAATAAGGTTGTTTTAGCTGGTGAGGTGAGAGGACCTGAAATTAAAAAAGATGAATTGATTGAAAAGGTTAGAGGCTGCATTAAAGACATTGGCTATGATCAAGAGGGCTTTACCTGGAAAGAAGCAACCAAAATAGAAAGTCATTTACATTCTCAATCAACTGATATTGCTATGGGTGTTGACTCATCTGCTAACAAAGATGAAGGAGCTGGAGATCAAGGTATTATGTTTGGTTATGCATGCGATGAAACAGATGTCTTGATGCCGGCACCAATTCATTATTCTCATAAGATTTTGAGACTAATGGCCGAGGATAGAAAATTAGGAAAACTAAAAAATATCGAACCAGATTCAAAAAGCCAGGTAACATTTGAATATGTTGAAGGAAAACCTTTTAAAGTAAAATCTGTAGTTATATCTTCCCAACATTCAGCCGACGTTAATCAATCACAAGTAAAAGATTTGTTAAAACCCTACATGTTAAAATCCATACCTGAAAATTTTTTAAAAGATTTCAATGAGGATGAATTTTATGTAAACCCTACAGGTAATTTTGTTATTGGTGGCCCTGATGGTGATTGTGGGCTGACTGGAAGAAAAATTATTGTTGATACTTATGGAGGAGCCGCTCCACATGGTGGTGGTGCATTTTCAGGAAAAGACCCAACCAAAGTTGATAGGTCAGCAGCTTATGCCGCGAGATATATCGCAAAAAACGTAGTTGCATCAAAAATTTCTGAAAAATGTTTGATACAATTAGCTTATGCAATTGGTGTTTCAAAACCACTATCTGTTTATGTTGATCTTTTTGACAATGATTTAAATAAAAACAAATTTGTCTTAGAAAAAATCCAAGAGAACTTTGATTTATCCCCTCGAGGAATAAGAGAAATGTTAGGGCTTAACAAACCTATATATGAAAAAACTGCTGCATATGGCCACTTTGGTAGGATACCAGAACAGGATGGCTCTTTTTCTTGGGAAAAAACTGATAAAAAAGGTATTTTTGCTAAATAGTTAAGTTGAATTAAAAAAAAACTTTATTATATTATTTTTTCTTTGTTGAATTTACAAAATGGGCATATGCCCATTTTTTTTTGGAACTAATAAAAATGTTAAATAAAAGAGCAGATAAACTAGAGCTAATTAGAATTGCTGAAGCAGTGGCACTTGAAAAATCCATAGATAAAGAATTAATAATTAGTTCAATGGAAACTGGAATTGCAAAAGCTGCAAAATCAAAATTTGGCCAAGATAATGAAATCAAGGTTTCTATAAACAGAGACAATGGTGATATTGAAATATTTAGAAAATTAATTGTTGCAGAAAATCCAGAAAATTCAAATATGGAGATTAAGTTAGAGGATGCAATTATTCTAGATGATAACAATAAGGATAAATCTATTGGTGACGAAATTTTACAACCATTACCTTCTTTTGATTTCGGAAGGATTGCAGCACAAATTGCTAAACAAGTAATAAGTTCTAATGTAAGAGATGCGGAACGCGAAAGACAATTTAATGATTTTATTGATAAAAAAGACTCAATCTTGAGTGGTATTGTAAAGAGATTGGAATTTGGGAATGTAATTGTTGATTTGGGGAGAACAGAGGCAATCATTCAAAAAAATGAATTGATACCAAGAGAAAATATAAAAGCAGGAGATAGAATAAAAGCTTATTGCTTTGATGTTCGAAGAGAACAGAGAGGTCAACAAATATTTTTGTCAAGGGCACACCCAAAATTTATGGAAAAACTTTTTATTCAAGAAGTTCCTGAAATTTATGATGGACTAATAGAAATTAAATCTTCTTCAAGAGATCCTGGTAGTAGAGCAAAAATCTGTGTTAAAGCTATTGATGCATCTTTAGATCCGGTTGGAGCTTGTGTGGGTATGAGAGGTTCAAGAGTTCAAGCTGTAGTAAATGAACTTCAAGGTGAAAAAATAGATATTGTAAACTGGTCTGAAGATCCAGCAATTTTAGTTTCAAGTGCATTATCTCCTGCAGAAGTTCTAAGAGTTAACGTCGACGCAGAGCGTAAAAAATTAGATGTAATATTAACTGAGGAAAATTTAAGTAAGGCAATCGGAAGAAGAGGACAGAATGTACGGCTTGCAACGAAATTGCTTAATTATGAAATTAATATTATGACAGATCAAGAGGATTCAGAAAGAAGACAGCAAGACTTTAAAGAAAAGACAGAAAATTTTGTAAAAAATTTAGAATTAGATGAAACACTTGGCCAACTGCTTGTGGCTGAAGGATTTTCAACAATTGATGATATTAAAGATAGCTCAGTAGAAGATTTAACTAAAATTGAGGGGATTGAAGCTGATACTGCTCAAGCACTTATTGAAAGATCAAAAGATTTTCACAAAAAAGATCAAGAAGATATATCAAAAAGAATTAAAGAGCTTGGTTTAAGCGAGTCATTAATAAATTTAAAAGGTCTTACACCTGGTATGCTAGTTACATTAGGGGAACAGAAAATTCTCTCATTAGAAGAATTTGCTGATTTAGCCTCTGATGAACTTACAGGAGGTTATGATGTTGTGAAAGGCTCAAAAATAAGGATTGAGGGGTATCTTGAGGATTTTGCGCTTTCAAAAGAAGAGGCCGACGAACTAATTATGTCGGCCAGAAGAATTGTTTACAAAGATTAATAAGAGATGAGTTATGGACAAAAAATTAAAATTATCTTTATCTGGCAAACCAAAAAAAACTTTAAAAAATATTGATGTAAATAAGTTTTCAGGTAAACGGTCAGTAGTAATAGAAAAATCTAACAGTAAATTAGCAAAAAGAGGAAGTTCATTTGCACCAAAAAAACCTCTTTTTGATACAAAATTTAAAACAAATACTAGTGATTTTGAAAAAAGAAAACTTGCTGAACAAAGAGCAACAAAAAGATTAAAAGATGAGTCTAACACAAAAGATAAAAAAAATAAACTTACATCAAAAAAAAGAGAGGTTAAATTAACTGTCTCTAGAGCCTTGAGTGATGAAATAGAAGCAAGAGAAAGAAGTTTGGCATCCGTAAGAAGAGCCAGAGAAAAAGAAAGCAAAAATCAAAATAAAGACCAAAACAATGAAAGCGTTAAACCAATCAAAAGAGATATAAATATTCCAGAAGCAATCACTGTAAGAGAGCTTGCAAATAGAATGGCAGAGCAATCAAGTAATGTGATTAAGTTCTTATTTGGAATGGGCGTTACGGTTACAATTAACCAAACACTTGCTGCCGACACAGCAGAGTATTTAGTAAAAGAATTTGGGCATAACCCAATTAGAGAGGAAAAAGCAGAGGAAATTATTCAAAAAATCAAAGCCTCAAGAGCTGAAAACCTAAAAAATAGACCCCCAATTGTAACTGTCATGGGACATGTTGATCATGGAAAAACCTCTGTGCTAGATGTTTTAAGAAGCGCAAATGTTGTATCAGGTGAATTTGGCGGCATAACACAACATATAGGAGCTTATCAAATAGAAAGCAAAGGTAATAAATTAACTTTTATTGATACACCGGGCCACGCAGCTTTTACAGAGATGAGGGCAAGAGGATCGAAACTTACTGACCTAGTTGTGTTAGTGGTCGCTGCAGATGATGGCGTAAAACCCCAAACAGTGGAATCAATTAAACACGCCAAAGCGGCCAATGTTCCAATAGTTGTTGCAATAAACAAATGTGATCTACCAGAAGCCGATCCACAAAAAATTAAGAATCAATTATTAGAACATGAATTAATTTCCGAGGACTTATCTGGAGACACACTAATGGTAGAAATATCAACCAAGACAAAAAAAAATTTGGATAAATTAGTTGAGTCAATAATTCTTCAGGCTGAAATACTCGATCTTAAAACTGATTATGAGTCAAAAGCGACAGGTATTGTTTTGGAGTCAAAAATAGATATCGGGAGAGGACCGGTTGCAAATATAATTATAACATCAGGAGTACTTAAAAAAGGAGATTTTTTTGTGAGTGGTTTAAAATGGGGTAAAGTTAGAGCAATTATAAACGACAAGGGTCAAAATATTGATGAAGCATTACCTTCAACACCAGTTGAAATTTTAGGAATCAATGGAGCATCAAAGGCTGGAGATGACTTCATTGTTTTGGAGACAGAGAAAGAGGCTAAAACACTTAGTCAAAACAGAGCTGAAGAAAAAAAAGAGGGTAAAAATCCTTTATCATTTTCGACACAAGAATCTGCTTTTTCAAAAAATTCATCTAAAGAACTTAATTTAATCATAAAATCAGATGTGCATGGATCCTCTGAAGCAATTAAAAATGCAATAAGTCAAATTACACATGATGAAGTTAAACCAAAAATAATTTTAGCAGATATAGGAATGGTAACAGAAACAGATGTTACCTTAGCAAAGGCATCTAATGCTGTTCTTGTTGCATTTAATGTCAAACCAAGTAAAGAAGCAAAAAAGCTTGCTGAAAACGAAAAAATAAAAATTTCTTCTTATAATATAATTTATGAAGTTTTAGATTATATTAAAAAAAGGATGTCAGGCTTATTAGCTCCAGATATTCAAGAAAAAATAACTGGTACAGCGCAAATTTTAGAGATTTTTAAAGTTTCAGGAGCTGGTAAAGTGGCTGGCTCTAAAATCACTGAAGGAGAAATAAATAGTACATCTGATGTGAGGATTATTAGAGATGGAACAATTATTTATACAGGAAAGGTTTCAACAATATTTAGAGAAAAAAACCAAGTGAAACAGGTTAGTGGTGGCCAAGAATGTGGTATTACAGTTAAAGATTATATGGATTTTCAAAAAAACGACACAATAGAGGCATTCAGTGTCACATCGACAGAGAGGTCAATCTAATGGCGGATCGAATAGGAAAACCATTATCTCAAAGACAACTCAGAGTTGGAGAAATGATTAAACAGTCTTTAAGCATGATTTTTATAAGAAATGAGGCTAAGGTGCCCAACTTAGAAACTAACACCATAACAGTTACAGAGGTAAGAATGAGCCCAGATTTAAAAATTGCAAAAGCATATGTCCTTCCTCTAGGAGGAAAAGATGCAGAAGAAACTATAAATACATTAAAAGAATATTCTTTTTTGATAAGAAAAATTTTATCGCAAAAAGTGGTTATGAAATTTTTACCAAAACTACTTTTTAGAAAAGATGAGTCTTTTGAGTATGCAGAAAAAATAGAAAATTTAATAAAACAAACAAATAAATAGAAAGAAAAAAATATGAATAAAAAAGTACAAGAATTAGCAATGCACGATAAGGACACTGGTTCTTCAGAAGTACAAGTTGCTTTGCTAACAGAAAAAATTGAAACTCTCTCTAAACATATAAAACAATTTAAGAAGGATAAACACTCCTCTGTTGGGTTGTTGAGAGCGGTAAATAGAAGAAAAAAATTGTTAGAGTATCTTAAAAAAAACAAGATAGATTCTTACAAAAATGTGCTGTCGAAATTGAATTTGAGAAAGTAAAAGTCAAGATAGATAGAGTGAAATGAAACGAAAAGAACGAAACGAAATGGAAATAAGATGTTTAAAGTATATAAGAAGGAAATTGAATTAGCAGGAAAGAAAATAAGTTTAGAAACGGGTAAAGTAGCAAGACAAGCAGACGGAGCAATAATCGCAACATGTGGAGAGACAGTTGTTTTAGCAACAGTAGTTGGAGCGAAAAAAGTCAATCCAGATATGGATTACTTTCCATTATCTGTTAATTACCAAGAAAAGTATTATGCAGCGGGAAAAATTCCAGGTGGATATTTTAAAAGAGAAGCAAGACCAACTGAAAGTGAAACATTAATTTCGAGATTAATTGACAGACCTATCAGACCATTATTTCCAGATGAATTCAAAAATGAAGTTCAGCTATTACCAACTGTAATTTCTTATGATAAAGAAAATGAAGCCGACATTTTATCTATCACAGCTTCCTCAGCAGCATTAGCTATATCAGGAATGCCATTCATGGGTCCCGTAGGTGCTTCTAGAGTTGGATATATTGATGGAAAATATGTTTTAAATCCATCAAAGACTGATTTAGAAAAATCAAAATTAGATTTAGTTGTAGCAGGCACAAAAGATGCTGTGCTTATGGTTGAGTCTGAAGCAAACGGTTTAACAGAGGAAGAAATGTTAAACGCAGTTAAATTTGGTCATAAGGGTTTTGTTCCTGTGATTCAGATGATTGAGGACCTTGCAAAAGAATGTAGAAAACCTGAATGGACTGTTGAAAAGAAAGATCTATCTGAAGTCAAGAAAAAACTTGAGGAGACTTTTACAGAGGATCTTAAAAAAGCGTTTGCAACTAGAGATAAACAAGATAGGTCAAATCAAATTTCTGAAATAACTGATAAAGCTAAAAAACTTTATGAGGAAGACGAAAATTATACAGATCTAGATGTAAATTCTGAACTTAAAAAGATAGAAAAATCAATTGTAAGAACAGATATTCTTAAAAATAAGAACAGAATTGATGGTAGAGGATTATCAGATGTTAGACCTATTTATTGTGAGGTCGGAATTTTACCAAGAACTCATGGTTCTGCCCTATTCACCAGAGGAGAGACACAAGCAATTGTAACAGCTACTTTGGGCACTTCCGATGATGAACAAAGAATTGAAAGTTTAGATGGATTACAAAGAGAGAGATTTATGCTTCATTATAACTTCCCACCTTTTTCAGTTGGTGAAACAGGCAGAATAGGAACTGGCAGAAGAGAAATAGGACATGGTAAATTAGCTTGGAGAGCCATTCATTCTTCACTACCGTCTAATGAGACATTTCCTTACACATTTAGAGTTGTTTCAGAAATTACAGAGTCTAACGGCTCTTCATCAATGGCTACAGTTTGTGGAACATCACTTGCATTAATGGATGCAGGTGTTCCGATTAAAGAACCAGTTGCAGGTATAGCGATGGGATTAATTAAAGAGGGTAATGAGTTCAGCGTTTTATCAGATATTTTAGGTGATGAAGATCATCTAGGAGATATGGATTTTAAAGTAGCTGGAACTAAAGACGGAATTACTTCCCTTCAAATGGATATAAAAATCACTGGTATTACATTTGAGATTATGGAACAGGCACTAAGCCAAGCTAAAGATGGAAGAATTCATATTTTAGGTGAAATGAATAAAGCATTATCAGCTTCAAGATCAGATGTTGGAAAACACACTCCAAAAATGGAAAAAATAAATGTTGATAAAAAAGACATTGCAGCTGTGATTGGAAAAGGTGGAGCAACAATAAGAGAGATTGTAGAAAAATCAGGTGCGAAAGTTGATGTTAATGATGAGGGCGTAGTTACAGTTGCTGCACCAGATGAAGAGGCTAGAAATATTGCTCTGCAAATGATTAAAGATATTACAGCAAAAGCTGAGTTGAATAAAATTTACTCAGGCAAAGTAATGAAAATTATGGAATTTGGTGCATTTGTAAATTTCTTAGGCAAACAAGATGGACTTGTTCACATCTCTGAACTTGCAGATAAAAGAGTAGCTAAGGTTACAGACGTCGTTAAAGAGGGCGATGAAGTAAAAGTTAAAGTTATAGGGTTTGATAGAGGTAAAGTTAAACTTTCTATGAAACAAGCTGCGGAGTAAAATTTAGAAATTTTAAGAAAATTTAATTAATAGGATTCTTTTAAATTGCATTGAATATTTTAAAAAATAAAGTTTTTTTAATTAATACATGTTAAGTTATTTAATTAATTCTATTATAAGAAAAAATATTTTTCTTTATATATTTTTTTTAAATTTTTATAAAAAATATTCAGACTTCTTTTTTTTTATTGAAAGAAAAAAATATTCTTTTCTTAAAAATTCCAAATTTAAAAATGTAATTGATATAGGTTCAAATAAGTTTCAAACATATCAATTAATGAAAAAATTAAATCATAATTTATTAATTACTTGCTTTGATCCATTTTTGGAAAATAAATCTAATAAAAAAAACTTTAAAAAAATTGCTTTGGGTAATTTTAAAGGAAAAAAAAAAATTTATATGCCATATTTTAAAAACACTAATCTAGATAGCCTTAATTCATTTAAATTAGAAAACATAAATGAATATTTAGATAAATATTTAAAAAATACTAATATAAAAATTAAACAAAAAAAAATTAATGTTAATAAATTAGATAATTACAAGTTAAATTCAGATTTTATTAAAATAGATGCTGAGGGATTTGAACTAGAAATATTAAAAGGTAGTTTTAAGCACATAAAAAAAAGTTATCCAATAATTTTAATAGAGAAAAATTATAATTTTAGAAAAATTAAAGATTGTTTAAAAAAATTAAATTACGATGCTTTTAAAATTTTAGGTGAAAAATTTGTCATTAATAGAGATTATCACGAACAAGATATTTTTTTTCTTAACAAAAAAAGCAAGTTTCATAAAAAATTAATCATAAATACTTGAAATATTTTGCACTGAAAAAAGATTAATAATTTGATTTATTTCATATTTTTTGGATCTGGCATCCCAACTTTATTATATCCTGCGTCTACATAATGTATTTCACCAGTTACCCCACTTGCCAAATCACTTAAAAGGTATAATGCTGAATTACCTACGTCATAGATATCTACATTTTTTTTTAAAAAAGAGTGATCTTCGTTCCATTTGTATAAAAATTTTGCATCACCAATAGCTGATGCAGCTAAAGTTTTTATTGGGCCAGCACTAATTGCGTTCACTCTTATATTTTTTGCACCCAAATCTCTTGCAAGGTACTTAACACTCGCTTCAAGTGCAGATTTGCAAACACCCATTACATTATAATTTGGTATTGCTTTGGTGGATTCATAAGTTAAAGTTAACATACACCCATTATTTTTCATAACCTTGGATGCTTCCTTAGCAACCTCAGTAAATGAAAAGCATGAAATCAACATGCTTCTTAAAAAATTTTCTCTAGTAGTATTTAAATATTCACCAGACAATTCTGATTTATCTGAAAATGCAATAGCGTGAACTACAAAATCAATTTCTCCCCACTCAGATTTAATATTTTCAAATAACTTTTCTATTTCCTCCTTTTTTTCAACATCACAACTGAATGTTATTTTTGAATTTAATTTTTCTGCTAAAGGTATTACTCTTTTTTTTAATGCGTCTCCTAAGTAAGTAAACGCAAGCTCAGCTCCAGCTTCAGCTAGTTTTTGGGAAATACCCCAGGCGATTGATCTCTCATTAGCAACACCTAAAATTAATCCTTTTTTTCCTTTCATTAAACTCATAACTAAACCTTTTCAAAAATTAATGCCGCATTAGTTCCACCAAAACCAAAGCTATTTGACATAACTGCATTTAAGGTTACTCCTGTCTTAGTTTTAGCAATTATTGGGAAATTTTTGGCTTCCTCATCAATTTCATTAATATTTGCCGAGCCAGCAATAAAATTATTTTTCATCATAATTAAACAATATATTGCTTCGTGAACAGATGCTGCCCCTAAAGGATGTCCCGAAAGAGATTTGGTTGAACTTATTTTTGGAATTTCTGATCCAAAAGTCTCCTTCACAGCATTTAATTCTGTGATATCTCCAACAGGAGTAGATGTTCCATGAGTGTTTATATAATCAATTTTATTTTTTGCCGTTGCCATAGCCATTTTCATACATCTTACTGCTCCCTCACCTGATGGCGCTACCATATCATAGCCATCTGAAGTTGCTCCATAGCCAGTTAATTCAGCATAAATTTTTGCTCCTCTAGCCTTAGCGTGTTCATATTCTTCAAGCACTAACACTCCTCCGCCCCCGGCAATTACAAAACCATCCCTTGTTTTATCATAAGCTCTTGATGCAGTCTCAGGCGTATCATTGTATTTTGATGACAAAGCAGTCATAGCATCAAACATTGCAGTCATTGCCCAATGAATTTCCTCACTACCACCGGCAAAAACAATATCTTGTTTACCCAATTGAATTAATTCCATAGAATTTCCAATACAATGTCCACTTGTTGCACAAGCCGAACTCATAGTGTAGTTAGTGCCTTTAATTTTAAATGGCACTGCAAGTGTAGCAGAAGCTGTACTTGCCATTGTTCTTGGAACAATAAAAGGTCCCATAAGTTTTGGTGTTTTAGCTCGTGTTTTATCAGCAGCCAAAATAACATTTTCAATCGAAGGGCCACCTGAACCCATTACAATTCCTGTTTTAAAATTACTTATATCTCTCTCCTCTAAGCCAGAGTCTTTAATCGCTTCTTTCATGGCCACATAATTATATGCTGAACCAGAACCCATAAATCTAATTGTTTTTCTATCTATATGATCTTCTAGTTTAATGTTCGGTTTACCATGAACATGGCTTTTTAAGTTATGTTCTTTATATTCTTCTGCAAAAGAAATTCCTGATTTAGAGTTTAATAAAGATTGATAAACTTCATCTTGATTGTTACCTAAACAAGATACTACCCCTAAACCAGTTATTACCACTCTTCTCATTATTTAAATAAACCCACTTTTAAATTGTCAGCTGAATATATTTTTTTCTCATCAGCAAGTAATACCCCATTAGCAAGACCAACAGTTGTTCCTCCAGGCGACATTATTTTTTTCATATCTATTTCATATCGTACATTTTTGACATTTTTTAAAACTTCACCTGTAAACTTAACAGTACCAACTCCTAAAGCCCTTCCCTTACCAGGATTTCCTTTCCAACCTAGAAAAAAACCAACTAGTTGCCACATAGCATCTAAACCTAAACATCCTGGCATAACAGGATCTTCTTTAAAGTGACAATCAAAAAACCAAAGATCATTTTTAATATCTAACTCAGCTTTTAACAAACCTTTTTTAAAAGCTCCCTTGTTGTCATTAATTTCTGTAATTCTATCAAACATAAGCATTGGTGGAAGAGGTAATTTGGCATTACCAGGACCAAATAGTTTACCTTCACCACAATTTATCAGTTCATCGTATGAGTAAGAGTTTTTTTTCATAAAATTGAATACTCTTATTTACTTGATTTTGTAACTATATAATATAATTATAATACTTGTTAGAATAATTTTAACTAACAATTTGCTTAAAAAGTGAAATATATAGATAAATTAAGAAATTCTGGATTAAGACCTACTAAACAAAGACTTCAGATATGCGAGGTTTTGTTTAATACTGAAAGAACATTTCATTTCACAATAAACGAGTTAGAGCAAAAAATTAAAGATAAAATAGATAACAAAATATCTTTAGCTACAATCTATAATACAGTTCATGCTTTTGAAAAAAAAGGGTATTTAAAGCAAATCCCTGTAAACTCAAACCAAACTTATTTTGACACCAACATTACTGATCATCATCATTTTTATAACTTGAAAGATGGAAAGTTGATTGACTTAGAAAACTCTGATGTAGGACCCATAAATATTAAAAGAAAAATTGATGGAAAAAAAATCAAATCCATTGAAGTTCTTGTCAAACTCGAAGATTAATTTATCAATTTATTGAGCGTCATTATTAACCAATTGACAGCTATTTAGAACCATTATAAACTATAATATTACCAATACAAACATAGGAAAATAATTAATGAGCACTGAAAATTTTAAAAATAAATCTTTTAAAGCAAATGAGCTAAGTAAATGTCCTTTTACAGGGGTAGGCACACCTGCAAAGTTTTCTGCAGGAAGAGGTCAAACAGTAAGAGACTTCTGGCCAAATAGTTTAAATCTAAAAATTCTTAGTCAGCATTCTAATTTATCAAACCCTATGGATAAAAAATTTAATTATGCAAAAGAATTTAAAAAACTTAATTACAAAGCGTTAAAAAAAGATTTAAAAAAATTAATGACAAACTCACAAGAATGGTGGCCTGCAGATTATGGTCATTACGGTCCTTTATTTATCCGATTAGCTTGGCACGCTGCAGGAACTTACAGGACTGGTGATGGTAGAGGCGGTGCCGGTACTGGTAATCAGAGATTTGCTCCGCTCAATTCTTGGCCAGATAACGTGAATTTAGATAAAGCAAGGTTACTTTTATGGCCAATCAAAAAAAAGTATGGAAGAAAAATTTCTTGGGCAGATCTATTTATATTGGTTGGAAATGTAGCATTAGACTCCATGGGTTTTAAAACTTTTGGTTTTGGTGCAGGTAGAACTGATATTTGGGAACCGGAGGATGATATTTATTGGGGTTCAGAAAAAGAGATGCTAGGTGTTGAAAGATATAGTGGAAAAAGAGATTTAGAGCAGCCGCTAGGTGCTTCTCATATGGGCTTGATTTATGTAAATCCACAAGGTCCAGACGCAAATCCAGATCCACTACTAGCAGCTCATGACATCAGAGAGACATTTGGAAGAATGGCTATGAACGATTATGAAACAGCAGCTTTGGTTGCTGGAGGACATACATTTGGAAAATCTCATGGAGCAGCATCAGAGTCTTATAAAGGTCCAGATCCAGAAGCTTCAAAACTTCAAGATCAGTCTACTGGATGGAATAGTGGATATAAATCTGGAAAAGGTGTCGATACGATAAGTAGTGGTATTGAAGGTGCTTGGACTCAAAATCCTACCAAGTGGGATATGGGTTATTTAGACTGTTTATACGGTCATGATTGGGAGCTAACAAAAAGCCCAGCAGGAGCTCATCAATGGACTCCAAAGAAAAATGGACAAAAAATTAAAATGGTTCCTGATGCACACCAAAAAGGTGTACTTCATCCACCAATGATGCAAACAACAGATATATCAATGAAAGTTGACCCAAGTTATGGACCAATTACAAAGCATTTTCATCAAAACCCTAAAGAGTTTCATGATGCCTTTGCAAGGGCGTGGTTTAAATTAACCCATAGAGATATGGGTCCAAGAGTTTGCTACTTGGGTAGTGAAGTTCCAAAAGAACAATTAATTTGGCAAGATCCAATTGATAAACCAAAGTACAAACTTAAATCAAAAGATATTAAAGATTTAAAAAACAAAATTTCTAAATCAAAAATATCAATTTCAGATTTAGTTTCTACTGCATGGGCATCAGCTTCAACTTTTAGAGGATCAGATAAAAGAGGTGGTGCTAACGGTGCAAGAATAATGCTAGAACCACAAAAAAATTGGACTGTGAATAATCCTAAAAGGTTATCAGTTGTGATAAAAGCTTTAAATAAAATTAAAGATCAATTTGATAATAAAAAGAAAAGTGTATCAATGGCAGATTTAATTGTGTTAGCAGGAGGTGTTGGTATTGAGATGGCTGCTAAAAAGGCAGGACACAAAGTTAACGTTCCATTTTTAGCAGGTAGAGGAGATGCTAGACAAGACCAGACTGATATTCATTCTTTTGGTCTTCTTGAACCACAGGCAGATGGTTTTAGAAACTATCTAAATGGAGGAGTTTCAAATGTTTCGGCAGAGGAAAAATTGGTTGATAAAGCACAACTAATGGGTCTTACTGCACCAGAAATGACAGCACTTATAGGTGGTATGAGAGTTTTAAATACTAACTATGATGGTTCAAATTACGGCGTTTTTACAAATAAACCTGGTTCTCTTACTAACGATTACTTTGTAAATCTATTAGATATGAATACTACATGGAAAGAGGAAGACAAATCAGAACAAACATTTGTTGGAAGAGATAGAAAAACTCAAAAAACTAAATGGAAAGCAACAAGAGTTGATTTGATTTTTGGTTCAAATTCTCAACTAAGAGCTCTTGCAGAAGTTTATGCTTGTGAGGACTCAAGTGAAAAATTTGTTAAAGATTTCGTAGTTGCATGGGTAAAAGTTATGAATTCTGATCGATTTGATTTGAAATTAAATTAAATTTGAAAAAAAGATAAAGTTATATGGCAACAGCAAATTTTGAGGATTTTTATGAAGTTCCAGATTTAAATTTTGATATTTCGAAATTAAAAGATGATTTAGATAAAATCTTGAAATTAAAAAAATTTAATACACCAGGTGTTACACATTTTGGTGCAATTCCATTAAACCAAATTCCAAACGATAAGAGCTCGATTGAAGGGAGCAACATTAGAGGAAAATATTGGACAATTGCAGACGAAACTGGAAAAGAGGTTTCAAGAGATGTTGATATAGATGAGTCTAAATATACACAATTAATACCTGAATTTGAAAACACATACTTTGCAGAAGTTTACAAAGTTCTAAGCAAGAGATTTAAATTGGGAAGAGTTAGGCTCTTATTAAAAGAGCCCAGATCAACTTTGAGTTGGCACAAAGATCCAGAATGTAGACTTCATGTGCCTATAATCACAAACAAAGGGTGTTCAATGGTTATAGAGAATGTTGCTAAACACTTACCCGCAGATGGGAAAGTTTGGATTACAAACAACACAAAATATCATAATTTTTTTAATGGAGGTGAACAGGCTAGAATACACCTTGTGGCTTGTGTTCTTGAAAGTCCTTTTAAAAACTGATGGAAATTACTAAAGGCATTTTTCAAGCATCCCAAAATATTTATCAAAATAATAAAGGCTCTTTACTTAGAACTGTAATTTATACAATTGGACACTTTGCAATTGCGATTACAGTTTTAATGATAGTAGCAGATGTCTCTTTTAAAGTTGCACTTACAGATGCAATTGTTGAACCAATTGCAAATTCAATTTGGTATTTTATTTTAGATAAATGGTGGACAAGCAAATCTAAAAAATAATTTGATCAAATATCCCAAAAAAAAAGCAATTAGTAATCTTTCGCAAAAAAATTTTCGATAATAATTATCATTCGCAGGGATAATTGTTGAAATAAATTTATTTATGATTAATTTTTCATCATGCAAACAGAAAATTATAACTGTAAAAAATGTGGACTAACAATTTCCTCAACTTGTTCCAAGTGTGATAAAATTGTTGATGTTGAAGTTCTTGATGATGGTTGTATTGTTCAGAAAACAAAATGTTTAGATTGTGCAAATGCCCCTGTAATCAAGGATGTTTGTGAACAACAAAAGTAGTTTCACATTAAAAAATATAAGTCGAGTAGATCAAGATTAATTCACACCCCAGGAATTTTCTATTTTTACCCAACCCTTAAAGTTTCCAGTTTTCACCTTACACCAATCATCATTACAATTCTGTATTAACAAAACCCTACCCTTTTCTATTTTTGCTAAAGGTTTTGAAAAATTTGTTGGCTTGCTAAACAAAATTTTATCGATTTTTGGTATTAAAGAATTTGCTTTTTTGAGTTGAGAGACATGTATCCATCCACTATTATTTTTGAGATCAATAATCCTCCTAAAATTTTCCTTCTTATCAATCTGCTTAATAGGTAAATTAATTTTTTTATAGATATATTTTATAGGATACTCAAACCCTGGACCATATCTAACATTTACTTTATTTTTTTTTAATGAGAGAAAAGTATCATTTGCAAAAATATTTAACGGAAAAAAAATCCAGAGAAAAATTAAAAGATATAATTTTTTCATTATTAAGCTACACCTTATTTTCTATTAAATTTAACTTTTCTAAAATTAAGATTTAAAAGATCAATAATTAATATTTGATTTTTTAAAGTTTGCCCAATTTTCATAATCATTTTCAAGGCTTCATTTGCTTGAGTTGTTCCTACAATTGATGCAGTTGTGCCAAGAACTCCCTCAAATTCACAATTTAAGTCATCGTCTGAAATTTTATTTTCTTGGTAGAAACTTTTTAAAGAAGCTGTTTTTTTATCAGTAAAATCAAATGTAAATACATGACCATCAAATTTACTAATTGCCCCTGTTACCAATTTTTTTTTCAATTTTACACAGAAATCATTAATTAAAAATTTTGTCTTAAAATTATCTGAACCATCAATTATTATTTCATAATGTTTAATTATATTTTTGATATTATTCTTATTGAGTCTTGATTTGTAAGTTTTAATTTTAGCAGATGGATTTATATCCCTCAGTTTTTTTGCGGCTACACTAACTTTTGATTTATTTATATCTTTAGAAGTAAATAAGCTTTGTCTATGTATGTTGGAAAGATTTACGATATCATTGTCAACAAGACCAATAGTTCCAATACCAGCTCTTACTAGATTTTCTGCAGCAGGACAACCTAAACCTCCAACACCAACAATTAAAATTTTAGAGGATAAAATTTTTTTTTGACCTCTCGCACCTATATTTTTTAAAACTAATTGTCTTGAGAATCTTTCAATTTGAGATTTGTTAAGACTTTCTCTCATTTACCAGTTGAACCAAAACCACCTGCTCCTCTTATTGACTCTGGAAGTTCATTTGTTTCTTCTAGATCCATTTTTATAACTGGGGTTAAAATCATTTGAGCAATTCTATCGTTGTTATTGATTTTAAAACTTTTGTTACCATGATTAAATAAAATAACTTTTATTTCTCCCCTATAATCACTATCAATTGTACCAGGTGTATTTAAAACACTAATATTGCTTTTTGCCGCTAATCCTGACCTTGGTCTTATTTGAATTTCATATTCTTTAGGAAATGCGAGTGATAATCCAGTTGGTATTAGGCACGATTCTCCTGGCTTTAGTTCAATTGATTTATCTATAAATGCCATCAGATCCATGCCAGAAGCACCATTAGTTTTATATGATGGTAATTTTACAGAAGGTTTTAATTTTTTTACTAAAACTTTAATCATTAGTTTAAATGATCAATGATTTTTTCAACTAATTCATCTGAAATTTCTGATTTAGATTTATATTTAAGTCTCTCTATTTTTTTATTTTTATAAAGAATTGATACTTCATTAAAATCTGACTCAAAACCAATTGATTTATTTGATACATCATTTGCAACTATCCAGTCACAATTTTTTTCACCTAGTTTTTTATTAGCATAGTTTTCTAAATCATTCGTTTCAGCTGCGAATCCTACCACAAGTTTTGGTCTTAAGGAGTTATGATTAGAGACATAATCAAGAATATCAACATTTTTTTCTAAATCTAAACTAATCTCATCCTGTTTCTTTATTTTTATTTTAGAAATTTCTTTCACTTTATAGTCACACACTGCCGCTGAAAATATTGCAACATCGGCCGGTAAACTTTTAAGAGTCGATTGAAACATTTCTTCAGCAGTTTCAACCTTGATCAAATTGATATCATTATTTATTTCTAAATTTGTTGGTCCTGAAATTAAAGTTGTTTCAAAACCCTTTTTTGATAATGATTTCGCAATTTCATAGCCTTGCTTACCACTGGATTTATTAGATATATATCTTATTGGATCAATATACTCCTTGGTTGGTCCTGCGGTCACGATTGCCCTTAATTTATTTTTTATTTTTAAATTTTTAAAATAAATTTCAAGTTTATTTATTATCTCTTTTGGCTCCGACATTTTACCTTCACCGTATTCTCCACATGCCATATCTCCAATTTCAGGACCAATTAATTCATAGTTATAGGTTTTTAGTTTTTTTATATTTTGTTTAGTAGATTGATGTTCCCACATCCTTACATTCATTGCAGGAGCAATAAAAATTTTTTTGTTTGACGCAAGAGCAACAGTTGAAGCTAAATCGTCTGAACTTCCACTAGCAAGTTTAGATATTGTATTAGCTGTCGCAGGCGCAATTAAAATGAGATCCGCCCATCTTGAAAGACTTATGTGATTCATTTCTACTTCATTTTCTATACTAAAAAGATCCTGATAAACTTTTGATTGAGATAACGAAGTAATTGAAAGAGGTGTCACAAATTCAGCACCGCTTTTAGTAAGAATTGTTTTTATAATTACACCATCCTTTTTTAAAAGTCTGATTAATTCCAGACTTTTATATGCAGCTATACCTCCACAAATTATTAATAAGATTTTTTTATTATTCAAGTTACTCATGAGGTGAATTAAAATACCAATAGACTAAAAATTACAAGGACTAAAAAGCCAATAATAGATTGATTTCTAAAAGCGGTCATTTCTGATTTTTTTGTATTCAAAGCGGTATAAGAGTTTGAATTTTGTGGAATTTGACCACTAGCTAAATATGTTAGGGCTTGATTAGCTTTATCCATTATTTCTGGGAATTCCGGTAATCTTTTAATCACTTCAGAAGTACTTTGAATTGTTTCATTAATTGTGGTCATAGGATCTTTCGTTTCTCTTAACCAATTTTCTAGAACAGGTTTAGATGTAGTCCAAATGTTTGTATTTGGATTTAATTTTCTGGCTACCCCCTCCACAACAACCATTGTTTTTTGAAGCATAAGAAGTTGAGGTTGTGTTTGCATGTTAAATTTTTCTGTAACATCAAATAATTGTTTTAATAATTTTCCACCAGAAATATCTTTTACTGTTTGGCCAAAAATTGGTTCACCAATTGATCTTAGGGCTTGAGCAAGGTCATCAATTGGAACCTCTTTAGGAACCAGTCCAGCGACCAAATGTACTTCTGCTACTTTACGATAATCTCTTTGAATAAAACCAAATAATATTTCTGCCAAAAATCTTTTACTCATTTTATCAAGTCTACCCATTATTCCAAAATCAATTGGAACTATATGACCATTATTATCTATAAATACATTTCCTTGATGCATATCAGCGTGAAAAAATCCATCCCTCACTGCATGTCTTAGAAAATTTTGAATAATATCGTTTGCAATTTTTTCAGTATTTAAATTTCTTTTTTTTAGCTCCTCAGTTTCCCTAATAGAAATCCCATCAACCCAATCTAATGTCATTACATTTTCACTTGTAAAATTCCAATAAATTTCAGGAACTCTAAACCCAACATCATTTTTAGTATTTTCCGCATATTCATTAGCTGCAGCTGCCTCAAATCTTAAATCCATTTCTAAATTTGTTATTTCTTTTAGTAAAAAAACTACCTCAACCAATTTTAATCTTTTTGTCTTTTTAATAAATGACTCCATTAAAAAAGCAAAAAGCATAATTGCATCAATTTCATCGTTAAAAATTTTTTTGATGTTTGGACGTAAAATTTTTATCGCAACATCCTTGATAGTACCATTATCGTTGATTTGAGCTTTATGAACTTGGGCTATAGAGGCTGCTGCAACAGGTTCACTTAGATTTATAATTGAGTCATATGTTTCTTGTCCTAAATCATTTTTTATTATTTCTTTAGCTTGTATAAGTGAAAATGGTGGCAACTTATCTTGAAGATTTTCAAGTTGTTTTGACAGATTCTCCCCAATTATATCTGGACGCGTAGCTAAGAATTGTCCAAGTTTTATAAAAGTTGTACCCATAGATTCCAAAGAATCTGATAATCGTTCGCCCTCACTTTTAATTAAGTTCTTTTTTTTAGGTGAAAAAGATATTGCTAAAAATTTTAATATTAATGTGATTGCTAATGGTGGCTTTTGAAATTTTGAGATTATCTCTAATATATCTGATTGAGCTATTTTTCGTCCAAGTTTAAATAAAGTTATAATTTTTTTTATCATTAAACTTTCCAACCACTATGTATAGATACTATTCCATTAGAGAAGTTCCTGTAATCGCATTTTTGAAATTTATTCTCTTTCATAAATTGTAAAAGTTCCTCTTGATTGACAAAATTATCAATACTTTCAATAAGATAATCATAAGGCTCTCTTTGTCCAACAACGTATTTACCAACTAAAGGAATTAATTTTGAATAATTTTTATAAATAAGTTCTAAGTTCTTATTTTGTATTTTGGAAAATTCTAAACAAAAAAATCGTCCGCCTTTTTTTAAAACTCTATGTGCCTCTGATAAAGATTTATCTAAATTTTTTGTATTTCTTAAGCCAAAACTAATCGTATAAAAGTCAAATGAATTATTTTTGAGGGGGAGTTTTTCTGCACTGGAAATTATCCATTTTATGTTTTTATAATTTTTTAGCTTTTCTTTTCCTTTGGATACCATCCCTTTATTTGGATCGATGCAAGTAACATGATTATTGATATTAGTGTTGTCTAGATAAAGTTTTCCTATATCTCCAGTACCGCAAGCAACATCAACTAAGCTTTTATTTTTTGATGGGCCAATCATATTGATTAGGTTTTTTTTCCACAGTCTATGTATTCCAAATGACATAAAATCATTCATTAAATCGTATTTATCAAAAACTTGATTAAATACACCCTGAACTAATCCTTTTTTATTTTGAAGATGTTGTTGCATTTTTAATTAATTATTCATTTAATATAATAGTAAATGCCAGAATTACCAGAAGTAGAAATAGTCCGACAATCTTTATTAAAAAATATAAAAGGTAAAAAAATCAATAAAGTTTTGGTTAGAAATAGAAACTTAAGATTTAAATTGGAAACCTCTTTTGAAAAAAAGCTAAAAAACAAACTTATTTTAAATATCAAAAGATTCTCAAAATATTTGATTATTGAGCTGGAAAATAAAAGTTTTTGTATAGTTCATTTAGGAATGTCAGGAACAATTCATATTGTTGAAAATAAAAAAAATAACATGCTCACCAATACTAGTTTTTATAATTCACCAAATTTGCCAAAAAAACACAACCACGTTGAATTTTTCTTTAAGAATATAAGGTTAATTTATAATGATCCAAGAAGATTTGGTTACTTTCAATTTTTTGATGACTTTAATAGTGTAAAAAAAAAGTTTAAAAATTTAGGCCCAGAACCTTTTAACAAAAAATTTAATTCAAAGTATTTGATTAATCACTTTAAAAAAAAAAATAAGAGTATTAAAAATTTTTTATTAGACCAAAATTTTGTATCTGGAATCGGAAATATTTACGCAAGTGAAATTCTATATTTATCAAAAATTAATCCTTCACTATCAGCTAAATATTTGAAAAAATACCAATGTAAAAATATAGTTATAAATTCAAGAAAAATTTTACATAATGCAATAAGGAAAGGTGGATCAACTATAAGAGACTTTAAAAATACCAAAGGTGATCAAGGTAATTTTCAAAAAGAGTTTAAGGTTTATGGTAGAGATAAACAAAACTGTAAGAGATTTGGTTGTTCGGGAACAATTAATAAAATAACTCAATCAAATAGATCAACATTTTTGTGTGAAATATGCCAAAAACAATAAATATATTATTGACCAGGCTTATTTAAGCGGTTATACCCCTGCAAAATTATGGCTAATACAAAATCAGCAATTAAAAGAATTAGACGAATATCTAAACAGACTGCGGTAAACAAAGCGAGAAAAAGTAGATACAAAATTGCATTAAAAAAAATGAACGTTCTGATTGAAAATAAAAAAAAGTCAGAGGCTTTAAAGTTCTTACCCAAGTTGAATTCTGAGTTAATGAAGATTGCTAAAACTGGAATAATAAAAAAAGAAAATGCGTCTAGGAACGTATCTAAAATTACAAAAAAAATAAGTTCATTATAATTTCTATACCTCAAGTTGATTCAACTTAAAGAATACGCTTCATATATGATGGGGTAATCTTAAATTACAATATTTAGAATTAGTAAAAAATTATTATATTTAATTCAATTATAAATTTTATTTATTTTTGGATACATAAAAAGATATTTTGTCAAAGAAATTTTTAAAAAAATTTTTTACACAATCCTAGATTTTATTTATTTTCGGTTTAGTAAAATAATTTGTTGCAATAACCATCATTATTGATGTAACTGGAGTCTCTCCAAAAAAATGAACAATACGCACACAAATAAAAGTTTTGATAAGATTAATCTTGATTGGAAACTAATTCAGTCTGAATTAAAACTTAAATTGGGAAAAGAAGTTTATGAAAGTTGGATAAAAAAAGTTGATTTACATGAAGATTTTAATAATTATATTTTATTAACTGTTCCAACGAGGTTTATCCGTGATTGGATTACATCAAGATATTTAGATCAAATTTTACAAACTATCAGAAAACACAAAAAACAAATTATAAGAATAGAATTTAAGATTTTAGAAAAAAAGGATACTAAAAGTGAGAAATTTGATGATCTTAATCAAATAAATGAAACTCGAAAAGTCTCATTTATAAAAGATTCTCATTTCCAGTATAGTCGAATAGATCCTAATAAAAGATTTGAAAACTTTTTAATCGGCTCAAGTAATAAAATAGCATTTGAAGCTTCTTTAAAGGTATCTGAGAATATATCTCATTATAATCCACTTTACGTATATGGGGGCGTAGGTTTAGGTAAAACTCATCTTTTAAATTCTATAGGCTACGAAATGAGTAAAAACAAAAAAGTTATGTTTATCTCAGCTGAACGTTTTATGTATCAATTTGTAAAATCAATTAAATCTAATGATATGGTTAAATTTAAAGAATATTTTAGAAATACAGATGTTTTATTAATAGACGATATTCAGTTCATGAATGGCAAAGAAGCTATGCAGGAAGAGTTTTTTCATACTTTTAATGCACTTTTGGATAAAGAGTCACAAATAATTGTCTCAGCTGACAGACCACCTAATAAGCTATCTAGAATTCAAGAAAGAATAAAATCAAGATTTTCTGGAGGTCTAGTAGTAGATATTCAAAAACCCGAGTATGATTTAAGAAGAAAGATTATCAATCACAAGATAAATGAATTAACTAATCTTTATGCTGATAAACTAAATTTTACAGATGAAATTCAAGATTTTATAAGTAATAAAATTACAACTAATGTGCGGGAATTAGTTGGAGCAATAAATCGTATAGTTTCATTCTCGAGAATTTATAACAAACTACCGAGTTTATCTGAGACAAAGATTATTTTGAAAGATCTATTAAATTTAACAGAAAATAACGTAACGATAGACACAATACAAACAATTGTCTGTAAATTTTTCAAAATCAGCAAAAATGAGATGTTATCCTCAAGAAGATCGAGATATTTAGTTAGACCAAGACAGACAGCTATTTATCTGACTAAAATTTTAACCACAAAATCATTACCAGAAATTGGAAGAGAATTTTCAAATCGAGATCATACAACTATAATTCATTCTGTGAAAACAATAGAAAAATTAAAAGAAAATAATCCAGACATGAATGATAATATAAATAAATTAAAAAATATTATTTTATATAATAAAGAAGGATGAAATTTAACGTCAATCAAAAAGAGCTTCAAGAAGCCTTAAGTTATTGCCAAGGTGTAATAGAAAAAAGAAGCACGTTACAGATACTTTCTAATGTTTTACTAAATGCAAGTGATTCAAAATTAACAATCACAGCCACAGATCTTGATTTGATTTTCATTCATCAAATTGAAAATGTTGAAATTCTAGAGGAGGGAAATACAACTACAACTTCATCAATTATGTTTGATATTGTTAGAAAATTTTCTTCAGACAAAAAATTAAACTTATCAATGAGTAGCGAAAACAAACTTCAGCTAGAGTCTGAAAAATCAATATTTAATCTAAATTGTATAAATTCCTCAGAGTTTCCACTTACTGACGAAAATTTTAATGATAATACTTTTGCAATTAATTCAAAACATTTTTTAAAGTTACTTAATAAGTGTAAGTTTTCAATATCAAATGATGAAACACGTCATTATTTAAGTGGTATATATTTTCATCAAACTGAAGTTGAGGATAAGATTTATTTGACTGCTGTCGCAACTGATAGTCATAGGATGTCAATTTCAAAAATAAGATTAAGTGAAAAAATAAATTTTGAACCAATTATTCTTCCAAAAAAAACTATTTACCAGCTTTGCTCTTTACTAGATAATTATGATGGTGATCTTAAAATATCTAACTTAAAATCAAAAATTAAGTTTGAATTAACTAATAGTATTTTGATTTCTAAATTAATTGATGGAAAATTTCCAAATTATGTACAAGTAATTCCTAAAAATAATCAAAAAAAATTAGAGACAAATCTTAAATCATTTTTAGGATCTATCGATAGGGTCGCATCAGTATCTTTAGATAAAAAAGATGGGGTTAAGTTTAAATTGTCCAAGGATACCTTAAATCTCTCTGTTAATAATACTACCAGTGGTGATGGAAATGAAACCTTAGGTGTCCAATTTGATCATGATTTAGAAATCAGTTTCAATTCAAGATATTTAATAGATGTTGCTTCACAGCTTGATGGTGAAAAAATAGAGTTATTTTTAAATGATACAGGATCTCCAGCTTTAATAAAAGATCCGAGTGATTTTGATAGTATCTATGTGGTGATGCCAATGAAAGGCTAATCTATAAGATTTAATTCTGAATAAATCTTATCCTCTAAAGTTTTAAGAAATATCTCTTTTTCTAAATCATTATTTATTCGTTTCATTATAGATACAGTTATAGTTCTATTACTAATTTTTCTGCCTGATTTAGGCCAGACATACCCAGAATTAATTGCAATTGGCTGACAAGCAATTTTAAGTTTCTCATAAATTCTAGAGGCTCCCTTTTTAAATGGTGGTCTTTCGTTAGGCAAAACTCTAGTTCCTTGAGGAAAAATTATTAGTGGTCTATCTGAATTAGTAACTACACTTGAAATTTCATCATAAAAACTGAGATTATCTTTTGTAATTTGACCTCTTTTAATTGATATGGATCCAATTTTTCTCAGATACCATCCAAATATAGGTATGAATAATAATTCTTTCTTAAGAATAAATACTGGTGAGTTAAATAAAGTTTGAAGAAAGAATGTTTCAAACATTGATTGATGTGATGCAGCTATAAAAAATTTTTCATCTCTGATAATATTTTCAGTCCCTTTAATTACTATTTTTGTTGAAAGAAAAAATTTTAAGCAAAAACTTGTCCAGTGACCCATTAACTTACCACCAAATAACACTATTTGTTTAGGTAAAAAAAATGAGGGCAAAAAAATTATTGAAATAAAAATAATTCCAATAAAAAAGAATAATGAAAATATAAAGTTTCTTAACATTCTGTTAAAAGCTAGATTATTTCCGTGTGCTTTTGTCTTTTTCTAATTACATTAATCTTTGAACCTTTAATTAGTAATTCTGTAGGTTTAGGTCTTAAATTATAATTTGAGCTTAAAGACATACCGTAGGCACCAACATCACATATAGCTATTAAATCTTTTTCCTTTAATTTTTGGAATTTTTTTAAAGTTATAAATTTATCAGTACTTTCGCAAATTGGACCAACGAATTCATAAGGTTTATTTGATATTTTATTAGATTTTATTGCTGGCAATATCCTATGAAATGCCCCATATAATGCGGGTCTCATAAGATCATTCATAGCAGCATCTAAAATTATAAATTTTTTTCTACCACTGTCTTTTATATAAATAACTTTACTAATTAACATACCAGTATTGCCAATTATAGATCTACCAGGTTCAAAAATAATTTTTACTTTATGTTTTTTGAGAAAATCATTGATTGCAGTGTTATACTTTTTATAATTAAGTATTTTGTTTTTATCAGAGTAATTAATTCCCATACCTCCACCTAAATCAATAAATTCAAATTGATGATTAGTCTTGTCTAAGATATAGCTGACAGCTTTAAGCATTTTTCCATAAGGTTTATGATCTAATATTTGGCTGCCTATGTGAACACTCAAACATTTTAAGTCTATATTTTTTGAACTTTTACAAAAATTAACAATTTTATGAAATGTATTTTTATTTACTCCAAATTTATTCTCTTTTTTCCCTGTAGAAATTTGATTAAGTGTTTTTGCATCTGTATTAGGATTAAGTCTAACTCCAACTCTAACTTTTTTGTTTCTTAATTTTGCAAGTCTATTTATTTCCATTATTTCACTCAATGACTCAGCATTAATGAGTAGTATTTGCTTATTTATTGCAAAATTCAGTTCAGTAGAAGTTTTTCCAACTCCAGAAAATACTATTTTATTTGGTTTTATTCCTGCTTTTAGGGCCATCATAAGTTCACCCAAAGAAACTACATCAGCCCCTAAACCAAATTTTTTAATTTCTCTAATTAAATTAACATTGGTATTAGATTTTACTGCAAAACAAATTAATGGTGAAAAAGATTTAAAATTTTTCTTAAATTTTTTAACATTTTCTTTTAATTTTGAATATGAATAACAATAAAAAGGGGTTCCAAATTTTTTAGCTATTCTCTGGAAATTGACATTTTCCACTGTTAGTCTTTTATTAATATATTTCATGAAATTTTGTTAATTATAATTGTTGGTATTTTAATTTCTTTATTTAAAACTTTATATTCAGGATCGCCTTTCTTTCCACAAGAAACTAAAATACAACAAAATAAAATAACAAATGTAATTTTTTTAATCATCTTAATTTTCTATATTTCCTTATCATCTTTTTGATATTATCAAAAGATGTTCCACCATAAGATTTTTTGGAATTGACAGAATTCTTTAAATCAAACACTTTTAGCACATCTTTTGTTAATGCTGGTTCAACCTTTTTTAAGTCTTCCAAGGATAATTCATTTAGTTTTTTCTTTTTCTTTTCAGCTAAATTCACTAGTGAAGCTGTTTTTTGGTAAGCTTTTCTAAAAGACATTGAATTATTTTTAACTAGATAATCTGCTAAATCTGTTGCAGTAATGTAACCTGAGTATGCTAATTCAAGCATTCTTTTTTTATTAGGACTTACATTCTTAAGAATTTCACTAAATATTTTTAAACTTTGAAAAAGAACATCATATGATTTAAAAATAATTTCTTTATCATCTTGAAGATCTTTGAAGTATGAAAGAGGTAATCCTTTTAATATAGTAAACATTGAAAATAAATTACCAAAAGTAATTCCAGATTTACCTCTTAAGTACTCTAAAAGATCAGGATTTTTTTTTTGTGGCATTATTGATGAACCAGTTACTATTTTATCTGAGAGGTTAATCAGATTAAAACCATCAGAATTCCAGATAATTAATTCCTCAGAAATTCTTGATAAATGCAGTGAACAAACAGAAACACTGTAAAGAAAATCTAAAACGAAATCTCTATCCGCTACGGTGTCGATTGAATTATTTGTAGGTTTTTCAAAACCAAGTTTTTTTGTCGTATAGTTCCTGTCAATGTTAAAAGAGGTTCCAGTTAATGCGGCAACACCTAATGGGTTTTCATTTAAACTGTCTAAATTATTTTTAAATCTGTCTTTGTCTCTTTTAAACATCTCTACATATGCCATCAGATAGTGTGCAAATGAGACTGCTTGTGCATTTTTTAAATGAGTAAAACCTGGCATAATAGTATCTATATTTTTTTCAGCTAAATTAATTGAATTTTTAATTACATTATTTAACATCACACTAATTTTTTGATTTGCAGATTTAATCCAGATCTTTAAGTCGGTTATTACTTGGTCGTTTCTAGATCTTGCTGTGTGAACATACCCTGCTTCTTCACCAATTATTTGAAACAGTCTTTTTTCAATATTGATATGAATATCCTCGTATTTTTTCTTAAATTCAAATTTTTTACTAGATATTTCTTTTTCAATTTTATTTAGTCCATAAATAATTTTATTTTTTGTTCTAAAAGAAATTATTTTTTGTTTAAATAACATTTCTACATGAGCAATAGAACCGTTTATATCTTCTTTATACAGTCTTTTATCTACATCAATAGAGCTACCTATTTTTTGTGAGAGATTAGAAGAATTATTTTTAATTCTTGTATTCCATATTGTTTGGTTGTTTTTATTTTTTACCATGATAATTAATTATACCTATTTAACATGAGATTATTAATAATATTTATTTTAATGCTATCAAATTCTTTTGCTAGTGACACTTCCGATATAAAAAATTTAGTCATTAATAAAGAGTTAAAAAATTACAGTGATATAACGTTTTTAAACATTAAAAATAAAGAATTAAACTTAAATGATTATAAAGGAAATCTGGTTTTATTGAATTTTTGGGCAACTTGGTGTGCTCCATGTAAAGATGAAATGCCATCTTTAGATTTGTTAGCTGAAAATTCAAATTTAGATAATCTAAAGATATTTCCTATAAATATTGGTAAGGATACTAGTCAAAAATCTTTAACTTTCTTTGAAGATTTGAAGATAAAAAATTTAGAAATATATTTTGACTCGCCCAATACATTGGCAAAGAAATTTAAATTAAGAGGTCTTCCTACAACTATACTTTTTAACAAAGATGGACTCGAGTTTGCGAGAATAATTGGATCAATCGACTTTTTTGATGAAAAATTTATTAAGTGGTTAAGTAATTTTAATTAATTTTTAAAAAAATATGCAAAAGCAACTAAGGCTATAATTGCTATAAATTGCAGCAAGACTCTTAACTGCATTAATTTATTAGAGTATTTCTTGCTTGTTTCTCCACCTTTAAATAAAGTTCCAATACCAAGGATTAGAACTAAACCAACAGCTACTAGCAAGATTATAGATAAAATTTTTACTAATATTCCAGAAATCATAAAATTATAGTAGGCTGTTTTATAGATAAAAAAACATAAATCAATTATTATGACATTTTGCCTTGATACAACCATTATAAAACCAGAAAAAGATGAGAAAATTGAAAACGTAGTCATTTTACTACATGGGTATGGAGGTGATGGGAAAGATATAAGTATGCTTTCATTAAATTGGAAAAGACACCTTACAAATACAATTTTTCTCTGCCCTAATGGTCATGAACCTTGTCCTATAAATCCATCTGGGTATCAATGGTTTGATCTTACAAAAGATGATCCAAAATACATTTTAAATGAGACAATTAAGGCTGAAAAAAAACTCAATCAATTCATAGATGAAGTAAAAATTAGATATAATTTAGAAAACGATAGAATTTGTTTGTCTGGTTTTAGCCAAGGATGTATGATGTCAATTAATTTAGGTCTTACATCTAAAAATAAATTTAGTTGTGTTGTAGGTTTTTCTGGTAAGATTATTAACCAAGAAGATCTCAAGAAAAGAAAGAGAACATCAACAAATATTCTTTTAATTCATGGTGATTCTGATCAAGTTGTCTCACCTAATTATATGTTAGAGGCAAAAGATTTCTTTATCAGATCTAATATTGAAATAGAGACCCATTTAATTAAGAATTGTGACCATCATATTCCCATCGAAGCTTCCAGCATAGCATTAAATTATATTTTAAAAAAAATAAAATGAGTTCTTAATATTGAAATCATTTTTTATTTAAGTTAAAATTAATTTATGAACGACTTTATTGAACAAGATGTATCATTAGAAAAATGTCCTGCATTAGTTTTAAATGCTGATTATAGACCTTTAAGTTATTACCCTTTATCATTATGGTCTTGGCAAGATACAGTAAAGTCAGTTTTTTTAGATAGGGTAATTATAGTAAGTAGTTATGATAGAGTTGTAAGAAGTCCATCATTCAAAATGCAGCTTCCAAGCGTTATTGCTCTTAAAGATTACATAGTTCCACAATCCAAACCAAGTTTCACGAGATTTAATGTTTTTTTAAGGGATAAATTTTCTTGTCAATATTGTGGAAGTGGAGAGGAATTAACTTTTGATCATTTGTTACCAAGATCAAAGGGTGGAGAAACACACTGGGATAATGTTGTAACAGCATGTTCAGCATGTAATGTTAAAAAAGGTGGAAAATTATTAAAATCTTCAGGAATGAAACTCAATCAATATCCTTATCAACCATCAACTGAAGATTTACATAAAAATGGAAAGAATTTCCCCCCCTAATTATTTACATAAAAGTTGGATGGACTATTTATATTGGGATGTCGAGTTAGAAGCTTAAAATTAAATTTTCTCAGAAATATTTATTGCTAATTTAGATCCAGTTTTGATAATTCTATCCATTATAGCGTAAAAGCCTTTTTTCGTTGCACCCTCTTCATAAGCAATATCTTTATGATCTAATTCATCTTGTCTAAATTTTATAATTTTATTTTTTAATTCTTCCTCTTCAGGACCAAGCTGATTAATTTGATCTAAATAATGTTTATCAATAACTTCTTCAACGGATGCCGTACATAGCATTGCAGCTTTTTTGCCTAATAATGTAGAGCCAAAACCCAATCCAACACCTAATAAATCCCATAAGGGTAAAAATTTTGTTGGTTCTATATTTCTTTTTTTTATTTCTTTTTCAAAAAATTGACAATGTTCTATTTCGTGTTCTTTCATCTCTTCAATTGTTTTTTTTAAACTTTCATTTTTTACAATAGTGTTTAAAGCTAACAATTGACCTTCATAGATTTTGACAGCACCTCTCTCACCAGCATGATCAACTCTAATAAATTCCTGTACTCTTTTATTTGTTTTTTTCATATTCTTTAAAAATTTTTAAAAGTGTTATAATAAACAATAAACTAATTACAATATTAATACTTGTCAGCGATAACCCAAAAATCCTAAATGTCACATCTTTACAGCTTATTGTTTTTTCACTTAATTGTTTAAGCAAATCTTCTTTGGTAATAATTTCTGTCAAACTCTTTACTCCACAAACAGATGACTCTTGAAAAAAACCTTGTTCAATTCCAAAATGATAAAATGAAATTGCAAAAGAGAAGATAAAAGTAAGAATTAATAATATAACCAAGAATCTCTCATTTTTTTTAATAAAAAAAAACGCAATTATTATTATGATACTTAATATGTAAGGAATTCTTTCAATTAAACATAAATTACAAGGTTGATGTCCAAGAACATATTCTATGAAAAAAGCAGAAATCAAAGCAATAAAGCTAAATAGAAAAATTATTTTTAAATGAAATTCAGCTTTTAAATTAAACATTAGGTTTAAAAATTAGATAAACTACTAGCCCAACAATAACAATTAATATCCCAATAATAGTAAACCATTTTGACCCATGTTTATCCATAAATTCATTAAACAAATCTCCAAATATATAAGAAAGATATGATACTAAAAAAAATCTTAACCCTCTAGAAATTAAGCTTATTGAAACAAAAATTAAAAAGTTAAAACCTATGAGACCACTTGCAATCGTGAAAACTTTATAAGGAAGAGGAGTAAAACCTGCCAAAAAAAGTATTCCCAACCAAGCATACAAACCATCATTTTTCATCAAGCTTTCTTTTATGCTGTATAGTTTATCCTCATAACCATAAAAACTCATGATGTGTGCTCCAAATTCGAAAAAGAATGCTCCAATTACATAACCAAACACCCCACCTAAAACTGAAAATATTGTTGCTATAAGAAAAATTTTTTTAAAATCAATTTTTTTGGATATTACCATTGGAATAACCATAACGTCAGGAGGAATAGGAAAAA
>CACFSB010000003.1 GCA_902568855.1 uncultured Pelagibacteraceae bacterium | reverse complement strand
TCAGTTCTAATGACCCAACTATATTTAATCATTTTAAAAATTCTCAAAATTTCTTATGGTTGCATAATAAACTTCCCATAGAAAAAGCGTTAAGAAAAAAAAAATTTTTTCCAATTATTACAAATAAAGTCTCAGCTATTTTTGTAAGTGATTACCTTTCAAAAAAAACTACTAGTATTTACAACTTTAAAAAAAAAATTATAGTTCCTAATTTTTTAGATCCTATTTTTTCTAAAACCAAGCCACGTATCAATCGAAAACCCTATTTTATTTGGTCTGTTCAGAGAAAAAAAGGATTGAAAGAAATCATTAATATATGGATCAAAAAAGTTTATAAAATTAGCCCTAATACAAAACTTTATATTTTTGGTATAGATAAAAATTCCTTTAACAAAAGAGAAACTAAAACTTTATTAAATCATAATATTTTTTTAAAAGGAAGAGTTTCAAAAAATAAACTAAAAAAATATTATAATGTTTCAATGGGTATGATTTGTTTGGGCTATGATGAGACATTTTGTATAAATGCCATAGAAGCTTTTTCGTGTGGTTTACCTATTATTACCTTTGGTTTAACAGCAGTAAATGAGTTAATTGATAATAGAAATTCTTTTAAAATTAATAATTTTGAAGAATTAGATAAAAAAATTCTTGAAATTTTAGATATGAATAAATTGCAAAGGAAACATTACATTGATTATTGCTATAGTTTTTCTAAAAGATACCAAATTAAAAAAATAATCCCTTTGTGGAAAAGAGTTTTTAACTCTTGATTCAAATTTTAATCTTGTTTAGAGCATTATTTTTAAAAATATTTGCTTCTCTTATATATCTTCTTACCATCTGTGTTGTTTTGTGACCGGTCATAGCCATAATACTGCGTTCATCAGCACCAGACTCTGCAGCAACAGTTGCAAAACCAGATCTTAAACTATGACCTGCAAAATTTTTATTTTCTATACCTGCTAAATTTAGATATTCTTTCATTAATAATACCACTGATTGATCAGTTAATCTTTTGTCTGTCAATGATGATCCTTTGGAAAATCTTCTAAAAATTGGTCCAGATTTAATTTTAGAAATTTCCAACCATTTTTTAAGATTGATAATTGGGCAAAAAGTTTCATTAGTGAAGTAGGGTAGTCCCTTTACCATCCCATCACCAAATTGATCGGTTTTTGATTTTTTAATAGTGATCTTAAGTCCCTCAGGCACAAATTCTAAATCTTCATGATCAATTGAAATTAGTTCATTTCGTCTAAATCCACCTCCAAAGCCAACTAATATTATTGACTTATCTCTAAACTTTTTAATATCCTCAATTTTTTGTTCATTTATTACATTAATTATAGATTTTAAATGATTGATTAATATAGGTTTTTTTCCTTTTTGAATACTTCCTTTAACCCTTCTTATACCCATTAAATTTTCAACAATAATTGGATGTTTTGTGTCTAAATAATGCCCTTTTAGTTTATGAACCATGCTAATTGAAACTAACCTTCTTCTTAAAGTGCTTATTTTAGAATTTTTGGAAAGGTGAGTAAGGTATAAAGAAACTATTTTAGGCTCCGATGGTAAGGAATTTAGGCCATGTTTTGCACAAAAAATTCCAAAATCTTTAAAGTCTGATTTATAAGCTCTCAAAGTATTATTTGCCTTAGAGCTTTTGAGGTTATTTAAAGTTGCCTCATGAAGCAATTTAAGGTCTGTTGTTAGTTCACTCATATAATTACTATTGATAACAATTAATTATCGTTAGTAATATATCAAGTGATTTATAATGTCAATAGTTTAAAGTATGAATTTATGGGTTCAATTGATGGTGAAATTCCTGCTGTATGGTTTTTGATAAGCTCAATCGGTTTTATTATTTTGAGTTTTATTCAATACAGAAATACTGGCAAAAGTATTAATACAATTTTTTTAAGCATAATTGCCATTTTGTTTTTATTTAGCTATTTTATATTGCTTTTTAAAACCTAATTTATCCCCACTATTCACAAGGAAATGGGAAAAATAATAGAATCACCTAAAAAGTGATACATTTTAAAATCAGTATTTGTTAAGTTAATTATGAATTAAGAGGCAACTCTTAACTGGCCAACTGAAGAAAAGCCGAGAGGTACAATTTCAGAGGGCAGAAAGCTTCACAAAGCATCGCTGAACATGTGGAGCGGGAGGCATGGCGGTAGCGCATCAACGACGTGCCAAAACAACTGTTCTTTGCACCCTTAAAAGTGCAAGGAAACAGGGGTTTTTTACTGATGATACTCAAAGGAACTAAATTTCAACTAAAAGTTTGGAAATATTTAAGAACCATCCCTAAAGGTAAGGTAAAAACCTACAAGCAAGTAGCTATTAGCATAAAAAGCCCTAAATCAGCTCGTGCTGTCGCTAACGCTTGCGCTAAAAACCCATATGCACCAAAAATACCCTGTCATAGAGTGATTAGATCAGATGGAGCTCTTGGAGGATACTCAGGAAGAGGTGGAATCAAGCAAAAGCTTAAATTACTTAGATCTGAAAAAGCAGCTATTTAGACTTATTTTAAGGATTTTTTATGTTAAAAAATCCAGTAAAATCAACATTTTTTGATCTTTTTAATTAATTTGATATAAAATAGTATAATTCACCCTTTAGTTGTACCAAATATGAGCCTACGCTCAAAAGAGACCCCTATTTGGACGTTTAAATGCTATATTCAATTACTGCATCGCTCTACTATCTAACTATATCAACGCTTTTAGACTACCCAAAATATTCATGATTTCCGTTTTCATTATGCTCAAAAAGTCCCGATTTTAAATGATAATTTGATATTTTTTAGATTTAGTTCGAAATTTAAGCACTGAAACTAAAGTCAACTATGTTTTGCATTTATAATATCCATTTCTATCAAATTTTTGTTAAGTTTTACATTTTATAAAAATGTAATAATTACAATATTTTACAATTTATAATTAATGTAATACTTTATATATTAGTAAATAAATAATACCTATTATTTAATTTTTTTAACTATATTCTCTCTTCTAGAGATATAGATACCGCTTAATACAATAATAAATAATCCTAAAAAAGTCCAATTATCTGGGAAATCACTAAAGAAATAATAACCTATGATTATGTTAGTAATGATCTCAAAGTAGCTAAATGGGGCTAATTTAGAGGCATCAGCGTATTTTAGAGATAATATTAAAAATAAATGACCTATACAAGCAAAAATCCCTATAGCAGCCATCATAGACCACTGATTTAAAGAAGGCGCAACCCAAACAAATGGCATTATTGTGGAAACTATTATGGCCCCTACTACACCAGTTAATAATAAAGTTAATAAAGGGTTATCTGAAGTACTTAATTTACGAGTGATAATTAAATAAAACCCATACATTATTCCAGTTCCAAGAGCTGCTAAACTTGCTAAGTTAATTTCTACAAAACCAGGTCTTATAACTACTAATGAACCTATAAATCCTATAATTACAGCAGACCATCTTCTAAAACCCACTTTTTCTCCTAAAAAAATTGGAGAAAAAGCTGTAACAATCAAAGGTGCAACAAAAGCTAAAGTTAATGCTTTTGCTAATGAAATTACTGAGATTGCATAAAAAAAACAGATATTAGCTGTTAAAAGAATTATACCTCTTATAAATTGTAATTTAGGTTTATCTGTCCAAACAAGATTTTCTCTAAAAAAGAAAAACATAATTGGAAGAGTAAATGCAACTGTAAAAAAATACCTTGCCCATGTAATTTGTAAAACAGGAAGGTCTCCACTTAAATACTTTGCAAATCCATCCATAATAGGAAGCATTATCCACGCTAAAAGATTGAAAGTTATAGCCTTCATGAACTTAAAGGATATAGATTAATTAAAGTATTTTAAAGCAAAGAATACAACAATTGGAATTGTTATAAAAGACATCAAAGTTGAAACAACTATTGTACTAGCAACACTATCAACTATCTTTTTTGGTGAATATATTGATGCAACAAGATAATTAAGGACTGCGCTAGGCATTGAACATTGTATTAATAAAACTCCAGCAGCAAATCCTTCTAAATTAAAATATAGAATTAATAAATATCCAATAATAGGTCCCACAATTACTCGTCCTATCGAAGAAAATATAGCTTTATTCAATGAAAATACCTTCAGTCTTGTTAATGCAATTCCTAACGACATTAGGATCAAAAAAATCGTTGCATACATTAAAAGAAAGGTAGTATTTTCAACAAAACCAGGTAGTTCTAAATCATAATAGAGTAAAATAACAGCAACAATGATTGCATAGAATGGTGGGCTTTTAATTATAACTTGTAGACTAAATTTTCTATCAGCCAAAAAAACACCTAGTGTAAAGTGACATAAAATTATTAATGCAGAAATTGCTGCAGACACTCCAAGGCCTTGTGAACCATAAGCAAACAAACAAATTGGTAATCCCATATTACCGGTATTGGGCATTGTTAGTGGTGGAAGCTCTCTAATAATATCTTTAGTTTTTAAAAGATATAATATTATTGTTCCAACAATCATAAATCCTAAAATAGCTATTGCGTAATACCAAAAATAATTGATGAAAATATCAAATGAAATATTTACCGGGTTTAAAGCATAAATTATCATTGCTGGGGTACCTACATTGGCTGCAAAATTAGTGATAAACGTAGTATCTATTTTAGGATTTTTTTTACCTAAGTAATAACCAATACCAACAACAAAAAAAACAGGAAACAAAACCTCAAAAAGTTTTATATAAATTTCCATTAACTATACAGTCTAATTAATGTTGGAAATTTTAAAATATTTCTATTTTTTCTAAATAACGATAAACAATTTCTAGCGTTTTTTTCTGATGTTTTATGGGTAATTATAACAATAGTAGCTGAATTTCTTTTTTTGTCAGGTGTTTGTATAATTCTTTTTACAGAAATTTTATATTTAGCCAGTCGATTAGTTATAGAAGAGAGGACACCTTGCTTATCTTTAACTTCAAATCTTAAATATAATGAGTTTGAATAGTCATCGTTGTTAAAGGCCTTTACAACTTTTCTTTTATTTGAGGAAATTCCAAAGGGATATTTTATGTTTCCTCTTAGAATAGATAATAAATCAGATAATAAAGAAGATGAAGTGGGTCCTGGTCCTGCCCCCTCTCCTTGAAGTATACTCTCACCAACGGGCTTTCCTTCTGTAATAACAGCATTCATGACACCATTTACATTACCTATGTATGTGTCTTTACCAACTAAACACGGATGAACAGTTTCAAATAAACGATTATTTATCATTTCACATATACCAAGTAACTTAATTCTGAGATTTAATTGATTTGCAATTTTGATATCTTTTAAATCAATATTTTCTATACCTTCCATTATACATTTATGATGTGAAATTTGATTATTGAATGCAAGAGCTGATAAAATCCTAACTTTTGCAAAAGCATCAAACCCGTTCAAATCTAATTTAGGATTACCTGGTTCAGCATAACCAAGTTCTTGAGCTTTTTTTAAAACTTTATCAAAAGTCTCATTTGAATTTTCCATCTCTGTTAGAATATAATTAGTTGTTCCATTTAAAATACCGTAAACTTTCTTTATCTTATTTGTAGCTAAACCTTCTTTAATTGTTCTAAGTATTGGAATTCCTCCAGCAACAGAGGCTTCAAATTCTAGATTTACATGCTTCTTCTCTGCTAATTTAGCTAATTCATTTCCATGTTTTGAAATCAAAGCTTTATTTGGTGTTATAACATTAATTTTATTCTTTAATGCCATCACAACAATTTTTTTTGAAATTCCATCGGATTGGCCAATAGACTCAAATAAAATATCTATCTTTTTTTCTTTTAAAATTTTAAGGGGATTTGTATAAAAGATCTTTTTGTTAATATTATATTTCCTCTTTTTATTTCTATTTTTGGCAGATATAGCAACAATATTAATTTTTTTTCCTGTTTTAACTTCTATTTCTTTTTTTTTTAGTCTTAATTCATTGTAAAGATAAATACCTACTTGGCCCAAACCAACAATTGCGATGTTAACTATTTTATTCATCTATATTAGGATAATCACTGTTATTTACATAAACTTTTAAATTTGATTTAAATTCCTCAAAATTTAGGTCTTTTGAAATGTTTATCTTTTTCTCAGTTTGGACAGGTGCACAAGAAATAACCACAAACAAATTCAATAATAGTAATTTTTTCATAATAATCCCTCAGTAATTTTATAACCAAATTTCAAATTCATATTTTGAACCGCTTGACCTGCTCCTCCTTTAATAAGATTATCAATAACCGATAAAATTATTATTTTATCTTTAAATTTAGTTTTACAAACAGAAATAAAGCAATAATTAGTATTCATAACATCATTTGTGCTCAGAAAAGAGTTGACACTCTTTACCTTTACAAATTTATTCTTTTTATGAAATTTTTTCAAAATATTTTGTACATTGTTTAAAGTAGTACCTGGTTTTAAATCTAAATAAATAGTACTTAAAATTCCTCTAAACATTGGAATAATATGAGGTGTAAAAGTAAAATTAATTTTTGAAGAAGTGTTTTTTTTTAATTCTTGATGAATTTCTGAATTATGTCTATGAAATCCTACTCCATATGCACTAAGAGATTCGTATAAATTCTTATTTCTATATTTTTGGTGTACTCCTCTCCCCGCTCCAGAATATCCAGATTTTGAGTCTATAATGATATTGTTTAAATTAATTGATCTTTTTTGGATTAATGGAATTAGTGGTAAAAGTATTGATGTGGGGTAACAACCTGGGCAACCAATAATACTAAATTTTTTTACAAGTTTTCCTGTTATTTCGGGTAAAGCGTATATACTATTTTTTATATTACTTAACGCCTTATGCTTTTGTTTATACCATTTTAAATAATCAGAACTTTTTTTAAGTCTAAAATCTGCAGCTAAATCAATTAAAGTATTTTTTTTTAATAAATCGTTTGAAATTAATTGAGCTTCTCCATTTGGTAAAGCTGTAAATATAATGTCAACAGAACTTAAATATTTTTTATTATATTTAGTAATTCTTGGTAACTTTTTTGACTTTAACAAATTGTCAAAAGATGAGATTTTTTTACCAACAGAAGAATTACCACATAGATACTTTATATTAACATTCTTGTGTTTAATTAATAGTTTAATTAATTGAACACCAATATATCCAGTTGATCCAGCAATTAGTACATTAAGCTTAGGCATTTAATATTATAACAGTTATAAGTTAAAAAAGAATTATCTTTTAGAAAATTGAAAGCTTCTTCTAGCTTTTTTACGTCCAGGTTTTTTTCTTTCAACTGATCTGGAGTCTCGGGTGGTCAATTTTTCAGTTTTAAGTGTTGATTTTAATTTTTCATCAAATAAGACTAGAGCCTTGGAAATACCGTGCACCATTGCTCCTGCTTGTCCTGTTGGACCTCCACCTTTTACACTACATTTAACATCATATTCTGTTGCTTGATTTATAAGTTCAAAAGGTCTTACTATTTGCATTTTATGGTTATCACTTGAAAAATAATCGCTAAAAAGTTTTCCATTTACATAAATTTTACCTGATCCTTTTTTTAACCAAACTTTAGCTATTGAGGTTTTTCTTCTTCCAGTAGCATATTTGCTATCTTTGAAATCTAGCTTAAATTTTGGAGTCTTAGTTGATGCCTGGGTATTTTCCATTTTAGTTTCTTGCTATATTTTTTAAGTTTAATTTATCCAGTTGTATAACTTGAGGATTTTGAGATGAGTGAGGATGGTCATTTCCAACATATATTTTCAATTTAGTAAGTTGTTTTTTCCCCAACACTCCCCCTGGAAGCATTCTTTTAACTGCAAGTTTTAGAGCTTCACCTGGTTTTTTTTTAGCAAGATTTTCAGGTGTAGTCTCTTTTATTCCACCAGGATGACCTGTGTGTCGATAATATTTTTTATTTTGAAATTTATTTCCTGTAAATCTGATTTGTTCTATATTTTTAACAACTACAAAATCACCATCATCCATATGTGGTGTAAAAGTTGTTTTATTTTTACCTCTAATAATTTTTGATATAACAGTCGCTAGTCTGCCTACTACGGCATTTTTCGCATCTATTTCATACCAATTAGACGATAATTGATCTTTTTTAAGGAATTTTGTCATTGTGCGAGGATTAATACTATTAATAAGATCAAAGTCAAATTGATATTTATATTGTTTTAAGCCTTTTTTTTGATATATTGATCTTGCCGATTTGTTCCTATTGCGGGCTTACAGCTAAAAAGGAAATCATCATACAAACTCGGTAGGCATTTGAACTATATTGTGCGCCTTGCATGAAGCTAAAGCACTAAAAAAGGAGTAATATGAGTAAAAAAAGAAATAATCCTGAAACCATTGCCATACATGGTGGTGATTACAGAAGTGACCCAGCAACTAATGCTGTTGCTGTACCAATATATAGAACAACATCGTATCAATTTCAAAGTACTGAACATGCAGCAAATTTATTCGCATTAAAGGAATTTGGAAATATCTATACTAGAATTATGAATCCTACTAATGATGTTTTAGAAAAAAGAATTGCAGCATTGGAAGGTGGATTATCTTGTGTAACAGTTTCATCTGGACAAACAGCTTCAAGTTTTGCTGTTTTAAATGTCGCTCAATCAGGTGATAATATTGTTAGTTCCACTGATCTTTATGGTGGAACAGTTTCATTATTTACACATACATTGAGTAAACTTGGAATAGAGATAAGATACGCTGATCCAAGTGATCCTAAAAACTTTGAAAAGGCAATAGACAATAAGACCAGAGCTTTTTATGGTGAAACATTACCTAATCCATATTTGAGAGTTTTCCCTATCAAAGAGGTTTCTGATATTGGAAGAAAATACAATATTCCACTAATAATGGATAATACTGCTGCGCCAGTGATATGTAAACCAATAGAGCATGGAGCGGCCGTTGTAATACATTCATTAACAAAATATATTGGTGGACATGGAACTGCTGTTGCTGGGAGCATAGTTGATAGTGGTAACTTTGACTGGACTGCAGATCCTAAAAGACAACCTTTATTTAATGAGCCAGATGCAAGTTATGGAGGTGTAGTTTGGGGAAAAGCTGTACCAGAATTAACTGGAGCCAATGTACCTTTTGCAGTAAGAGCTAGAGTTTGTTTACTAAGAGATTTAGGTTCAGCTTTAGCTCCAGATAACGCTTTTGCAATAATCCAAGGTCTTGAAACAGTAGCTCTAAGAATGAAGCAACATTGTGAAAATGCTGAAAAGGTAGTTAATTTCTTAAAAAAACACAAAGAAGTTACTAAAGTTATATATTCAACTCAACATGAAAAGATAATTGCTGATAGAGCTAAACAATATCTTAAAGGTGGGAATGGACCAATGGTTGGTATTGAACTTAAAGGAGGTATTGAAGCTGGAAAAAAATTTATTGAGTCTTTAAAAATGTTCTATCATGTAGCAAACATCGGTGATGCAAGAAGTTTAGCTATACACCCTGCTAGCACTACTCATAGTCAATTAAACGAAAAAGAGTTAGCAGCATCAGGTGTGACCCAGAGTTATGTAAGACTTTGTATAGGTATTGAGCACATTGATGATATTATTGATGATTTAGATCAAGCTTTAAATAAGTCATCGAAAGGAAGTTTAAAAGCTGTTAGTTAAATTTTGTATTTAAATAAAAAAAATAAATACTTGAGCTAACTAAAAAAATTGAACTTATTTGGTGCAAAGATGCAACATAAATCTGTGCACCATATAAGACTGTGAAAATACCTAAAATAATCTGAAGAATTATAAATATTCCCAAATAATTAATGGATTTATATAAATCATGCATCTTGTCTCTGTAAATCTTATAGAAAATTAAAATATAAAAAATTCCTATCAAGTAAGCTAAATTACGATGAACAAATTGTACTAATGAGGGATCACTTAGAGCCGAAACTTTAAATAGATTATTAAAATTATTATCATCAGGAAAATATGAACTACCCATTAAAGGCCATGAATTATAAATTTTTCCTGCATCCATACCAGAAACAAAGGCACCAATTGAAATTTGTAAAAAAATTAGGATTAGGAATAATAAAGGAATAATTGTATTTAGTTTATTTGTTGTATTTCTTGATGCATTAATTTTTAGATAATTCCAATATATTAAAGATAAAATAAAAAAAGCAATAACTAAATGTAAAGATAGCCTAAAGTGACTTACATCTACTCTATTAACTAATCCACTACTAACCATATACCAACCAATGAAACCTTGAAAGCATATGAGAAAAAAAATGAAATAGAGATTTAACAGTTTAGTAAACTTAATCTTAAAAGAAAAATAAATTAGTGGTATTAAGTATCCAAGACCAATCAGTCTTCCAAGAAATCTGTGGGCCCATTCCCACCAAAAAATAACTTTAAACTCATTTAAAGTCATATTGTAGTTTTGTAACTTAAATTCAGGAATTTGTTTGTAAAGATTAAAATAAACAATCCAATCGTTTTGATTAATAGGAGGAAAAAAACCAGAGAATAATTCCCATTCAGTTATTGAAAGCCCTGAGTCGGTAAGCCTTGTTAAACCACCAACTATTATCATAAAAGATATAATCCAAAACATCATAATTAACCAAGTTGATAACTGAGTATTTATTTTTGTATTTGTTGTATACATGTGGGCATAAATATAATAATTTTCACATTATCCAAATATATAAATGTCGCCTTTAAAAAGAAAAAAACTTAATAAAATAAGATTGAAGTTAGACAAATTAGATAATTCATTAATTAAATTAATAAAACAAAGAACTAAACTTGTAAATCATGTTTTAGAACTAAAGAATAAAAAAAAAGAAATAGTTGACAATAAAAGAATAAAAATAATTTTAAAAAATATAAGAAAAAAATCTATTGCAAATAAAATAGACCCTAAAATTACCAATCGAATATGGAAAAATATGATTTGGTCATATATTGATTACGAAAGAAGAAATTTTAAAAAAAAATAATTATTTACTGTGAGGTGGAAGTTTTTTTTCAACAAAAACTTCATGTTTTCTAGTGCTTGGATTGTATTTACGCGCCGAAAGTTTAACTTTTGCTTTTTCACCACCTGCAGGTTTTTTTACGTAATAAAAAAATGAGCTATCTGGTTTACTTTCAGGAACTAATCTAACTTTTACGTGTGTTTTTTTTGCCATTATTTATAATTTTTTAAATTTTTAACAATCTTAGAAATTTTTAAAACTTTATTTTTAAAATTTTCTTGTCTTATAGAATTATTTGAAATTTCGTCAAGATTAAAAGTATCATTATAAATTGGATTATTTAAGATTTTTTTAACTCCATTGATGGTCATGCCTTGGTCTTTAAGGAGAAATTTTATTTTTTTTAGAATATTGATAGTTTTCTGATCATAATATCTTCTATTAGAATTTAGTAATTTTGGTTTAACTTGCTTGAACTGTGTTTCCCAAAATCGAATGGTGTGAGTTGAAAAAACTCCCTTATTTTTTGACTTTAATTGTAAAATTTTAGCTACTTCTCCTATAGTTTTATAAGCATTCTCAGATTTATCTGTCATTTTTATTATTAATAAATTCCTTAAATTCTTTTGAAGGTTTAAATAAGACAACGTCTCTACTTGAAATAACTTTGGATTCTCTCGTTTTAGGATTTCTACCAACTCTTGATTTTTTTCTTCTTATGGAAAAAGTTCCAAATCTTGATAATTTAAGTTTTTTCTCTTCTTTTAAGCTAAGTATCACTGTTGAGAGAAAATCATTAATAAGATTTTCAGTTACAAGTTTGGAAAAACCTAATTGCATATAAATTTGGTTGATTAGGTCTTTTTTAGTTAAATTTATTCTCATTTCTAAATATTCAACTTTATTTTTTCTATCAAATTTCCTTTTACAATTTTATTGCAAACATCTAAGGAATTTGAAAAACCTATAAAATCTGTGCCACCATGACTTTTCACAACTGGTGAATCTAAACCTAAAAAAATTGCTCCGTTATATAGTCTAGGATCTAATCTGTTTTTAAATTTTTTTAAATTATAATAATTCAATAAGGAAGAAATTTTTCCCATTAACGAACCAGTCATTGCTTTTTTTAACTCTTTAACAATAAAATTTGCAGTTCCCTCTGCTGTCTTTAAAGCTATATTTCCTGTGAATCCGTCAGAAATTATTACATTTATTTTGCCATCCATAATTTGATTACCTTCAATATATCCGGCAAAATCATAATTTTCTGATTTTTTATTACTCATTATTTTGAATGTTTCTTTGATAATTTCATTTCCTTTAAGTTCTTCTGAACCTATATTTAATAAACCAATGTTTGGTTTTTTATTTGGGTATAAAGATGTATAAAGAGATGCACCCATAATTGAAAAGTCAAATAGATTTTTAGAACTGCATTCAATATTAGCACCTAAATCTAATACAACACTCATTCCATTCTTATTAGGCCATAAAGCTGATAATGCAGGTTTATCAATGTCTTGGATCATCTTAAGATTTAACTTTGCAATTACTAATAAGGCTCCAGTATTACCTGCAGAAATAACTATATCTGCTTCTTTTTTTTTAACACTTTCTATCGCTAACCACATACTTGTATCTTTGCCTTTTTTTGCTGCCTCTAAAGGACTATCTGTGCTCAAAACAAAATTTTCTGTATGGATTATCTCATAATTCTGACTGTCAATTTCACCTTTAATCAAAGAAATAATCTTATTTTTATCACCAAAAATTTTGAAAAAATTTCTTTTATTATTTTTGTGATTGTGAATAATGCCATCAACAATTTTTTTTGGAGAATTATCTCCACCCATTGCATCAACTGCAATTTTTATCAAATCAGCCATTACTTAATATTAAATTATTTAATCTTTGGGGTCTATAACTTGACGGCCTTTATACATGCCAGTTTTCAAATCTAAATGGTGAGATAGTCTATACTCACCTGATTTTTTATCTTCAACAACATTTTTAGCCGAAAATTTCATATTTTTAGCTCTTCTCATTCCGGTCCTTGAAGGAGTTTGTTTACGTTTTGGAACTGCCATAATTACGGGTTAATTACACTTTTTAAATAAGAATTCAAAGTATTTTTTGATAAATTTAAATGATAATTGTCGAAATAATCAACTAATTCCTCAATATTTTTAAAATTTTCCAAAAATTTAGATATAATTTCTCTCTTTTTAATATCTTCTAAATTATCCCAAAAATGGAGGTCAGAAACAATTGCATGAAAAACATTAATATAATCTTTCATTTTTTTATTAATAGATTGATCACCATATCCAATTTCTCTTATACTTAATTCTAGTTGTCTGAAATTAAAATCATATATTTCTTGCAATTTTTTTTCATTTTCTTCAGATTTGAATACTTTTAGAAAAAAAGCAAAATGAAATAAAAAAACAAGCAGTCTATCATTAAAACTATCTTGTTTATCAAGGCTTTTATAAAGAGTTTTATTTGTAGTTAATTTAATTAATTTATTATAAAGATATATATAATTCATTACATGAAAATTATTTTAATTATTTTAGCAATTTTTTTGTCTAGTTGTAAATTAAATAAAATTGTAAATCACCATGGGATACATAATCTAGAAATTAAAAGTAACGAATTATTTATTAATAAATCTAATATCAATGAAATAAATAAATTACTAGGTCCACCTTCGTCAACAAGTTATTTTGATAACAAAATATTAGTTTATCTAGAAAGAAAAACATCAAATTCAAAGTTGCATAAGCTTGGAAAAAAAAAACTAATTGCTAATAATGTTTTGTTGTTAGAAGTAAATAATAGAGGCATATTGGTAAGTAAAAAAATTTTTAATAAAGAGGACATTAATAAAATGAAATTCTCCAAAAAAGTGACTGATGTAGATATTGGAAAACAATCTTTTATTTACAAAACTTTATCAGGTGTAAGAACTAAGATTAATGACCCTCTTGGAAAAAAAAGAGGGTCTATAACAGGCAAATAATTTAACCAGCTATAACAGCTAATAGTAATAATGCTACTATGTTTGTGATTTTAATCATAGGATTTACAGCTGGACCTGCTGTGTCTTTGTAAGGATCTCCGACAGTATCACCTGTTACAGCTGCTTTGTGAGCCTCTGATCCTTTACCACCGTGATTTCCATCTTCTATATATTTTTTTGCATTATCCCATGCACCACCTCCGGCAGTCATTGAAACTGCAACAAAAAGTCCTGTTATAATTACTCCTAACAACATAGCTCCGACAGAAGCAAGTGCAGCAACTTGACCACCTATAGAAAGAATTATGAAATATAATACCACAGGTGAAAGTACAGGCAATAATGATGGGATAATCATTTCTTTAATCGCTGCGACTGTTAAAAGGTCAACTAACTTAGCATAATCTGGTTTTTGTTTCCTTTTCATAATACCAGGATATTTTTTAAATTGTCTTCTCACCTCAACAACTACAGCACCTCCTGCTCTACCTACTGCTTGCATTCCCATTGAACCGAATAAATAAGGTAACATTCCACCAATTAATAACCCCACAACAACATAAGGGTTTGATAAATCAAAAGTAACTACAATACCTTCTAAAGCTGATCCCGCTTCTTTTGAAAAATGTTTAATATCTTCAGTATAAGCTGCAAATAAAACTAAAGCACCTAAGCCAGCTGAACCAATTGCATATCCCTTAGTGACTGCTTTAGTTGTATTACCAACAGCATCTAAAGCATCAGTTGTTTTTCTGACTTTTTTATTTAAATTTGACATTTCAGCTATACCACCAGCATTATCTGTTACAGGACCGTATGCGTCTAGAGCAACAACCATGCCTGCTAAGGCCAACATCGTAGTGACTGCAATAGCAATTCCAAAAAGACCTGCAATTGAATTAGTTACTAAGATTCCGGCGACAATTATCAATGCTGGGATTGCAGTTGCCTCCATGGATACAGCTAGTCCTTGGATCACATTAGTTCCATGTCCAGTTGTTGATGATAAAGCAACAGATTTGACAGGTCTATAACCTGTTCCAGTGTAATATTCTGTTATCCAAATTAATAAACCTGTGATTAGAAGACCGATTACTCCACAATAATAAAGATCTTTTCCGTTAAAAGTTTTATCATTTATAGTATATTCATTTGCAAAGCCTATAACATAATCTGTTACTGGCCAAAGTATAAACAAAGAGGCTACAGCTGATACAACAAAACCCTTATATAGAGCATTCATTACATTATTAGTGCTTCCAAGCTTTACAAAAAATGTTCCAATAATTGATGTTATTAAACATGCCGCACCGATAGTTAGAGGATAAATCATCATATTTAAATCTCCAACAAAAAAAATTGAAGACAAAACCATTGTTGCAACAATGGTAACAGCATAAGTTTCAAATAAATCTGCAGCCATCCCAGCACAATCGCCAACATTATCTCCAACATTATCTGCTATTACTGCTGGATTTCTTGGATCATCCTCCGGTATACCTGCCTCGACTTTTCCTACTAAATCAGCTCCAACATCAGCACCTTTTGTAAAAATTCCACCACCTAATCGTGCAAATATAGATATCAAAGAAGCTCCAAAACCAAGCGCAACAAGAGCGTTTACAATTTCTCTTTCCTCAATATCAAATTTAATTAACAAATAATAATAAACTGCTATAGCCAATAATGCTAAACCGGCTACCAACATTCCAGTGACAGCACCCGATTTAAATGCTACAGAAAGACCTTGAGCTAATCCCTTTCTTGATGCTTCAGCAGTTCTTACATTTGCTTCTACAGAAACTAACATACCAACATAACCAGCAATACCTGATAAGGCTGCTCCAATTAAATAACCTAAACCAACCAAAGGACTAAATGCAATACTAACAACAACTAAAACAACTACACCAACAATAGCAATAGTTTTATATTGCCTTGCTAAGTATGCTTTCGCACCAATTTGAATAGCAGATGCAATATCTTGCATCTTTGCGTTACCAGAACTTGTATTAAGAATATTTTTTCCAGTTAAAAATCCGTAAATAATAGATAATAAACCTGCTCCAATTGTGTATAATAAAATCGTTTCCACTGTTGAGTTCATATAAACCTTAAGTTGTTTGTTGTTAATTTTTTAAGCCCGGACAATACAAAAAAAGCTGAAAAAGACAATGATTAACTTTCAAAATCGATGAACATAACCTTTGTTTTTTGCCAATATTTGCTTACCTTTTTCATTTAAAATTCTAGACACATTTTTACCGGATATAATTTTACCAATTTTTGTAATTTTTATACCTGTAATTTTAGAAATTTTTTTAATGATTCTTGCTTTATTAACGTTAGCAGTAAAGAGTATCTGATAATCGTCACCTTTTGAAGTTACATCTAATTTTCTTAATTTCTTGATATTTATTAATTTCACTAAAAACTTTGATATAGGAATTGACTTTTCACTAAGTTGAAAAGAAAAATTTTGTTTATTAATCATTTTTTTTAAATCATCAATGAGGCCATCCGAAATATCAATTGACGTATTAGCAAAATTATTAAGAGTTTTTGCTAATTTCAATTGTAAGTCAGGTTGATAATATTTCTGAATAAAAAATTTAGACATTTTGGTATTTACTTTTAGTTTACCTTTTAGGATCTGAAGACCAACAAAACTATCACCTAAATTACCTGTAACGTAAATATCATCATTTAATTTAGCCTTATTTCTATACAGTATACTTTTGGAATAACCTAATGATACAATAGTAAAACTCAATTTATTAGAAAATGTTGTATCTCCTCCACATAGACTTAAATTATATTTTTGTTGTTCTTTTTTAAGTGACCTCGATATTTTATATAAATTTTTTTTTGTAAAATCTTTTTTATTGCCTGAGCCTGAAATAAAGTAATACTTAGGTTCAACACCCTTACAAATTAAATCAGAGATAGAAGATCTTAAAATCTTTTTTATTATGAGGTCTGGATATTTAAAATCTAAAAAATGTGATTTGATATTATATGTATCAACAGATATTACTGTTCCTTTTTTTTTATCAAAAAAAACATCATCATTTAAACCCAAAGCAGCCTTATTATGCTTAGATAAAATTTTAAAAAAATTATCAACTAATTCAAATTCATGCATTTTTAGATCTTAGTTTTTTTCCTAAATCATCTAGTAAAGCATTTAGATATTTTGTTTGGGAGTCTTGAAGAAAAAAATTAGAGGAATTCAAATATTCTTTAATAATAATATTGATTGATAAATTTGGTTTATACATAAATTCATAAGTTGCAGCTTTAAGAATAATTTGAAATATTTTATCTAATTTTGTAAAAACAAATTTATCACCTAATTTGGTGTTTAACTCTTCAAGAATTAGATCATTTCTTTCAATAGTGCCTGTTACAATATCTTTGATAAATTTCTTAAATCTATGTTTAGGGAATTGTAATTCATCATCCTCATTATAAAATTTCCCATAAAGTTTTTGAATAATGATTACTCTAGGATTATTTTTTGGCTTAAAGATATTTCTCATTTCTGCGTTAAAATTGAGACAACCGCAATAGCTGCCTCGGCACCTTTGTTTTTTCTAGCCCTAGCCTGTTTCATATTTAAGCATGTAATAATACCATTACCAATAGGTTTTTTTTTTACAATTGATAGTTCCATTATCGCATTTGTAGATGCTTGAGAAATAAAATCAAAATGAGGTGTTTCACCTTTAATAACACAACCTAAAGCCAAAAAAGCATCAAACTTTTTTATATTTTTCGAAATTGTTACAGGAATTTCAAAAACACCAGGAACTTTAATAACTTTTACTTGGCCTGATTTAGGGATATTTCTCAAAGCACTTTTTAGTAATCCACCACTTATGTCTTTATAATAATTTGCTAAAACAATTAAAAACTTTTTTTTCATTATATCAATTCTTGTTTTGTGATTTTAATACCGTAACCATCTAAACCAATAACTTTTTTTAATGATCTAGTTATTAATATCATATTTTTAATTTTAAGATCTTTTATTATTTGAGCACCAATACCATAATTTTTGATTGATTTATCATTTCCTTTTTTTATAAAATCTCTATTGTTATACCTTCTTAATGTTTGTGTCACCGATCTCAAGTTTGAGTCTTTTATAAATACTAAAACACAATTTTGATATTTCTTAAAATAATTTAATGTTTTATTAAATGAATTTGGTAATTTTTGATTTATTAGATAATTTTGTACAATATTAGATGAAATGACTCTTACTCTTGGAGTAATACCTCTTCTAATTTTACCTTTGATAAGTGCAAAATGTTCTGCGCCATCTAATAAATTCTCATAAATTCTAATTTTATATTTTTGTTTTTTAAAATTGATTTGGCTTTGTTTTTTTAATCTTATTAATTTTTCTTTTTTTAATCTGTAAGCAATTAAATCTTCTATTTTTCCAATTTTAAGTTTATGTTTTTCTGCGAAATCAAATAGATCTTGGCCTTTAGCCATTGTACCATTTTCATTCATAATTTCACAAATAACTGCTGAATTATTTTTTTTTGCTAATTTTGATATATCAACAGAGGCTTCTGTATGACCTGCTCTTACTAGAACACCTCCATCTTTAGCAATTATTGGAAAAATGTGACCAGGAGATACTATATCTTTTTTATTAACATTTTTTTTTGATGCGATCTTAATTGTTTTAGCTCTATCTTTAGCCGATATACCTGTTGTAATCCCCTTCTTTGCTTCTATAGAAATTGTAAAAGCTGTTTTATTTCTAGATTGATTTACTGGAGACATTAAAGATAGATTTAATCTTTTAGCTTGTAAACTGTCCAGTGCTAAACAAATTAAACCACGACCATGTTTTGCCATAAAATTAATATTTTTTGCGGTAGAGTCTGATGATGAAATCACCAAATCACCCTCGTTTTCTCTTTTTTCATCATCAACCAATATGAACATACCTCCTTTTTTAGCGACATTTATTATTGTTTCTATAGGTGCAAAATTATTTTTTTTCATAAAAATAATTTCTAACGTATTTAGATAAGATATCTATCTCAATATTTACCAAATCATATTTATTGAGTTTTGATAAATTAGTTTCTTTATAAGTATGTGGAATTATCCAAATTTGAAAACCTTTTTTGGTTACTTTTGAAATTGTAAGTGATATTCCATTTACACAAATTGAAGCCTTTTCAATGAGATGTTTTCTCTCTTTTTTGGGTATCGCAAAGTCAAAAATAAATGATTTATCAATTTTTTTTATACTTAAAACCTTCGCAACCGTATCAACATGACCCTGACAAATATGTCCTGAGATTTTTGTTCCATATTTTAGTGGTAGCTCTAAATTAATTATATCTTTATTCTTTGTATATTTAAATTTAGATCGGATTATTGTCTCTTTTGAAAGATAAAACTCCATCAATTGTGATTTATAAGAAATTAATGTTAAACATACACCATCACAGGCTACTGATAATCCTATATCTTTTTTAGATACTTTAAGATTACTTTTTACAAAAATATTTATACCTTTGGGTCTTTTGACAATTTTCTTTATAATACCCTGATTATATATTATTCCATTAAACATATTAAATTTTATATAGTGTTATCTTATTTTTTCCTAAATCTAGTTTTAAGTTTATTTTATTTTTATATTTTTGTTTCAACGAATTTAAACTATTAAAATTCAAATATTCAGATTTTTTTGAAAGTTTTTTGTTACTTTTGTATAAATAAAATCTATTGAAAATTTTGTTCCTTATAAGATAATCAGTTAATTTATCACCCCCTTCTACTAATAAATTTCTACAGTTCAATTTGTATAATTTTCTTAATATAGTTTTGATATCAAATCTTCCTTTATTATCAATTTCAGATCTGATCAAATTTATTCCTTTTTTTTTAAAACTTAAAATTCGTGAGTTACCAGCTTTATTGTAAAAAATAATAGTATTAGATTGGTTTGCTGTTTTTATTATAAAACTGTTAATATTGGTATTGAGTTTACTGTCTAAAATAACTCTTACTGGAGAATATTTCTTTAACCCGTTTAATCTGCAATTTAATTTTGGATTATCATTATTTAATGTTTTATATGAAATCATTAATGAGTCATTTTTATATCTCAATAGATGGGTAAATTTATCAGCCTTAGTGTTTGTAATTTTTTTATCTAATTTACTATAAATTAGATTATTTTTGGAAACAGCTATTTTACCAGTAACATATGGCAATTTTTTCTTTCTATTAAAAAAATAAGTTGAATAAAAATTTTCTACTTTTTCCTTTAAAAGCCCTTTTTTAACTTTAATTTTTTTCGATCTTAAAATTTTAAAACTTTTATTTTTAACTCTTATATCTGCATCCGAAACTGAATAAATTACCTCTGAAATTTTAGATTTTGCAATTAAATTTGTACACGGCGGCGTAACGCCATAATGACAACATGGTTCTAAAGTCACATACATTTTTGATCCATTTAAATTCTCAATAGAGTTTCTGATTGCATTAGACTCCGCGTGAGGTCTTCCATTTATTGATGTTTGGCCAATTGAAATGATCTTATCATTTTTGACAATCACACAACCAACAGAGGGATTTAATCCTGTATGACCATATCGAGATTTAGCCAGTTTCAAGGCTATCTCCATATATAGTTTATCTTTAGTTGAAAATTTATCTTTTTTTGTAGACATCAAGTTTGTCCACGAATTGCACAAAATCTTTTTCTTCTCTAAAATTTCTGTACACAGATGCAAATCTTACGTAAGCAACGGGATCTAGTTCTTTTAATCCGTCCATAACCATAGTGCCAATAGTATTAGATGAAATTTCATTCTGTCCAAGATCCTCAACTGATCTTGAGATTTTACTAATAAATTTTTCAACTGTTTCCGTATCTAATGGTCTTTTTTTTAAAGCTATATAAATTGATTTTGCAAGTTTATCTCTATCAAAAGATGATTTTCGCCCACTTTTTTTAATTACCATTAATTCTCTATGTTGAATTCTTTCAAAAGTCGTAAATCTCTCGCCACAAACACATAATCGTCTTCTACGAATGGCAGTCCCATCTTCGGTTGGACGTGAATCCACAACCGAGGTTTCACCTTTTTTTACACAAGGACAAATCATCTACTACAAATTTTTATATATCGGGAATGATGAAGTTAAAGAAATAACCTCATTTTTTACTTCATTTTCTACTTTGCTGTTATCATTTGGATTTTCGGATAAACCCTTTAATGTTTTTGTAATTAATTCACCAACAGTTTTAAATTCATTTAAACCAAAGCCACGGGTTGTAGCTGCTTGAGTTCCCAACCTTATACCTGACGTAATCATTGGTTTTTCAGCATCAAAAGGAATTCCATTTTTATTACAAGTGATATTTGCTCTTGAAAGACTTTCAGCAGCAAGATTACCTTTAACGTTGTAAGGTCTCAAATCTACCAACATTAAATGTGTATCAGTTCCGTCAGAATAAATTTTAAAACCATTATTTTTTAAAGTTTCAGCTAACATTTTTGCATTTGCTAGGACTGACTTTATGTAATCTTTAAATTCTGGTTGTAAAGCTTCCAGAAAACCTGCGGCTTTGGCTGCGATAACATGCATTAATGGACCACCTTGGTATCCAGGAAAAACCGCAGTGTTAAATTTTTTCGCAAGATCCTCATGATTAGTTAAAATTATGCCACCTCTTGCACTTCTAAAAACTTTGTGTGTTGTTGATGTAACAACATGAGCATGATCACATGGGTTTGGATATCCTTTCCCCGCAACTAAGCCAGAAAAATGAGCCATGTCAACCATGAGATAAGCACCAACTTTATCAGCAATTTCTCTAAATCTTTTAAAATCTATTACTCTTGAGTAAGCGCTTCCACCAGCTATAATTAGTTTCGGTTTATTTTCTAAAGCAAGTTTTTCAACATTATCATAGTCTATAAGTTCAGATTTTTTATCAACATCATAACTAATTGCATTAAACCATTTACCTGACATTGAAATTTTTAGACCGTGAGTTATATGTCCACCAGAATTTAAACTCATTCCCATAAATGTATCGCCAGGACTTAGCAGAGCTAAAAATACAGCACCATTAGCTTGTGCTCCTGAGTGAGGTTGAGAGTTTGCAAATTTACAATTGAATAATTTTTTTAATCTTTCATTTGCAAGATTTTCAGCGACATCAACATGTTCACAACCGTTGTAATAACGCTTACCTGGATAACCTTCTGCATATTTGTTAGTTAATACTGAACCTTGGGCTTCCAATACAGCTTGAGAAACTATATTTTCTGAAGCAATTAACTCAATATGTTGTTGCTGTCTTATTAGTTCATCTTTAATAGCTTTATATAACTCTGGATCTTTAATGGATAAACCATCTTCAAAGAAACTTTTATAGCTATCGTTTAAGTAACTCTTTTCACTAGACATATTTAAATCTTTTTAATCCTTCTTAAGTGTCTGCCGCCGTCAAATTTAGTATTTAAAAAAATTTTAATAAATTTGAAAGCATTTTTTTTACTAATTAATCTGGAGCCTAATGTAATGATGTTTGCATCATTATGCAATCTGGATAATTTGGTAGATTTTGTGTTAAAACACTGTGCTGCACGTATATTTTTATGCTTATTTGCCGCAATATTCATTCCGGTACCTGAGCCACATACAAGGATTCCAACATTATTTTTACTGACTTTGACTTTTTTTGCTAATTTATGCGCGTAATCTGGATAATCAACACTATTATCATTTGCAGGTCCAAGATCTTTAAAATTTAATTTTATACTTTTAAGGTGTTTTTTTATGTCTTCTTTTAATCTAAAGCCAGCGTGATCTGAGGAAATAAAAATTTTTTTCAAATTAGTTGAACTTGTAATCTAAAACACATGCAACAAGATGTATTCTATTTTCTTCACCACCATTAAAGGCGTTATGGTATTTCGTATTATTTGTAATCCAAACCGATCCATCTGCTGGCATGTGTTTAGCAACATTATCTATAACCATAATACAACCAGGATTCGTGATTATAGGTATATGCAATCTAGGCTCTGGGTCTCTATGCCAACTTAAAGTTGATCGTGGTTCCTTAAGTAAAATTCTCATCCTACCTAATTTATACTTTGAGGACAAAACATCATACACATGTTTAAAGTAAGTATTATCATAATCTTTAATAAATTCACTATATGCAGATTCATTTATCGCTCCTTCCCTCATTACTTCTTTGCCAGATCTGTCAGGTTTAGTCCAATAAAGACCTCTTGCTTTATTTCCTTTTATAGAGTCAGGATCGCCAGGAATTTGCGTTAAAGATATAGCACCAAAATGGGTAACACCTGCATCTTCAAACTTTTTAGTCTGAATAATTTGATTATACGCTTCTTGAAGTTTTGAGATGTCAAATTTTATTTCTTGTTTTTGGAAGTCGCTAAAATCTAAAACTCGTTCTTCTTTTTTTACATTTAAATTTATTATTTTTGTATTCTCAACTGTCATCGTGATTGCTTTGTACCTTTTTTACTATATATGTGTATATTACATTTGTCGCATTTTTAAAATAAAAATTAAATATGATTACAGGAAAATATCCTAGTTTGAGACTAAGAAGAAATAGAAAAAACAGCTGGTCAAGAAGACTTGTCTCTGAAAACAACTTATCACCGAATGACTTTATACTTCCTATATTCTTGATTGAGGGTAAAAACAAAACCCAACCAATAAAATCTATGCCAGGTGTATATAGATATTCTATTAATAGATTGGGAATAATCTTAGATCGAGCTATTAAAAATCAGATACCAATGGTTGCTTTATTTCCTTATACATCATTTAAATTAAAAGATGATTTAGGAAGCGAAGCTATAAATGAAGATAATTTAGTATGTAAAGCTATAAAATACATTAAAAAAAGATACAAAAACAAAATTGGAATAATGTGTGATGTAGCTTTGGATCCTTATACAAAACATGGTCATGATGGAATTCTCAAATCAAACAATATAATGAATGACGAAACTATAGAGATCTTAATTCAGCAATCTTTATTACAAGCTCAAATGGGTTGTGATGTGTTAGCACCATCAGATATGATGGATGGGAGAATTGGTAGAATTAGAAAAGCTCTAGATAAAGAAAATTTTAAAAATACTCAAATTCTTTCTTACGCAGTTAAATATGCCTCTAACTTTTATGGACCTTTTAGAGATGCCGTGGGATCTAAGGTTGCCTTAAAAGGAGATAAAAAAACTTATCAAATGGATTTTAGGAATTATGATGAAGCAATAAGAGAGGTGGCTTTAGATATAAAAGAGGGTGCAGATATGGTTATGGTAAAGCCTGGTTTACCCTATCTTGATATTATCAGATCAATAAAAAATAAATTTAAGATACCAGTTTTCGCCTATCAAGTTTCTGGTGAATATAGCATGTTATCCAACGCTGTAGAAAAAAAGATAATAAATAAAGATGCGATCTTTGAAAATTTAATGAGTTTTAAAAGAGCTGGTGCAAACGCAATAGTAAGTTATTATGCAGACAGATTAAATGAAATTTTACCTTAATTATCTCAATGAATTTATAAACTGAGTTCTGCTAATTGGATAGTTTAAGTTATTTGGTTTTAATATGGTTTTTTCTATAAAATCACTTACTAATTTCAATCCATTTAAAAGTATATTTAAATCATTAACTACAATTTTCTTATCAATTAGAAAATTTGGTATTATCTTTTTTTCATTTTTGGATTTAACTACATATATTATTTTATCATCTGATAACTCTTTAGTTGCAAAATTACTTAATTCTAAATCAAAACCTATGGTCTTAAGTAATTCTAATTCCCAAAAAATATAATCTTTTAACCACTCATCATTTGAGAGTATCAAATAAAATTTTTGAATAAGGTCAAATATTTTAATATTAGATTGAGACTCAGCTGTTAATAAACGAATTAAACTCATTGCAGAATTAATGCATGAAAGTTTTTGAGAATTTTCAAAATATATAGGTGAATAAACTTTTTGAATTTCTAATTTAAAATATCCTAATTTATTCTCAGATTTAGAGTTATAATTTAGATAAAGTTGATTACCAATTTGAAGATAATTTTTGATTTTTTTTGAAGTACCACCAAAAACGATACCCGATATTTTTCCATGATTTTTAGTATAAAATTCCGAAATAAGAGAATTTTCGTTATATCTATTTTTTGAAAGTAAAAAACCTGTATCGTCCCAATTCATTAAATCAAATTATCATTTAAACAAAGTAAAGCTGCATTCTGCTCTGCTTCTTTTTTAGACTTTCCCTCACCATTATAAAATTTCGTATTTTGTAATTTTACAGCAACTCTAAAAATAGGCTTATGTCTTGGGCCAGTATTAGAGATTATTTTATAAGTGGGCAGTCTTTTGAACTTTTTCAATGAAAACTCTTGAAGTTTTGTTTTTGCATCAATTTGAGTAATCACACTTTCTTTTATTTTTTCTTTCCACAATTCTAATATAATTTTCTCTGTTATATTAAATCCCCTATCAAGGTAAATAGCTCCAATTAAAGCTTCACAACTATCTGATATCACCTTATCCTCAATTGTAACTGATCTATTTCTAGGATTAAAAATTAAAATATAATTTTGCAAATTAATACTTTTAGCAATTTCCAAACATGTCTTTTTATTTACTAATGAAGCATATTTTTTATCCAAAATTCCTTCCTTTTCCTCTGGATATATCTCTAAAAGTTTTTTTGCGATAACTAAACCCAAAACTCTGTCTCCTAAAAATTCTATTTTTTCATTATTATTCATTTTATTAAAACTTTTATGAGTAAGACTTTGAACAAGTAAATTTCTATTTTTAAACTTATAATCTATTTTTTTTTCTAGTTTAGAATAATCAATTTTCATCAAATAATTTTCTTAAAAAATCTGTCAAATCGAATAGATTTGTTCCATTTCCAAAAAGCAAAAATACTACCAACTGATCTATCAGATGAAAAAAAAATAAATCTTGCTTTACCAACTAGATTATCTTCATGAACATAACCCACGCTGGTCAAATACCTGCTATCTTTTGAACAATCTCTATTATCACCTAAAAAGAAGTAATGGTTATCAGGAACAGTAAAAACATCAGAATTATCAAAAGTGAAATTTTTGAGATAGACGGTTTTGTAAATTTTTCCGTTTGGCAATTTTTCCTCAAATGTAAAAACATTAATAGTCTTTTCGCCACAATAAATTGTATCTCTTTCTGAAACCTTCGATTTAAGAATTTCACTATTATTTAGATATAAATTGGAATCTACAAACTGAATTTTATCTCCCGGTAGACCAATAAGTCTTTTAATATAATCTGTTCTATTATCTGCAGGGGTTTTAAAAACTATTACGTCACCCCTATTTGGCTTGCTAGAAAAAATTCTATTCTCAAAAATAGGTGGACTAAATGGAAATGAGTGCTTGCTATAACCATATGAATATTTTGTTACAAAAAGTCTGTCTCCAACTAATAAACCAGGTTCCATGGATGAAGATGGAATATAAAATGGTTGGATAATTAAGGATCTAATAATTATAGCTATAATAAAAGCATAAAAAAGTGTCTTAAAGTTTTCTATAAAAAATTTTTTATTAAACATTTTTGGCCTGAATTATAGTAAATGCAATTGAATATTCTTTTTCATCAGATATTGAAAGAAATATATCAAAATTTTTAACTTTTAATGTTTTCATTATAATTTTTTTGGTTTTATTATTTAATCTAAAATATGGTTTACCTAAATTATCATTTAAAATTTCAACATCTTTAAAATTTAACCCTTTTCTGAATCCAGTTCCAAGTGCTTTAGAGAATGATTCTTTTGCTGCAAATTTTTTTGAAAAATAGATAGATTTATCTTTTACCAACCTAGAATTTTTAATTTCAAGTAAAGTGAATAATCTTGAGATAAAACTTTTATTTTTAATAGAATTTTTAAGCCTTTTATTTTCAACAATATCTACACCGATACCTAAAATTTTCATTCTAATTTTTGATAATTCTTTTAAACTTTTTTATGACAAATGGTAAACCATAAAAAATAGACTCACCAATAATAAAATGTCCAATATTAAACTCTACTATTTCATTTATCTTGGTTAGTATTTTGGTAGATTTGAAATCCAGACCGTGTCCAGCATGTACCTCTACACCAATTTTTGATGCTAATATTGCACATTTCTTAATCTTTAAAAATTCCTTAATGAAAGATTTTTTCGATTTTATCAGATTTGAAAAATGTCCTGTATGTATTTCAACACAATCAGCACCTATTTCTTTAGACAAATAAATATCTTTTATATTTGGATTTACAAATAAGCTCGTTCTAATCTTTTTTTTTTTAAATTGTGATATTATCTTTTTAATTTTGTTTTTATTTTTCTTTAAATTTAAACCACCTTCGGTTGTTATTTCATTTCTATTTTCAGGTACAATACAAATAAATTTTGGTTTTATTCTCAAAGCATTCTTAACAATATTCCTATTTGTTGAAATTTCTAAGTTTACTAATAATTTTTTTATTGAACAAATTTTTTTTGCGTCTAAATCTCTTATGTGTCTCCTGTCTTCTCGAAGGTGTATTGTAATAGAGTCGGCACCTTTTTTTTTGACAAATAATGCAGCTTTATATGGGTCAGGATGAAATTCACCTCTGGCATTTCGAACTGTCGCAACATGATCAATATTTACACCTAACCGTTTCACTTAATAAATCTGCTTCCTGGTGTTGAAATGGGAATTGAGTCTAATTCCTTTGGTATTTTGTTTGATTTATAGGTTGGTACTTCAATTTTAAGATGTGAAATTATTTTTTTTTTTATTTTCAATGTTTTCTTTGATGATCTATCAATAATTGTCGCAAAACCCACTAATTTTGCATTAGATTTTTTTATTAGTTTTACGCATTCCATGCTGGATTTTCCTGTGGTTATTACATCTTCAATAATAATAACTTTAGAGCCTCTTTTAATTTTAAAACCTCTTCTCAGAGTGAATTTGCCTTTAACTCTCTCACAAAAAATCGTCTCTTTTTTTAAAATCCTACCAATTTCGTAACCTATCACAATACCACCAATGGCCGGTGCCAAAATTAAATCAAATTTTCTAAAATTTTTTTTGATTTTTAAAGCCAATGATTTACATATTTTTTCAGCTTTTGATGGATAACTTAAAAGTTTAGCACACTGGATATACTTTGAAGAATGTAATCCAGAAGATAAAATGAAGTGTCCTTCTAATAAAGCATTAGTCTTTCTTAAAATATCTAAGGATTTTTTGTGTGAAAGCATTTCTTTTATCTTCGTGTCTAATTATCTTAAATTTTATACCCTTTTGTTTAAGCTCTGCAATAAAATTAGTAAAATTTTTCAAATCTCTTATTATCAGCTGAAATTTAAAATTGATATAGTCAGGTTTTTTTCCAGCCATTACTAAATTTGAAATATTTAATTTATGTTCACCTATTAATGAACTTACATTTCCTAATTGACCTGGTTTATCAGGTAATGAAATCCATAAAGTGGTATTGTATTTTTTTATTCTTTCCTGCTTCTCCTCACCCCTATCATGCCAATATCTTCTTATAGCAGCTCTGGCTTTTCCAGTTTTTGTTGTTGGAATCCAGTGAAGTGATGGTGATTGATTTTTTGAAGTAATTATTTTTATTCTATCACCATTTCTTAAAATTGATTGAAGTTCACTCTTATTTCCGTTTATTTCACATCCAACTGCCGTATCACCAATTTTTGTATGGACTGCATAAGCAAAATCTATTGCTGTTGCATCTTTGGGTAATTTGATTACTGAACCTTTGGGAGTAAAACAAAAAACATTTTCCTGGAACATTTGAAGTTTAGTGTATTCATAAGAGTGTTCAGGATTTTCATTTTTTTCTATGATTTCAACTAAATCTTTCAACCAATCATATTCTTTCCAGGTAAGAGAGTTGAATTTTTCTGAGGACTTATATTGCCAATGAGAAGCTATTCCTCTCTCAGCAAAATCGTGCATCTCTTTAGTTCTTATTTGAATTTCTATGGGTTTTCTATTAGATCCAATAACTGCGGTATGAATTGATTTATAACCATTAATTTTTGCTGAAGATATATAATCTTTAAATTTCCCAGGTATACAATTATATTCTTTGTGAATTATTCCTAAAGTTTTGTAACAGTCGTCAACATTATCCAAAATAATTCTAAATCCGATGATATCGGTAATTTGCTCCAAAGAAACTCTTTTTTTTTGAACTTTTCTCCAGATTGAAAAAGGGGTTTTTTCTCTTCCATATATTTTAGAAGAGATTTTATTTTGATCTAATAATTTTCTTATTTCATTTGATAAAGTCTCAAAAATATCTTTTTTATCTAATTTTATTTCATCAAGTCTTTTTTGAATTAATAACCTTGCATCGTTATTTAAAATTTCAAAAGAGAGATCTTCTAACTCATCCCTAATTCTATGCATTCCCATTCTGTCTGCTAACGGAGCATAAATTTCCATAGTTTCTTGGGAAATCCTTTTTCTTTTTTCCTCTTTTGAGATTGCTTTTATAGTTCTCATGTTATGCAGTCGATCAGCAATTTTTACTAATAAAACTCTAATATCTTTTGAAGTTGCTAAAATTAATTTCCTAAAATTTTCTGCTTTAGAATTAGATGATGCATTATTTTCAAGTGCAGAAATCTTTGTAACACCGTCAACTAAATCTGCAACCTCATCTCCAAACTCACCTTTAATAGTTTCATAAGTTGCATATGTATCCTCAATAGTGTCATGTAATAAACCAGTAGTAATTGTTGCACTATCTAATTTTAAATCAGTTAATATGTTAGCCACCTCAATTGGATGAACAGAATATGGATCACCTGAGGCTCTTTTTTGATTGCTATGTGCCTTTACGGCAAAATCATAAGCCTTATTTAATCTATCTGGATTTAAAAACTTATTATATCCTTTTACTTTGTTTATTAAATCATCTGAATTAAGCATACACCTTATTATATCATTAATTTAGATTTGTTTAATAGATCTTATGTCTCTATTTGGTAATGATATTATGAGTTTTTTAATGTGATCTTTGGAAATTGGGTGTTTCCAATTTTTATTTAATTCAAATAATGGAAAAAGGACAAAATTTCTATTGTGCATTCTTGGATGAGGTAAATTGATTTTTTGACTAATTTTTTTACTTTTATAATCAATTATGTCTATATCACATTCTCTAGGGGCATTTTTATACCTTTTTTTACGACCGAGGCTGATTTCAATGTCTTTAGATACTTTAAGTAACTCTAAAGGTTTTAGATCAGAAATAACTTCTAAGACAATATTTAAGTATTTAGGTTTACTTTCATCTGGCCATGATAAACTCTCATAAAAATTTGATGATTTGACAAGTCTAATATTTCTTAACGATAATTCATACTTAGCTTGTTCGATTTTATATCTTCTGTTTCCTAAATTTGAGCCAATACCTAAATAAATACGATTAGCTTGATTTTCTAAAATATCTTGATTTGTCACGATTCCAATCCCTATCTTTTTTACTTGCTCTTTTGTCATGCAGTTTTTTCCCTTTTGCTACCGCAAGTTCAATTTTTGCTTTTCCTTTTTTAAAATACATTTTAGTGGGAACAATGGTAAGACCGTCTCTTTGCATTTTTCCTATTAATTTATTTATTTCCCGTTTATTTAAAAGTAACTTTCTTTCATCTGTTGGATTGTGGTTAGAATAACTGGCTTGTTTATAAGATGCTATATGAGAATTAATTAAAATCAACTCACCATCTTTTTCAACAGCATATGAGTCAGCAATATTAACTTTTCCTTCTCTAATTGATTTAATCTCAGAGCCTTTGAGAACAATTCCAGCTTCTAATAAATCTTCAAAAAAATAATTATAATTAGCCTTTCTATTCAAACATATTATTTTTAAACCAGAATTGGTTTTTTTGTTCATTAAATTAATTTAGCTGTATGAAGAGCCTTTTTAACAATTTCTTTGGTAGTATCTGTTACTTTTACTAATGGTAATCTTACTTCGTCATCGCATAAATTTAATAATTTTGCAGCGTACTTTACTGGGCTAGGATTGCTTTCAACAAACATAGCATGGTGAACAGGCTGCAATATTTCATTTAATCTCTCAGACTCTTTAATTTCATTATCATTGTTAGACTTTGAAAATCTTTGGAAATCAGAGCAAAGTTTTGGGGCAATGTTAGCTGTTACACTTATAGCACCTACTCCACCTTTTCTATTAAACTCTAAAGCGTTATCATCATTTCCTGTTAATTGTATAAAATCTTTACCTAATTTTTTTAATGTTTTATCTACTCTTGTTAAATCTCCTGTTGCATCCTTAACACCAATAATATTTTTTAATTCAAATAATCTTGCCATCGTTTCAACTGACATATCAATCACTGATCTTCCAGGAATGTTATAAATAAGAATTGGAATTCCACATTTATCATTTATTGCTTTATAATGTTGATAAAGTCCCTCTTGGGTAGGCTTATTATAATAAGGAGTTACAATTAAAGCTCCATCTGCTCCCATTTTTTCAGCATGAGTAGTCAATGAAATAGCCTCCTCAGTAGAGTTTGACCCAGTACCAGCAAATACAGGTAATTTTCCATTACTCTCTTTGACACATAAATCAATTACCCTTTCATGCTCATTATGGCTTAAAGTTGGAGACTCACCAGTTGTTCCAGCTGGAACCAAACCATTTGTCCCATTTTCAATATGAAAATGGATTAACTTAATGTAAGTTTCATCATCAAGTTTATCATTTTTAAACGGGGTGACTAAAGCAACATTTGATCCTTTGAACATAAATACTTATAACATAGTTTGTGGATTCATATACTAAAAGATTATGCTAAAAAAATTCATATTTTTTATCAATTTATTTTTCTTCTCTACTATTACTATTTTGTTTTCTACTGAAATAATACCTTTAAAGAAACCGATCCAAACTAAAGCAGAAAAGGACCAGAAGTTATTAATTGATGTAATGAAGCCTCTGCCAAAACCAATTCCCAAAAAAATAGTAGAGGAAATTAAAAAAAAGCCTGAAGGTGAAATAAAGTTAAAAGCTGAAAAAGACTTAGGTATTATTCTACCAAAAAAGAAACCTTTAATAGCTGGAACCAAAAAAACTGATACAGCGAAAAAATCCAAATATTATAACAAGAAAGATTTCGAAATTGCGAAAAAGGCTATTTCAGAAATGAAACAAGCAAAATGGCCTGCCGCATTGAAAACAGCAAAAAAAGCAAGAGATAAATCAGTCTATAATTTCATACAATGGAGACATCTACTAACTAAAGGAAATAAAGCATCATATTACGATTATAAAACTTTTATAGACAAAAATGAGGATTATCCACGATTGGGAAGAGTAAAATATTTAGCAGAGCATAAACTTTCTACAGATACTATTTCACCCAAAAAAATTATCGATTGGTTCGGTGTTGATGAACCTTTAAGTGGTTTTGGAAAAATGATACTTGGAGAAAGTATAATTCTCAATGGTAATACACAAAAAGGTATTTCATATATTAAAGAAGGATGGATTACTGCCGAATTAAGCAAATCTGAATTAAGATTCTATAGAAAAAAATTCAAAAAATATCTCAATGCGGATGATTATATTAAAAGAGCAGATTACTTGGCTTGGAATAATAAATACTGGGATTTAAAAAGATTATTAAGATATTTACCTAAAGATTATGAGTTGCTTTATACAGCACGTCAATTGTTAATGAGTAAATCGTATGGTGTAGATAATGCTATTTCTAAAGTTCCAGCAAAATTTAAAAACGATGCGGGTTTAAATTACGACAGATTAAAATGGAGAAGAAAAAGAGGAAGGGTTGATAGTTCTGTTGAAATTTTAGTAAAAATTAAAAATACCAAAGATTATTTAGTCAGACCAGATAAGTGGTGGTTTGAAAGAGAAATCATTTCAAGATCATTAATTTATAAAAAGAAATATGCTTTAGCTTATAAAATTGCAAGTAATCATGCTTTGACTGATGGACCCGAGTATGCAGCTGCAGAATGGATGAGTGGATGGATAGCATTAAGTTTCTTAGATGATCCTTTGTTAGCTAAGGATCATTTTGAAAATTTTTATAATAATGTTGGTTACCCGATAAGTACTTCGAGAGGAGCCTATTGGTTAGCTAAAACTTATCAGAAACTTGGTAAAAATGAATTAGCTAATGAATGGTTTGGTAAAGCATCTAATTTTCTAACTACATATTATGGTCAGTTAGCATTTATGGAGTTAAATCCCAATCAGCCTTTTGAACTATCTAGAGATATTGAAGTTTCAAAAGAATATAGAGACTACTTTTTTAAAAAAGAATTAGTCAAAACAGTTTATCTTCTTGATGAGCTGAACGAAGATAAATATACAAAACATATTTTAAGACATTTGGCTAATGATGATATAAATAATGGTAGTGAAGTTTTAGCAGCAGAATTAGCAACAAGCATTGATAGATTTGATTTTGCTATTCAAATAGCAAAAATTGCATCATATGAAAAAAGATTTCATAACAAATATAATTATCCAATTATAAGTACTCCAAATTATATAAATGGAAGAAAAATTCCTGATACTGCATTTATACTGTCAATAATAAGACAAGAAAGTGAATTTGATTTAAGTGCTAACAGTCACGCAGGAGCAAAAGGATTAATGCAGCTCATGCCTTACACGGCAAAAGTAGTAGCTAAACAAGCAAAACTTCCTTATTCAAAATCTAGATTAACAAGAGATGCAGAATATAATATCAATTTAGGTTCTCACTATATAGCTGGACTAATTTTAGAATATGATGGTGCTTATCCCTTTGCAATAGCGGCCTATAATGCCGGACCTAAAAGAGTCAGATATTGGAAAAAAATAAATAAAAATCCACAAAAGAACCAAATTGATTATGTAAACTGGATTGAATTAATCAAATTTAAAGAAACAAGAAATTATGTGCAAAGAGTACTGGAGAACTACAACGTCTATCGTTATATTTTAGCTCAAAAGCCAGTTACAATGATAAATTTCTTTAAGGATGATCCTTTATACTAAAAATGGCGGAAGAGGAGGGATTCGAACCCTCGGTACAAGTTTCCTCGCACGGTCATTTAGCAAACGACTGGTTTCAGCCTCTCACCCACTCTTCCAATAAATTTGTCACTTCTGATTGTATTGAATAATCAATATTTATAAAGTAATTATTCAATAATTATGAAAAATAAGTATTCAATATTTTCACTTATTAAAAACGCTTTTTCTTATCATGAAAATTGGGAGAAAGCTTGGAAAGATCCTGAGCCTAAAAAAGAATATGATGCAGTAATTGTTGGTGGTGGAGGACATGGTCTTGCAACTGCCTATTATCTAGCAAAAAAACATAACATGAAGAATATTGCTGTTGTGGAAAAAGGTTGGATAGGAGGAGGAAATACTGGTCGAAATACTACAATAATAAGATCTAATTATTTATGGGATGCAAGTGCGGGTTTATATGACCATGCTCTTAAAATTTGGGAAGGTTTATCTCAAGAATTGAATTATAATGTTATGTTTAGTCAAAGAGGAGTTATGAATCTTGCACATAATTTGCAAGATGTTAGAGATTTAAAAAGAAGAACTCACGCTAATAGATTGAATGGTATTGATGCAGTTTATTTAAATACTGAAGAAGTTAAAAAATTTTGTCCAATCATAAATACCTCGCAAGATATTCGTTATCCAGTTTTAGGTGGAACTCTTCAAAGAAGAGCCGGTACAGCTAGGCATGATGCTGTTGCTTGGGGATACGCAAGAGGTGCTGATGAAATGGGTGTTGATATAATTCAAAATTGTGAAGTAAAAGGTATAAAAAGAAATGGTGATACAGTTGAAGGAATTGAAACGACTAAAGGATTTATCAAAACAAAAAAAATTGGAGTAGTAGCAGCTGGTCACTCCAGTGTAATAGCGAATATGGCTGGATTGAAATTACCTTTGGAAAGTAAACCACTTCAAGCTTTAGTGTCAGAACCAGTAAAACCAATAATAGATACGGTTGTAATGTCTAACGCTGTTCATGCATATGTCAGCCAATCTGATAAGGGAGAATTAGTTATTGGGGCAGGAACTGATGATTATGTATCTTACTCTCAAAAAGGAAGTCATGATATTGTGGAAGGAACTTTAAATGCAATTTTAGAACTATATCCAATATTTAGTAGAATGAGAATGCTTCGTCAGTGGGGTGGAATAGTTGATATATGTCCTGATGCAAGTCCAATCATAAGTAAAACTTCAATTAAGGGTTTATACTTTAATTGTGGTTGGGGAACTGGAGGTTTTAAAGCTACACCTGGCTCAGGGGATTTATTTGCTCACACCATTGCAAATGACGAACCTCATAAATTAAATGCTGCGTTTAATATAAATAGATTTGTAAGTGGTGATCTAGTTGATGAACATGGTGCAGCCGCTGTTGCACACTAATGTTTTTAATTAATTGTCCTTTTTGCGGAGAGAGAGAACAAAGCGAATTTAAAGCTGGTGGAGAAGCACATATTGTAAGGCCAAAACAACCTACAGAACTAAGTGATGATGAATGGGCAGAATATTTGTTCATGAGAAAAAACATAAAAGGAGTTCAATTTGAAAGATGGAACCATGTTCATGGTTGTAGAAAATGGTTCAATATGGTTAGAGATACATCAAACGACCAAATAAAAGCTGTTTACAAAATGGGTGAAAAGCCACCAGTAAAATAGAATGTCTAATAATTTAAGATTTAAAACAAGTAAATTTATCGATGAGACTTATCGAGTTTCTTTTAAATTTAATAACAAAACATATTTTGGTTTTAAAGGTGATACTCTAGCATCAGCTTTGTTGGCTAATGGAATTCATCTTGTTGGACGAAGTTTCAAATATCATAGACCTCGAGGAATTATGACATCAGGTTCTGAAGAACCTAATGCAATTATTCAATTGCATGATAATTCCTCAAGAACTGAACCAAATGTTAGAGCTACAGAGGTCGAAATCTATGAAGGTTTAGTTGCATCTAGTCAAAATTGTTGGCCTAGCGTTAATTTTGATATTGGTGGAATTAATAATCTATTATCCCCTATCTTACCTGCAGGTTTTTATTATAAAACTTTTATGTGGCCTGCAAGTTTCTGGGAAAAGTATGAATACTTTATTAGAAAATCTGCGGGTTTAGGTAAATCACCTAAAGTAGCTGATCCAGACATATATGAACATAAATATATTCATTGTGATGTTTCGGTTATCGGAGCAGGTATATCAGGAATAATGGCAGCTAAAATGGCAGCTAAAAATGGTTTTAAGACTCTTTTAGTTGATGAAAAATCTTATTTGGGGGGATCTTCTATTTATGATAAATCAGAATTTTCAAAAATTAATAATCAAATAACAAGTTCATGGTTAGAAAAAGAAATCAACGAAATATCTAAATTAGAAAATTTAGAAATAAAAACAAGAACTAGCGTTGCAGCATTCCATGGATACAACTTTTTATTGGCTCGTGAAAATCTCACTGATCATTTACCGATTAATCAAAGAGAAAATAAAGTAAGACAAAGATTATTAAAAATTAGAGCTAAAAAAGTAATCACAGCAACTGGCTCTATAGAAAGACCTTTAATATTTGATAATAATGATCGTCCAGGGATAATGTTATCTTCAGCAATTAAAAGATATATTGATTTGTATGGTGTGGCATGTGGTGAAAATATTATTCTTTTTACCAATAACGATACGGCATATGAAACAGCTATGAGTTTAATTCAAAGAGGAATTAAAATTAATGCAATAATTGATAATAGAGAACAAATTGACTCTAAAATTTCATACGAAGTTGAGAAAAATAATATTAAAATTTATAAAGGTTATACTGTCGTTGATACTTACGGATATAGAAGAATTAATAAAATATCCATCATGAAACTCTCAAAAGATGGTCAAACAGTCATTGGTGACAAAACAAAGTTGAATTGTGATTGTTTAGGTGTATCTGGTGGTTGGACCCCAGCAGTACACTTGTTTACACAATCAGGAGGTAAATTAAAATTTAGAGAAGAAGATCAAGTATTTATACCTAATGTTTATCCCTCAGATCAAATAAGTATTGGATCTTGTAATGGAGACTTTGGTTTAGAGGAGATAATAAAGAATACCTTGTCTTCTATTAAAAAGTTTCTTGATATTGACAATTCTGAATACAAAACTGTTGAAACAATCTCTGGTTTAAATCAATCAAAGAGAAATATTTGGTTATTACCATCTGATAAATCCATAGGGAAAACTAAATCTTTTGTTGATTATCAAAACGATGCAACTGCAAAAGATATTAAATTAGCTCTAAGAGAAGGTTTTAGATCTATAGAACATGTAAAAAGATACACCACTACAGGTATGGGAACTGATCAAGGTAAACTCGGTAATATGCATGCTTTGGGAATTATCTCAGAAACAGCGGGAACTAAAATGGGTGAACACGGAACTACAACTTTTAGACCTCCTTATACACCTCTTACTTTTGGAACTATTGTTGGAAGAAATGTAGGAGAATTTTTTGATATATTTAGACGTACTCCAATACATGATTGGCATGTTGCCAACAACGCTGAATTTGAAAACGTTGGTCAATGGAAAAGAGCTTGGTACTATCCAAAGGATAATGAAAATATGCATCAAGCAGTACAAAGAGAGAGTAAAGCTGCCAGAGACTCAGCGGGTATTCTAGACGCATCAACATTAGGAAAGATTGATATTCAAGGTACTGATGCCTCAGAATTTTTAAATCGTGTTTATACTAACGCTTGGTCAAAACTAGCTATAGGTAAATGTCGTTATGGTTTAATGTTAAATGAAGATGGAATGGTTTATGATGATGGCGTTACAACTAGATTGGGTGAAAATCATTATATCATGACCACTACTACTGGTGGTGCAGCTAACGTGTTAGGAAAACTTGAAGATTATCTTCAGACAGAATGGCCTGAATTAGATGTTTATTTATCTTCTGTAACTGATCATTTTGCCACAATAAGTGTTTGTGGACCTAATAGTAAAAAAATTGTTTCAAAAGTTATTCCTGATTTAGATCTTTCTGATGAAAAGTTTCCACATATGTCATTCAAAAATTCAAAAATAGACAACATTAAATGTCGAATAATGAGAATTAGTTTTACTGGGGAACATAGTTATGAAATTAATATCCAAGCAAACTTTGGTAAATCTGTTTGGGAAAAATGTATGGAAGCAGGTAAAGATTTTAATATTACGCCCTATGGAACTGAAACGATGCACTTATTAAGAGCAGAAAAAGGTTTTATAATAGTTGGTCAAGACACTGATGCAACACTAACACCAATTGATTTACAGATGGATTGGATAGTAAGCAAAAAGAAATATGATTTTATTGGAAAAAGATCATTATATAGATCTGATACTATAAGAGAAGATAGAAAACAATTAGTTGGTTTATTGACAGAAAATCCTGAGGAAGTTTTAGAAGAAGGCGCACAGATAGTTGCTGATATAAAAAAATCACCTATTGAAATGCTTGGCCATGTAACCTCAAGTTATTACAGCCCAAATTTAAAAAAGTCGATCGCATTAGGAGTTGTAAAAGGTGGAAAAAATATGTTGGGGCAAAAATTGATCATACCAATGGAAAATAAGAATATTAATGTAACTGTAGCTGATCCAGTTTTTTTAGATAAAGAAGGTGAAAGATTAAATGCTAAATTATAATCATACAATTAAAGAGGAAAAATCATATCAAGGTCTACAAATGAACGAGGTTAAACCTGTTATGAAATTGATAGTAAGAGGTAAAAAAAGAGAATTTTTATCAGCTGTTGGTAAATCTTTAAATATGGTTTTGCCTACAAAAGCAAATACTTCCACTCAAAGTGAAAAATTGACTGCTCTATGGTTGAGTCCTGATGAATGGATGATTTTTTCAAATGGCGTTGTTAAAGAAAATACAAATTCTTATGAAACTGAAACACTTTTGAATAAAAACATATCTAAATTAAATTTAGGAGCTGTGGTGGATGTCACAGATCAATTCGTGAGGATTAATCTCAAAGGGGATAAGATATATGATTTGTTTCAAACAGGCTCTCCTTTTAATTTTAATGATTTTAAAGGTAAAATTGGCTCAGTGACCCAAACAATTCTCACAAAAATAGATGTAATCATTCATAATCAAAATAAAAATGAAGTGAATTTGTTTGTAAGACGCTCATTTTCTGAGCATTTATTCGCATGGATGAATGATAGTGCGTCAAGATTATAGTCACATTTAGATCTTAAATAAGTTAAATAAAAAATATGAAAAAATTATTTTTAGTAGCATTATTTGCTCTTTTACCCTTCTCACTAAACGCAGAATCTAATCTAGATAAAATTTTGTCTTCTGGAGTACTTAAAGTTGGTACCACTGGAGATTGGGATCCTATGACAGTCAAAGATCCTGCAACCAACAAATATAAAGGTTTCGATATCGATGTAATGAATCAATTAGCTAAAGATATGGGTGTAAAAATTGAGTTTGTACCTGCAGAATGGAAAACTATTGTTTCAGGAATAACATCTGCAAGATATGATATCTCAACTAGTGTTACAAAAACGCCAAAGAGAGCTGAAGTAGCTGGTTTTACCGATACCTATTACAAATATGCTACAGTGCCACTAGTTCTCAAAAAGAACTTAAAAAAATTTCCAACTTGGGACTCGCTTAATAATTCAAATGTAACAATCGCAACTACTCTTGGTACTTCTCAAGAGGAAAAGGCAAAAGAATTTTTCCCAAAATCAAAATTAAACTCAATTGAAGCACCAGCAAGAGACTTCCAAGAAGTCTTGGCAGGTAGAGCTGATGGTAATATTACAAGTTCAACAGAGGCAAATAAATTGGTCATTAAATATCCTCAGTTAGCAATCGTTCCAGATGGTGGAAAAAATCCAGCATTTTTAGCAATGATGGTACCAAAGGGTGATACTAAGTGGAATGATTATGTTAATAAATGGATTAAAGACAAAAAATCATCAGGCTTCTTCGCCAAGTTATTAGCTAAATATAATCTAAAGAGCTTATAAAAAATTAGTAATTAATTTTTTATTCTTTATAACTTAAAGAGTGAAAAATCTTTTATTACTAATTCTAATTTTTCCATTAACGTCATGTGGTAAAAGTGAATTAAACTGGTTAATCTTGTCACCAAACAATATTGAGGGATTAACTAATCTGAAGTTTTTATTAAGTGGTATAACAACTACTATTTATATTAGTATAGTCTCAATCATTATTTCAATTATTCTAGGTCTTTTAATTGCTATTCCATCACTGGCTAAAAGTAAATTCTTAACCTACCTTAATATTGGCTATGTTGAGATTGTAAGAGCAATTCCTTTACTGGTTTTAATTTTATGGATTTACTATGGTCTTCCAATTATGACGGGTATAAGTTTTAGCCCATTCGTTTCTGGTATCATTGCGCTGTCGATTAGCGAAAGTGCTTTTCAAGCAGAAATATTTAGAGCAGGAATTAATTCAATAAAAAAATCACAATGGGAAGCTGGAAGTTCTTTAGGATTAAGTTTTTTTAGAAAATTAAGATTAGTAATTCTACCTCAAGCAATAAAGAATATTTTACCAGCTATTGGTAATCAATTTGTATATGTGCTTAAAATGTCCTCTCTTGTATCGATAATTGGTATTGGAGATCTGACTAGAAAAGCAAACGAATTGGTTGTGACAACCTATAGACCATTAGAAATATATACATTTCTAATTCTAGAATATTTAGTCTTGATATTAATTGTTTCTTATCTTGTAAGAAAATTAGAAAAAAAATTACAAAAAGATTAATTTTTTCTTCTATAGTCCCAAGGATATTCAAAAGTCATTGCCCACATACCCTTTTTATTTTTTTTGGCATAATTCTCATCTGGAATATATTTTGTTGAATATTTCCTGTAAGCAAAAGCATAACCTTCTCGAACAAGATACTTAGATAGACTTTGAT
>CACFSB010000002.1 GCA_902568855.1 uncultured Pelagibacteraceae bacterium | reverse complement strand
TGCTCTATAAGAACTAGTTTGGATTTGGCTACCATCTGCAACAGGAGTATTATGAGGGACACCTAATTCAATAATATCAACATTTTTAGATATCTTTTTTAATATAGCCAAAGATTGTTTTTTTGAACTATCACCTGCAACAGTATAAGTTAATAAAGCAGGTCTGTTTTGTTTTTTTGCTTTTTTAAATGCTATATTAATAGGATTTAACATATTTCTTGCCCAATTTTTGTTCTAAAATCCCTTTATCTTTATATGCATCTCCACAACTATTAACTACAACGATAGTGTCGTCACTAAATTTTTTTGACTCTTTTATCGCAACAGAGAAAGCATGACTTGGCTCAAGAGAAGGTCTTAACTTTTCAAATTTTGTTACAAGTTTATAAGCTTTTAAAGCATCTTCATCACTTGCAGCTGTGTATCTTGCTCTCTTTGTGTCTTTTAAAAAACAATGAAGAGGAGAAATTCCAGGATAATCGAGACCAGCAGAAATTGACTCAGTTTCCTCAATTTGACCATCTGAATTTTGATTAACGTATTGAGCTGCACCATGGAGGATACCAATTTTAGAACCATAAGTTAATGGTGCAGCATGTTTTTTACTTTTCGCTGGTCCCCCAGCTTCTACTCCAATAAATTCACATTGATTTTTATCATAATCCATAAATTCATTCCAAAAACCAAAACTTGAACTTCCACCTCCTACACAATTATAAAGTTTTAGTTTTTTTGGAATTGATCCAAACTCATTAATTAGTTGATCTTTCAATTCTCTTGAGATTTGACTTGTGCTCCATCCACAGATACGTACAAAGACTGCTGGTCCTACAGTACTTCCTACACACATAGCCGTTGTATCACAATTAGCAACCCAGTATCTCATACATTCAGAGACAGCATCTACGAGTGTCTGACTCCCAGAATAAACTGGTACAACTTCTGCTCCATTTTTTTTTATAGCTTTTACATTTGGTTGTTGCCTCGTAATATCTTTTGCACCCATAAAAATTTTACATTTAAGACCAAATTTTTTTGCCGCCATACTTAACATTTTCCCTGCATAGCCTGCTCCGGTGTCACCAATAATAACTTTTTTACCAGAGCGTTTTGCAAGTAAACAATGAACGGTAGCATTATAGATTTTGTGTGCTCCTCCATTGGCGTCAGATACAACTTTAGACCAAATTTGAGCTCCACCCACATAATTAGTCAAATTTTTCAATTTAATAAAACGTGTAGGAACACCAATCCAATTTTTAAAATATTTGTCTCTCTGATTAATAAAATTTTTATCTTTCTTAAGCCTATTAAATAATATCTCCAAATCTTCTATAGGTTTTTTTAATGTTTCAGGAACGAAGTTTCCACCAAATTTGCCACCCCAAAATCCGAGTTTATTTCCTTGATCAATTACTGGAATACCTTTTTTTAATCTCATATTTTTGTGAATAAATTTAATAATTTATCAATTTTAGCAATATCTTTTTTTCCATTTTTATCTTCAAGTGCTCCACTTATATCAATTATAAAACTTTTATTTTTGAAATTAGGAATATCATCTATTTGAATATTTCCTGCAATCATTTTATTTATCTCATGAGGCACTCCATCAAGTAAGCTATGATCAAAACTCTCTGATTTATGATAACCTTTTGAGTCAAAGAGAATAATGTCTGATATATTAGAAAAATCTTTATATTTAATTACATCGTTTTTACTCGAAACTGTAATTGCTGTGATTATTTTTTTTTTATATTTAAATTTTATATTTTTTGTTCTTTCAGGGCTCACGTCGTAAAGTTGATAATAATCAAAATTTAAATCCTTTATTTTTTCTAAAGTCTTATCAGTGGGATTTACAAGAACAGAGATGAATTTAACTTTTTTTTTATCAACATTAATTAAATCTTTTAATTTTTCGTATTTGATAAATCTCTGACTTTTTTCATAATTTGTGATGAAACCTATCATAGTCAACAGAGGTCTGTTATTATGATTTAAAATAAAGTTAAGAGTTATAGGGTCTGAGACCCCACAAATTTTTAGACCCTTTATCATTGATTTAAGTGATCAATAAGTATTTGAATATTTTTTTTAATATTACCTTTAGTAATATTTCTACCTATCACAAGAGAATGAGCTCCGTTTTTAAAAGCTTGTTTTGGGGTTAAAACTCTTTTTTGATCATCAATTTTTGAGTTTAGTCGTATTCCAGGAGTTATAATTTCTTTTTTGAACACATCTTTAACTATTTTCACTTCTTTTGCACTGCATACAATAGCATCTAACTTGGCTTTTTTTGCAAGTCTTGCTTGGTGAATGACTAATTTTTTTACATCTTTATTAAATCCAATTTCTTTTAACTCTTTGTTATTTAAAGAGGTGAGAATACTTACACCAACAAGACGTATTGAACCTGAAACTTTTTTTGCTGCTTTAAGAGCTTGCAATCCAGAACTTATATGAATTGTTAAATAATTTACTTTTAAATCTTTAATAGCTTTTATTGTTGATACGCAAGTATTTGGTATGTCATGCAATTTTAGATCTGCAAAAATAATCTTTTTTTTTAATTTAGATACAAAATTTCTACCATTTTTAGAATTTAAAAACTCTAAACCAAATTTATATCCAATTTTAAGCTTTGTATGAGAGGTAAATTTAATTATTTTTTTTATTTTTGAAATATTAGTGCTATCACAAGCAACAAATATTTTATTTTTTTTGATCATTTAAAATTTTAAACAAATCTTTAGACATTTTGAAGTGAATTGTTTTTTTTTCAGGAGTAGCAATTTTTTCATTAGTTTTTGGATTTCTAGATATCCTAGCTTTTTGAATTCTACTATAAAAAACACCAAAACGTCTTAATTCAACGTTTTCTCCTCTTTTAAGGCTTTTTTTTATTTCACTAAGGATTATATCTACAAATTTCTCAAGATCTTTTTTCAAAAAATTTGGGTAATTTTTTGCGAGTTGTTTTAAAAGATTAGATTTTACGATAGCCAATTGTTATTTTAAAAATTCTATTTCTTTTTATTTTTTTTGTCAATCTCAGTTGATAGTGATGAAAAAGGAAGATTTTTACCGGAATCCTCAGCTCCATATTTTTCTAAAGCTTCTTTTTTTTCTAATTCTTCCAATAGTTTAATACTCAAGGATGCCTTTCGTTTTTGGAAATCTATATCTTGAATGGCTACATCGATACGCTCTCCACCCGTAAATCTTGATGGTCTTGCATCTGCTTGATTTATTGCAATTTGATTTTTTTTGATATTAAAATCCATTTCACATTCCTCTGGCCTTACAGTCAGACCCTTGTTATCAGATGAAATAATTTTAACAGTGATTACTTGATTTTTTTTCTTATCTTTAAACCAATCAAATGGATCAGGTTTAGTTTGTCTTAACCCCACTCTTATTTTTTGATCTGATGATTTGATTTCTAGAACTTTTACTCTAATTTTATCACCTTTGTTATACTTTTTTAATTCTTCCTCTCCATCATTTAGGTATGTTAAATCATTGCAATGTAAAAATGCCAAAATCTCTAAGTTTTCTACACTTAAAAATAATGAATATTCATTTTTATTATCAACTGTCCCCTCAACAATTGATCCAATAGGGAATTTTTTTTCAAAAACTTCAAAAGGGTTTTCTTTTGTCAATCTATGTGAAATAGCGACTCGTCTTTTATCTTTGTGGATCTCTGTTATCTGGCATTGAATAATTTGACCAACTTTAAACATTTTTTTTGCTGATGCGTTCTTTTTTGTCCATGAGCACTCTGAAGAATGAAGCAATGTTGAAAGCCCTGGAAGCTCAACCAGTTCACAAAACGCCCCGAAATCCATTAACTTTATAATTTTAAAGTCATAAGTTTTATTAAGTTCAAATTCATCAATTTTTTCAAATGGATCAGGCGAGAGCTGTTTAATTGAGCATCCAACCTGTAATTTTTCGTTATCGACAGATATTACTTTTAGATCTCTTTTTTCTCCAACTGAGAGTACTTCGTCAGGATGATTCAATCTTGAATATTGAATTTCTTGTAAGTGAACCAGGCAGTCCATCTCTCCATTAACATTAAAAAAAGCTCCAAAGGAAGATAGGCCCTTACATTCTGCACCTTTAATTATATCTCCGACCTTATATCTTGCTATGATTTTTGCTTTGTCTTCTTTTTTAAATGAAGAAATTATTTCTCTTCTTGAAACACATGCATTCCCACGCACTTTATCCAATTTTATTAAAGCAAATTTTTGGGGTTCATTCATAAGATGTGAAATATCTTTTAAAGGCTTATCACTAATCTGTGATCCTGGTAAAAACATTAGAGAGCCAGTATCAATATGTTCTACTATGCATCCACCTTTGCATTTTGAAACAATTTTACCCATTATTGGTTCCTTTTTTTCATAAGCTTCCACAAGCTTATCCCAGCCTTTAATTTTGAGTGCTTTGCTAGCTGAAACAATTACCTCTCCATTTTTATCCTCAATTTTTTCTAATAAAACAGAAATTGTCCCACCAACTTTTATATTTTCTGATAAACCCATACTTTTAAGTTCATTAATATCAAGAACAGGCTCACTTTTTAAACCTTCAACAAACAAAAAAACAAACTTTTCAGTAATTTTATTTATTTTACCCTCAATAATTTTGCCTTCTTCAATGGTACTTTTAGAGAGTTGACTGTTTAGTAATTTTTCAAATTCTTTTGATGCAGGACTTGAAAGATCTTTATATATTTCCATTAATTAAGTCTCAATTTATTTTTTTAAAAAACAACGAACTTTTAGATAAAATTAAGATTTTAATCAAGATTGAATTTGAAAAAAATTATGAGAAATTACTTAATAAATACAGTGAAATCTTAATTTTTTACTAAATCTTTATATTCAAATATTAATATCTTATTTTTGCACCAAGATAGTCCATCTTATTTAAAAAAGATGGAAATGAAGTATTAATCGAGTCCTTATCATGAATTTGCCATTTACCTCCAAATGTGAGTGCAGCGACTACACTTGACATGAAAACTCTGTGGTCTTTAAGAAAATTTCTAATTACAATCTTCTTATTAACTTCAATATTTGGGTTACCATAAATTTTTATACTATTATTTGTAACTAAATTTTTAATTCCTATTTTGGTCAGTATTTTTGATCCCCATCTTAATCTTGGACTCTCTTTTTCATTTAATTCTGATAAATTTTTAAAATAAGATATTCCATCAGCCTTAGCTGCTACTAAGAAAATCAACAAAAATTCATCGATTGCAGCTGTATTAAATTTTACTGGGCAATTAATTGATTTCAATTTTTTTGAGCTTTGAACTATCAAGTCTGCAATGCGTTCTCCTTTATAGACTCTTTTATTTATTAAATCAATTTTTACTTTCATCATTTTAAGGATGCTTAAAATTCCTGTTCTTGAAGGATTGATATTTATATTATTTATTTTTAATTTTGAATTTTCTGATAGAGCAGTTAAAACTATAAAAAACGCACTAGAGCTTATATCTGTTGGTATTTTATAATTAATTGAAGGTATTTTTTTTTTTCCTTTAATTTTTATAAGGTCATAGTTTTTCTTTTTATGAATTTTTATTGGTAAGTTTAAATATTTAAAGAGTCGCTCACTGTGATCTCTTGATTTTTTTGCTTTAATTGTTGTCTCTCCTTTTGTGTTTAATGCTGCAAGCATAACTGCACTTTTGCATTGAGCTGAACCTCTTATTTCTCTATACTTGATAGGTAATGGATTATCAGTGCCTTTAATGATTATCGGAAGTTTTCCAGAATTTGTTTTAAATTTTGCTCCAAATTTTTCTAGAGGTTTTGAAACTCTCAAAAAATCTCTTCTAGATAAACTTTTATCCCCTGTCAATTTTATACTATTTTTACAATGTACCAAGAGTCCCATTATTAGTCTTCCTAATGTTCCGGAGTTTCCAGCATTAAGTGATAAACTTTTTTTATATTTAAAACCGTTCAATCCAACACCATAAATTTCACAATATTTTTTTGTTAATTTTATTTGAACTCCAAGTTTTTTAAGACATTTCAAGGTGTCAAGTACATCTTCAGAATTTAATAAATTATATGATTTGCTTTTATAATGCGATTGTGATGCTAAAAGTGCCCAACGAATAGATAAGCTTTTATCTCCTGATATTATTAAATCTTTATTAAAATTTTTAATTTTTTTTTCTATTTTTATGAAAGACATTCTTAATTAATTTTAAAAGAATCTCCGAAGTATGCATTTTTGGCATCAATATTTTTAATTAGGTTATTAGGTGTATCTTGTGCAACTACTTTTCCATTTGCCAATACAATGGCAGAGTCCACTGTCGCAAGGAGGTCACGAGCAAGGTGATCGCATAGTATAATAGAAATGTTATCAAGTGTTTGTAAATCAACAATTATTTGCTGAAGATTTTTAATTGTCATGATATCCAAAGCTGCAAATGGCTCATCAAGTAATAAAATTTTTGGATTACTTAATAACGCCAAAGAAATAACCAAGCGCTTTTTTTCACCCCCGGATAAATGCTCAGCTTTAATATTTTGGAGAGAACCAAGTTCAAATTTAGAGATTAACACATTAATTTTTTCATCTCTTAATTTCTTATTCTCAATTACCATCTCACTAATTGCTTTTAAGTTTTCCCTTAAAGTAAGATCATGAAAATAGCCGCCATGTTGTGGAACATAACCAATTTTATGTTTTTTGGTTCTATTGAATATAGGTTCATTAGTTATGTTTTCTTGATCAATCAATATTGAACCATAATTTGGTTTTAATAACCCTATAATGATATTAAAAATTGTCGATTTTCCAACTCCATTTGGGCCGAGCAGGCCAAGAATTTCTCCCTGATTTAAACTGAAATTTAAATCTTCAAATATTTTTCTATTTCCAAAATAAATTGATATTTTGTCCAATTTAATAAGCTCTTTTTTTGTTTTGAAATTTTTTATACGAAATTTTTTAATTACAGCCATAACTAGTATTTTCCTGTTATTTGAATATCATCATTTTGATTATGCATTGTAATTTTCATTTTTTTTTTTAATAAATCTAATTCAACTTTATCAGCATACATTTTTGTATCTTTATTCATATAATATACATTCTCAATTATCTCTATAAAATTTTCAGAAAAATTAAGCTTTACTTCTTCTGCTTTAATTGTTTGGTCACCATACTCAATATTTACAGCTTTTTTAAACACTGTGTCATTATTTTTTTTGTTATAATTAGCAGTATCAGAATAAATTTTAATGGTTTCGGTGTCTTGACGAATTATTTCTGCATAGACTTTAAAAAGAATTATATTTTCTTTCCCATCTCTTTCAAATTTTGCAGACTCAGCATCAATTACATAGGTGTTACCAATTAAATCTTGAGATGTGTACTTCAAAGTTTCAACTACATTGGAATTTTTGGTATTATCATCAGAATTCTCGTTAAACATTTTTTTTTCAATTAAATTTTCTTCAGTCAAATCGAGATTTTTTTCAAAAAATTTTTTGTAAAATATCACTGATGATAAAATCAACAAAACTACTAATGAAAATTGTAAACTTTTTTTTTTATCCATTAAATTAATAAATTTTGTTTTCTAATATATTATGAATGTGGATGATTCCAATTGTATTTGATTTTTTTTTTTTATCATAAACACACAAACATGTTATTTTTTTTTCATTCATTATTGATAAGGCTTTTGTTGCCAAGGTATTTTTTTCAATCTTTATTGGGTATCTTGTCATTACATTTTTTACTTTTAGTAAATTAAAATTAATATTTTTTGAATTTAATCTTCGAATTTGACCGTCAGTAATAATTCCAGTTGTATATTTTTTTTTATTTCTCACTATTAATGTTCCCAATTTTTTTTCAGTCATAATCTTAAGTGCTTTAATCATTGATACATTTTCATTTATAAAAGGTATCTTATTGTGGGTCAGCATTAGATCTTCAACAGTTTTTAATTTCTCCCCAAGACTTCCAGATGGATGAAATTTTTTAAAGTCTAAATTGTTTATTTTTTTCTTTTTAAGTGTAGAAATTGCTAAGGCATCTCCCATACTTAATTGGTTAATTGTGCTTGATGTAGGAACTATATCTAACCCAGCTTCTTTTACCTCGGGTGTTATTAATACTATATCGCTATTTTTATATAAGTCAGAGTTTTTTTTTGAGGTTATACCAATTAATAAAATTTTATTTCTATTTGCATAATTAATTATATTTTTTAACTCAACTGAATTACCTGAGTAACTTATTAAAATTAAAATATCTTTTTTAGTAATACTGCCCAAATCACCATGTGAACAATCATTTGCGGATAGCGAAAAAGATGGCGTCCCAACAGAAGATAGGGTGGCAGAAATTTTATTGGCGACAATTCCACTTTTACCTACTCCACATAAAATAATTTTTGATTGACAATTTACGATAGCATTAACTGCTTTATCAAAATTTTTATTTAATGATTTTTTTAATTTTTGTAGAGCTTTGATTTCTAAGGTTATAACGTTTTTAGCTATAGCTATATAATTCATTTTTTTCATTAATGTGCCCAAATATCTTCTTTGAATAAAGCAAGATCCAACTTCACTCTTGTATTTAGAAATTTTAAACATTCTTGATAAAGTTCCATCCTATTTTCCCTAAGTAAAATTTTATTAAGTTCTTCATTAATTTTATGAAGATAAATAACGTCATTAGCGCAATACTTAAGTTGACCTTGAGAAAGTTCACCACCAAAATCTGTAGTTTGAAATTGCTTACTAATATCAACATTTATAAATTCTTTAATTAGACTTTTTAATGAGTGGTTATCAGAAAAAGTACGTGCAATTTTAGATTGGATTTTAGTGCAATCAACATTGTTAACATCAGTTTTAAGATAATACTTAATATGAGCCAAATCACTACGAGCATAGTGAAAAATTTTTTTAATATTTTTGTCAGTCAATAATTTAATCAAATTGGGTGCGTTGTATTCACTTCTATCAAGCTGGACAATATGAGCATCTGAATTTCCTGAAGAAATCTGAATTAAACATAAAGGGTCTCGTCTAACATTTAGTCCCATGAACTCGCCATCCACAGCTATTGTGTTGCCCAAATTTAGATTCTCAGGTATATCAGATTTGTGTAACTGTATATTATTATTCATTTTAAAACATATATATATGAAAGCAAAAAATTGTCTAATTTTTGGTGGAAGTGGTCAAATTGGAAGTAACTTAATAAGAAAACTTGCTAAAAATAACCTAAGAGCAACAGTAGTAACAAGAAATATTCATCAAAAGGGCCTTAAGATTAAAACCCAGGCAAATGCGGGCTATATTGAGATTGTAGAGTCAAAAATTTTTGATGAAAAAAAAATTGAAAAATTATTTAGCAGAGCAGATTATTGTATAAACTTGATAGGAATTTTATATGAGAAAAAGAATGGAAATACCTTTAAGAATATTCATACAGTTTTCCCAACGCTTTTAGCTAAACTTTGTAAAAAACATGATTTAAAGCATTTTGTTCATGTATCAGCTTTGGGTATTAATGCGGCGGTGGATTCAAAATATGCAATCTCAAAACTTGAGGGAGAAAAAGGTATTTTAAGTAACTTTTCAAAAACTACAATACTAAGACCCTCTGTAGTTTTCTCAAATTCTGACAATTTTAGCACACAATTTATGACACTTTTAAATAGATTACCGATTTTTCCACTTTATTATTCTGGAAAAACTAAATTTATGCCAATACATTGTTCTGATCTTACTAACATTATTTATCACGTATTGCGAAATGATATCCAATCTCAAATTATTGAATGCGTTGGTCCTCAGACTTTATCTTTCAAGGAAATTTTGCAAATTCTTCTTAAATTAATTGGAAAAAATAGACTTCTAATACCCATGCCATTAGTTTTAGCGAATTTATCTGCTAAACTTTTTCAGTTGCTTCCAAATCCACTTTTGACAGAAGATCAACTAAAGTTGTTAAAATACGATAATGTCTCTTCTGGAAAATATAAGACAAACAAAGAAATAGGATTACCGAGCAAACTTTTTTTCGAAGATGAGGTAAAAAAATACTCTTATATGTGGAGAGATGGAGGGCAATTTTCAACAGAAAAATATAATCTAAATGATTAAATTAGAAACTTTATTTTATCATACAGCTGTGATTTTTTTTTCATTATATTCTTGAATTTCTTCTTTATCAGTAGACTCCTCTTTTTTACCCTTAGGTTGATAAGCATACAACAAATGCAATTTACAATAAGAAAAATCTTTTAACGATGTTCTTCCACAAAAGTAGAAAGATTTTTCATTGGGGTGACCAATTGGCCATTTGCAGGAATTTTCATCAAGTTCTTCAAGCTGTTTAGGATTTTCAGGCTCAAAATCCTTTTCTATAATAAGTGATTTAAATCTGCTTTTTCTTCCTCCTCTTATTTTATCTATATTATTTTGATTATATGATTTGGAATTATTACCTATGTTTGATGATGCTCTAGTTTTTATTTTAGCAGATAGATTTAGTCTATGGGCTTTTCCGTTTGCGCTTATGCCCCTCTAAATTTAGAGGGGCAAAATGCGCCCAATGACGGCATTACGTGAGATGCCGCCTATAATCTCCGCTATTTGTGAAGCAGTATTTCCTTTGCCCCATAATTCTTTTAATTTTGCTACTTTTTCTTCTGTCCAACTCATTTATTCTATATAATGTGTATTAAATATTTATTAGCACAATATACTGATATATTTTTTAATAAAACAAGTAATTATTAATAGTTATTAACATTAATTTGAAAATTGTTGATTATATTTATTCAATCGCAACTTGTATTAAATAATTTTGTTAATACAAAGTTCAATTTAAAAAAATTATGAATTATTTGGCAAAAAATTATAATAGAAATAAGATTTCCTTTAAATATGGCAAAGGGAGTTATCTTTACTCACATAATGGAAAAAAATATCTAGACTTCTGTAGTGGGATTGCCGTAACAGCGTTAGGCCACTCGCATCCAAAATTAATTAAAACAATAAATTCTCAATCAAAAAAAGTATGGCATGTTTCTAACGCTTTTCAAATACCAGAGGGAGAAAGGCTGGCTAAAAAATTATGCCAAAAAACATTCGCTGATTATGTAATCTTTCAAAATAGTGGAGCAGAAGCTACTGAAGCTGCAATAAAGGTCGCTAGACGGTATTTTTACTCAATAGGAAAACCAAATAAAACAAGAATTTTATGTGTCAAAAATTCCTTTCACGGAAGAACTTTAGCTACAATTTTTGCAAGTGGGTCGAAAAAAATGACAGAAGGATTTGGATATGTAGGCGGTTTTGATCATTTCATTTTTGGAAATCACAAATCTTTGAAAAAAAAGATAAATAAAAATACTGCTGCAATCATGATTGAACCTATAATGGGCGAAGGTGGGATTAAAGTTGTACCAGATTGGTGTTTAAAAGCACTGAGAAAGTTGTGCAATGAGAAAAAAATACTTCTCATCTTAGATGAGGTACAAAGTGGAATATCAAGATCAGGTGATTTTTTTGCCTTTGAAAAATCTAAGGTGAAACCTGATATAGTGCCAATTGCAAAGGGAATTGGAGGTGGATTTCCTATTGGTGCAGTTCTTATGAATAAAAAAGTTGCTGCAGGCATGACCCCAGGAACTCATGGATCCACCTTTGGAGGAAATCCATTAGCCATGGCAGTTGGAAATACAGTTATGGATATAGTATCTAGTAGAAAGTTTTTAAATAATGTTAAGAAATTATCCAAATATTTTCTATCAAATTTAAATAAGCTAAAAGAAAAATATCCTAAAATTATTAGAGAGATTAGAGGGAGAGGATTATTGATTGGAATTGAGCTAAAAATAGATCAAACAAAATTTATTAAAAATTTGATGGACCATAAGCTGCTTACTATACGTGCCGCAGAAAATGTTGTTCGTATTTTACCTCCATTGAATGTAAAAAAAAGTGAAATAGATCAAGCAATCAAGATTATAGACAAAGTTTGTTTAAAGTTTAGATAAAATGAAACATTTTATTAATTTAAAAGATATTCCTGCAAAAGATCTAAGAAAGATTATTACTGATGCTAAAAAAAGGAAGAGACAAAGAAAGAAACTGAGTAATCTTGAGGTTGATAAAGGAAGTCCTTTAAAAGGAAAATTGTTAATACAAATGTTTGAAAAATCTAGCTTGAGAACTAGATTAAGTTTTTATTTAGCAATAAAACAATTAGGTGGAAGCACTTTGACACTTAGACCAGATGAACTTCATTTATCAAAGGGAGGAGAAAGTATACAAGATACAGCAAAAATTTTATCGAATTTTGGGAATGCGTTTATGCTCAGAACTTCTAAAGATAAAAAATTAGAAGAATTCAAAAAGTATTTATCTATACCAATAATTAATGGTTTAAGCCCTAGTTCTCACCCAACTCAAATTTTATCAGATATTTTTACTGTTGAGGAGATCAAGAATAAACCAATATCAAAACTGAACATCACTTGGATTGGTGACTCTAACAATGTATTGAATTCTTTAATCGCAGCATCAATTAAATTTTCTTTTAAACTCAGTATTGGATGTCCAACTAAGTATCAACCAAGTAAAATAATAATGAAATATATTAAAAATAATAATAATAAAATACGTATATTACACGATCCAAAAAAAGCAGCTAAAGGAGCTGATGTTATTTTTTCAGACAAAGTAATTTCCATGAACGATAAGGTGAATAAATCAAAAAAATTGAGTCAATTTAAAAAATTTAAAATAAATAAAAGTTTAATGAGTTTTGCAAAAAAGAATTGTATCTTTCTTCACTGCTTGCCAAGAGGTAAAGAGGTAGAGGAGGATGTATTTTTAAGTAAGAAATCTAAAGTTTGGCAACAGGCTCTAAACAGAGTCCATGTTCAAAAATCTATATTACTTTATTGTTTTGGAAAATTAAGGTAATGGCAACGGATTATCTGAATTTTGATTCAAATACAAAATAACAGAAGCTCTATCCTTTTCTTTTCTTAATCCAGCAAAGGCCATTTTAGTTCCTTTAATCCATTTAGCTGGTTTAAGTAGATAGCCATTAAGTTCTTCGAAAGTCCAGGCTTTTCCGTAGGCGGCAAGAGCTTTAGAGTATTTATAATCATCTACAGCACCCACATCTCTACCAACAACATTATACAATGCTGGACCAATATTATTTTTTCCACCTTTTACAATAGAATGACATGCGGCACATTTTTTAAAAACCTTTTCTCCTGTAGCAATATCTCCCATTGCGATTAATGCAGCTATATCAATTTTGTCTTCAGTTGGTTGCGAGCTTGTTTGTAAACTTACTACAGTAGTTTGTTCTATCTCAACTGAGTAACCAGGTTTTTTAGGCTCCTCAACATAAAAAATAACATCTGAAAGCTTTCCAATACCTATTATTAGAAGTGCTACCATTAATATTGCAGCAATTATTTTATTTAGCTCAAAAGAATCCATTTATTAAAATTATTTCGAACATATATCACTATAAATATAAAATTGCTTATATTTTTAATGTACATTTTTGCCTCTATTTATATTGTAATGAAAAATTAAAAGAAAAATGAAGACATTAGTTATAATTCCCTCCAGATTATCAGCATCAAGATTACCAGGTAAACCCTTGCTTAAAATTAATGGATTATCGATCATCTCTCATGTTTATAAGAAAGCTCAAGAAGCTAATATTGGAGAGGTATTTGTTGCTGCAGAAGATCAAGAAATTATCGAGGATGTGAAAAAAAATGGTGGAGAAGCAATTTTAACAAATAATAATCACAAAACAGGAACAGATAGAATTTATGAAGCTTTTGTGAAACTAGGTAGAACAGATATAGATTTAATCATGAACCTACAGGGAGATGAACCACTGATGAATATTGAGGATATTCAAAAATTGAATAAGCATATGATTCAGACTAAACGTGATTTAGGAACTTTAGCAGCAAAGATTAACAATAAAAAGGTTTTTGAAAATCACGATATTGTTAAGGTAATTACAGAAGAAAGTTTGGATGACACAAAATTTCCTCGAGCAATAAATTTTATAAGAAAATTAAATAAAGAAAATAATCAGGCTTATCATCATTTAGGAATTTATTGTTATAATGTAGAAATATTAAAAAAATTTATTTCTTTTAAACAGTCACAAAATGAAATTGAAAATAGATTGGAACAGTTAAGAGCACTAGATAATAACATTAATGTCAATGTAGCTCTTGCAAAATCATCACCGATTGGAGTAGATACTAAGGAAGATTTTATGGCTATAAAAAAAATAATGGAATATAAGTCATAATGGGTAAAATTTATTTTCAAGGAACTTTCGGAGCATACTCTCACTTAGCTGCTTTATCTATAGACTCCAATGCTGAAGTAGTACCCTGTAAAACTTTTGATGATTGTTTTGATAAAGCTTCGAAAGATACAAATTCAAAAATTATTATTCCAGAGTCAAATAGAATTACTGGCAACATAGGAATCGAATATTTAATTTTCGAATATAGGTTAAATATTTATGCTGAGTATTTTCAAAAAATAGAACATAATTTACTGTGTTTACCTGGAACAAAAGTTTCAGAGATCAAGGATGTTTATTCCCATGCCCAAGCTCTATCACAATGTTCAAAATTTATAAAATCAAATAGACTTACTGAACATGTAAGAGCTGACACAGCTGGATCCGCAGAAATGGTTTCAAAAAGTAAAGATAAAACTAAAGCTGCAATAGCTTCATCATTAAGTGCTAAAACATATAATTTAGAAATTGTAAAAAATAATATAGAAAATGAAAAAGGAAACTTAACAAGATTTCTTGTCATGGGTAAAAATATATCACAACCAGAATTTAGCGGAAAAAAATATATTACTTCTTTTTTATTTAAATTAAAAAGTAAACCTGCAGCTTTATATCAATCTTTAGGAGGATTTGCTATTAATGGAGTAAATCTTACAAAGTTGCAAAGTTATCCTGAAAAAAATTCTTTCGACTCTTTTTTCTTTTTATGTGATTTAGATGGTCATATTGAAGAACCAAGAGTACAAAAATCACTAGAAGATTTAGGATTGCATTGTCAAGATTTTCACGTCCTAGGTGTTTTTGAAGCTGACAAACAAAGAGAAATAAATAAATAACTTTTCTTGTAGATAAGAAATTATTACTGTTATAATAGTTTCGGAGGCTAGAGGTGGATGCTGCTTGAACCCGACCAGATCTTAACGGAAGCAGTCGTAAAGACAGTTTTTCAGGTTCTAGTCTCCTCGTAAATATGAGCAATGATTCTAAAGTATTAGCACTTAAATATAGACCACAAAATTTTGATGATCTTATTGGTCAAGATGTAGTTGTAGAAACTATAACTAATTCAATAATAGCTAATAAAGTTCCTAATGCATATTTATTCACTGGAATAAGAGGAGTCGGAAAAACTACAATAGCAAGAATAGTTGCTAAGGCACTTAATTGTTCAAATGGAATTGAAAATAAGTGTAAAGTTAAATGTGATAATTGCGATGCTATAACTAATTCAAATCACATCGATGTCTTAGAAATGGACGCTGCAAGTAGAACTGGTGTTGACGATGTTAGAGAATTAATTGAGTTTTCTAGATATGGACCAACATCGTCAAAGTATAAGATCTTTATTATCGATGAAGTTCACATGTTAAGTAAACAAGCATTTAATGCTTTGTTGAAAACTCTTGAAGAGCCTCCAGAATATCTAAAATTTATTTTTGCAACAACTGAAATTAAAAAGATTCCAGTTACAGTTATATCAAGATGTCAAAGATTTGATTTATTAAGAATTAGATCATCTGAATTATTTAATTACATTAAAAAAATTAAGGATAAAGAGGGAGGTAAAATTACTGATGAAGCTTTAAAATTAATAGTGAAAATTTCCGAAGGGTCAGTAAGAGATGCACTATCCTTATTAGATAGAGCTTTATTAACTTTAAATCCAAAAACTGAATTAGATTTAAAATCAGCACAGAAAATTTTTGGTTTTTTTGATAAATCACAATTAATCGATTTATTTGAATTTATTCTTAAAGGAGATGAGATTAAAGTTATAGAGATTTATAGAAAAATTTATGACCAAGGTGTTGAACCAAAAACCTTTATTAATGATTTCTTAGAATTACTTTATTACTTTAAAAATATTGAGTCATTAACCTTAGAAAGTACAAATTTTTCATTAAATGATCAAGAATTTCAAAAGATCAAAGATTTAAATAAAAATCTTGATCCAAGCGTATTGATTTTATTTTGGCAATTTACAATTTCGACTCTTGATGAACTTGCCATAGTTTCTAATCAACATTTATCAATGGAAATGTTTTTGTTAAGGCTGATGCATTTAAGTTCGATAAAATTACAGAAAAATACTGATATAAACTCTGTAAGTGAAGATCCAGTCATAGATAAAGAAATTAATGATCAATCAAAACCAATAGATCAAATCAAGAATATTTATCAAGAGGAAAAAAGTAAACCAGAAATTCATAAAGAAGTTAAATCAGAAAAAAAAATATTTATTAATAGTTTAGAAAAATTAATACAGACCTGTCTCGATAAAAAAGAAATTAAACTAAAATATGAGTTAGAAAAAAATGTAAATCTAGTAAAGTTCGAAAAAAATATCATTGAGATATCTTTTAATGAAAATTTAGATAAAAATTTCGTTAAAGATCTTTCCTCAAAACTTTTTGATTGGACAGGTGAAAGATGGATTATTTCATTTAGTCAATTAAAAGGCGATGTTTCAATGAGGGAGAAAAAACAAAAAATAAAGAAGTCTTTAATGGATGAAGCAAAAAATTCAAAAATTTATAAAGATGTAATTAAAAATTTTCCTGATGCTGAATTAACTGATATTAATTTGAAAAGAGAGGATGAACCTAATGACTGATTTTACAAAAATTTTAGATAAAGCAAAAGAACTTGAGTCAAAAATGAAAGAAAGTCAGAAAAAAATAAAAGAAATAAAAGTTGAGGGAATTTCAGGCTCAAATTCAGTTAAAGTTATACTTGATGGGGAGGGGGAGATGCAATCAATTATATTATCGGAGGAAATTATGAGGGAAGATAAAACTATAATTGAAGATCTTATTGTTGCCGCTCATAATAGCGCTAAGTCACAACTCAAAACAAAAACAGCTGAAGAAATTTCTAAAGCAACAGGTGGACTTGGAATACCTGGATTTAAATGGCCATTATAGTAAATGCAAAATACTTCTGAGATTGAAGAACTTGTTAAATTAATATCAAAGTTACCTGGTTTGGGCCCTAAATCAGCTAAAAGAATAGTTTTAAAACTAATTAATAATAGGGATGAACTTGTAAAGCCTTTAGCAAAAACTTTAGCAGAAGTTTACAAAAATATTTCTAGATGTAAAATTTGTGGTGTCTTAAAATCATCAGCTGTTGAGTGTTCTTATGATAATTGTAAGGTTATACAGAGAAAGTATAATCAAATTTGTGTTGTTGAAAACATTGCTGATCAGTGGTCGATTGAAAATTCAAATATTTTCAAAGGATATTTTCATATTTTAGGTGGGACTATCTCCTCTGTTGGTCACAAAAAAGAGGATTTATTAATTAATTCTTTAATTGAGAGAGTTAAGAAAGATAAAATTGATGAGGTTATTTTAGCAACTAGCGCAACAGTAGAGGGTCAAACGACAGCTTTTTATATTCAGGACAGTTTATCAAATATAGATGTAAAGATCACAAAATTAGCTCAAGGGTTGCCTGTTGGTGGAGAAATTGAAAATCTTGATGATGGCACACTTCTTTCTGCTTTTAAAAATAGATCTAAAATAAATTCTAATTCAAGCTGATTTTTTTTTTAATCGATTTAAATGTAATAAAGGCTCTGTATATCCGGAGGGTTGTTCTTTTCCTTTAAAAATAAGTTCACATGCAGTTTGAAACGCTATCGACCTATCATAATCAGAGCTCATTTTAATATAATTGGGATCATTCTCATTTTGTTTATCCACAATTTTTGCCATTTCTTTCATTATTTCTATAACTTGCATTTTTGTTGTAACACCGTGATGTACCCAGTTTGCAATATGTTGCGAAGAAATCCTCAAAGTTGCCCTGTCTTCCATTAACCCGACATTATTTATGTCTGGCACTTTGGAGCAACCTACACCTTGATCAATCCATCTTACAACATAACCAAGTAATGTCTGGGCAGAATTGGAGATTTCTTTATTGATTTCATCAACGGACCAATTTGGTCTATCTGCAATAGGAATAGTAAGTAAATCATCAATTTTAGCCTTTGTTCTTTTTAACAACTTTTTTTGAACATCAAAAATATTTATCTCATGATAATGTAAAGCATGTAAAGCTGCTGCAGTTGGAGATGGAACCCATGCACAATTTGCTCCCGCCTTAAGATGACCAGTTTTTTGATCTAACATTTCTTTCATTTTATCAGGCATTGCCCACATTCCTTTACCAATTTGAGCTTTACCTGAAAAGCCACAGGCTAAACCTATATCAACATTGTTATTTTCATAAGCCCCAATCCATTTTGAAGATTTCATATCACCCTTTTTAATCATTGGTCCTGCCTCCATTGATGTATGCATTTCATCACCTGTACGATCAAGGAAACCCGTGTTTATGAAGAAAACTCTGTGCTTTAAGGTTCTAATACACTCTTTGAGATTTGATGAAGTTCTTCTCTCTTCATCCATAATTCCAATTTTACATGTGTATTTTTTTAATTTTAATACTTCCTCAACTTTAGTAAAAATCTCATTTGTAAATGCTGTTTCGTCTGGACCATGCATCTTTGGTTTTACAATATATATTGAACCAGTTCTTGAATTTCCTTTTTTTTTAGCATCATGAAGAGCTGCTGCAGTTGTTATAAAAGCATCCATCAATCCTTCTGGAATTTCACTTCCATCTTTCAATATTATTGAGGGATTAGTCATCAAGTGACCAACATTCCTTATTAATAAAAGACTTCTACCATGTAATTTTAATCCCTTTCCCTCTTTTGAAATATAACTTCTATTTGGATTAAGTTTTCTCTCCAATGTTTTTCCCTCTTTCTCAAATCTTGTTACGAGATCTCCTTTCATTAATCCAAGCCAATTTCTATAACAAATCACTTTATCTTGAGCATCTACTGCTGCAACACTGTCTTCGTTATCACATATTGTAGATACTGCAGATTCTAGTATAATGTCACTTATGCCTGCATGATCCTGTTGAGCACTAAAAGCTCTTGGATTTTTTAATATTTCAATGTGTAGATTATTATTTTTTAATATAATTGCTGAAGGGTTATCTGCTTCACCTCGATGACCAATGAATTTATTTTCATCTTTTAGAGTTGTTATATCAACACCTTTTAACACTTTTAATTTCTTATTTTGAATTGCTATTCCTGTTATTTTTCTCCAGCTAAAATCTTTTAAAGTAAAATATTTATCTAAAAAATCTCTACCATACTTAATTACAATTTCCCCTCGTTCTGGATCATATCTTTCTGAAGTACTATCTTCAGATGCTTCGATTACATCTGTTCCATACAAACTATCGTATAAACTCATCCATCTTGCGTTAGCAGCGTTCAAAGCATAACGAGCATTCATAATTGGAACAACTAATTGAGGTCCAGCTATTGAAGCTATCTCTTCGTCAATATTACTTGTTTCAATTTTAAAATCTGGACCTTCATCTTTTAAGTAACCAATCTCTTTTAAAAAATTTTTGTATTTATTAATTTGAATATCTTTCCCTTTGTTATCAATGTGCCACTTATCAATTTTTTTTTGTAGTGTTTCTCTAAAATTAATTAGTTCTTTATTTTTAGGAGTTAATTCATGAACCGCTTTGTCAAAATCTTTCCAAAATTTTTCAGGAGAAATATCAGTGCCATTAAATAACTCATCATTAACAAAATGTAATAATTCTTCTGATACTTTTAAATTATTTACAGAGTGATATTTTGAAATCATGTGGAATATTTAAACTCTAGCTTATTTAAGTCAATTATATAATAGTATCATAGACATTTTATTGTCATTTTTCTTATATAAGTATAATTATGTAAAGATGAAGAATTATTTAAATTTTGAAACGGATATTAAAAATCTGGAAAATGAATTGGAAAAATTAAAAGATCCTTTTAATCAAGAGGGTTTGTCAGAAGTTGATACAAAAAAAATTTCTAAAACACAGGAAGAAATCGATGAGAAGCTTAGAAACATTTATGAGAATTTAGATCCCTGGCAAATTACACTAGTTGCAAGGCATGAGGATAGACCTAAATCAAAGTTTTTTATTGATAACTTGTTTGAGGATTTTATCTCATTAGAAGGTGATAGATATTATGGAGAAGACAAATCGGTTATTACTGGTTTTGCAAAATTTAATGGTCGATCAGTATTAGTAATTGGTCAAGAGAAGGGGGAAAACTTAGAAACTAGAATTGAAAGAAATTTTGGCATGATGAGACCAGAGGGTTATAGAAAAACTATTAGGTTAATGAAACTAGCAGATAAGTTTAATATTCCTATTATATCTTTTATAGATACCCCAGGCGCATATCCAGGAGTGGGTGCAGAGGAAAGAGGACAAGCAGAGGCAATCGCAAAGTCAATCGAGTGCTGTATGAAACTTAAGGTCCCAACTTTAGCTATAATAATAGGTGAAGGTGGCTCGGGTGGAGCTATAGCTCTTGCATCTTCAAATAAAGTTTTAATGCTTGAGAATGCGATTTATTCAGTAATATCACCTGAGGGATGTGCAACAATATTATGGAGAGATCCAAAAAAAATGCTCGACGCTGCAAAAGCAATGAAACTGTCTGCTAAAGACTTATTAGAACTAAATATTATTGATGAAATAATTCCAGAACCTTTAGGTGGTGCTCATAGAGATAGAGATATGACTCTTGAAAATATAAGGAATTCTATTTCTCAAAATTTAGATTTTTTTAAAACTTTAACTGCTGAAGAAGTTCTCAATCATAGAAAAGATAAGTTTTTAAAAATTGGAAGAAGTAAAGGATTTGTAACTAGTCCTGAAAGTCTAAGCGCAATTCAAACCTCTGGATTAGATTTTAAAGAAATAATTAAATCTAAAAAAAATATTGCGATTGCTGTAGCAACTTTAGTTATTGTGGCTGCACTGACTTTATTTATTCTATAGAGCCCCACAACATTTCTTGAATTTTTTACCAGATCCACATGGACAAGGATCATTTCTACTTGTTTTCTTTCCAAGGTTTTTAAATTTTTCTTTTAATTGTCTCTGATTTATTTTTTCAGTAGGTTCATTGTAAACTTTAAGATTCATTAAAATTTTAATGTAATCTAGTTTTAATTTGTCCAGTAAATTTGAAAATAAATCAAAAGCTTCTTTTTTATATTCTATAAGAGGATCTCTTTGTCCATACGATCTAAGACCCACAACTTGTCTTAATTGCTCTAAGTATTGGATGTGTGATTTCCAATTAAAATCAATTGATTGTAAAAGAATTCTTTTTTCTATTTCTTTTGACTGATTTTCCCCAAGAATTTTGGATCTTTCTTCTCTAGCAAATTTGAATTTTTCAAAAATTTTTTCTCTTAGTTTTGTGTCACTTAAAGACATTAATTCATCATACTCATCATCGTTTAGACTTTTTCCAAAAATAGTCTTTAATCTATTACTAAACTCATTATTTTTAGGATTTGATAACTTTTGAATTTTAAGGCTTATTAAGTTGTCAACTATATCTGATAAAAAATTATCCGAATAATCAAAAATTTTTTCACTATCCATAGCGTCTTTTCTTTGAGAAAATACCACTTGCCTTTGATCATTTAAAACATTGTCGAACTTTATAAGAGTTTTTCTAACATCAAAATTTCTTGCCTCAACTTTTTGTTGTGCTCTTTCTAAGGCCTTGTTTATCCAGGGATGATCAATACTTTCACCATCTTTGAGACCAAGTTTTTGAAGAATATTGTTCATTGACTCTGATCCAAAAATTCTCATGAGATCATCTTCTAAACTTACATAGAAAATAGAGCTTCCCTCGTCTCCTTGTCTGCCCGATCTTCCTCTTGCCTGATTGTCTACTCTTCTAGACTCCATTCTTTCAGTCCCAATAACAAATAGACCACCTATGGATTTAATATAATCCTTATTTTTTTTAAGTTGATCGTCCTCAATTGACCCTTTTTTTCCACCTAGCTGAATATCTACACCTCTACCTGAAATACTTGTTGTAATTATCACTGATTTGGCTTTACCAGCATTAGCAATAATCTCTGCTTCATTTTCATGATTCTTAGCATTAAGTACTATGTGTTCAATTTTTTCTTGTTTAAGTAATTTGGAATATATCTCGGATTTACTTACACTAGATGTGAAGACTAAAAGTGGCTGACCGTTTTCGTGGCATTCTGTAATTTTTTTTATGATTGCATTATTTTTTTCTGCTTCAGTTCGAAAAATTTGATCATTAAAATCTTTTCTTATCATCTCTTTATTAGTTGGAATTACAATTACGTTCAGATTATAGATTTCAAAAAACTCCTCAGACTCAGTAGCAGCAGTACCCGTACATCCTGATATCTTTCTATAAAGTTTAAAATAATTCTGGTAAGTGATAGATGCTAAAGTTTGATTTTCAGCTTGTATCTCAATTTTTTCCTTAGCTTCAATAGCTTGATGGAGACCATCACCAAATCTTCTACCTTCTAATATTCGGCCAGTTAATTCATCTACAATTTTGATACTATTATCTTTAACAAGATAATCTTTATCCTTTTTAAATAGATGATTTGCTTTTAAAGCTTGATTAACAAAATGAACTAAATCAAGATTTTCTGGGTCATAAAAATTGTTATTTTTTAAAACTCCTGCATTAGAGAATAAACTTTCAATATGGTTAATGCCCTCATTGGTTAATAAAATATTCCTATCTTTTTCATCGACCTCAAAATCATTTTTGTTCAGAAGCTTTATTACTTTGTCTACAGCAACATATTGATTAGTTTTATCCTCCGCAGCCCCAGAAATTACCAAAGGAGTTCTTGCCTCATCTATAAGGCAGGAGTCTATTTCATCAACTATTGCAAAATGGTGTCCTCTTTGAACCATTTCCTCTTTTGAATATTTCATATTGTCTCGAAGATAATCAAATCCTAATTCACTGTTCGTAGCGTAAGTAATATCACAATCATAGTTTTTCTTTCTTTCCTCATCGTTTTGATCATTATTTATATAACCCGATGTTAAACCTAAAAAACTGAAAATTTTACCCATCTCTAAAGAGTCTCTTTTTGCCAGATAATCATTTACAGTCACAATATGAACTCCTTTTTCTTCCAGAGCATTTAAATATGCTGCCAAAGCAATTGTAAGGGTTTTACCTTCTCCAGTTCTCATTTCTGCTATCTTATTTTCATGCAAAACAACTCCGCCAATCATTTGAACATCGAAATGTCTCTCACTTCTTGTCCTCAAAGAAGCTTCTCTCACCAGAGCGAAAGCTTCAGGTAGAATTTTGTCAAGGGAAGTTCCATTTTGAATTTCTTCTTTTAATTTAATAGTTTTCTCTGGAAAATCTTTATCATTAAGTTTTTTGATATTTTCCTCTAAAAGATTGATTTGATCAACTATTTTGCTAATCCTATTCAGCTCTTTTTTATTGCCAGATTTAATAAATTTAGAAATAAAGTTTAGAGGATTAAACATTAGTTTTTGATATACATTTTAATTACAACTTTTAATATAGTTATTTAATTAAAATTTTAAATATCATGAGAATTAATTTATCAAATTTTTTAGCCTCAAAATCACACGATCGAAAAATGGGCCAATATCAAGACCTTGATCACCTAGATGGTTTAGCAGTGTCTTCAGTTAGTGCTAATTTGTATAATTCAAAAAGAGATGATTTAGCAATGTTCTATTTTCGCGACGGTGCAAATTTTGCATCTCTTTATACCCAGTCTAAAATTTTGTCAGAAAATATTAAATGGAATTTAAGTCAAAAAACTCAAAAAATCTTTTCACTTATAGTTAATACCAGAAATGCAAACTCATTTACAGGTGAGCATGGTTACAAAAGCATGCAACATCTGGCAGATTTAATTTCAAAACAATTAACAGAAAAACAAAGAGAAGATGAGGATGATCCAAAAATCATTAAACCAAAGAATCTTATTTTTGGATGTACTGGAACAATAGGAGAAAAATTTCCTGAAGAGAAAATTACCCTAAAAATTCCAGAACTAATTAAAAACATTAAATACACTCAAAACAAATACATTTGGATGAAGGTTGCTCTAGCAATAATGACAACCGATACACAGCCAAAAATAGCAATGGAGGAATGTAAAATTGGAAATACTGCTGTAAAAATTTATGGAATAGCAAAAGGTTCAGGGATGATACAGCCTAATATGGCAACTACGTTAGCATATATATTTACTGATGCTGATATCTCTAATGATGTACTAAAAAAATTACTTAAGAAAAATATTGAGAATACCTTTAATGCAATTTCGTGTGATAGCGACACAAGTACAAATGATATGATATCAATTTTCTCCACTGGTAAAGCAAAAAATACTTTAATAAAGACAATAAATGATAAAAAGATCAAATCGTTTGATGAAGCCCTGAACAGTCTATTGTTAAATTTAGCGAAAAGGGTCGTGGCTGATGGAGAGGGAGCTTCAAAATTTGTAACAATAAATGTGTTAAACTCTAAAACTGAGCAAGATGCAAAAAAAATTGGTTTTTCTATTGCCAACTCTCCACTAGTAAAAACTGCGATTGCAGGAGAAGATCCAAATTGGGGGAGAATTATTATGGCAATCGGAAAATCTGATGTAGATATAAATTTAAATAAATTATCAATAAAATTTGGCGATTTGGTAATTGTAAATAAGGGGAAAATTCATAATCAGTATAATGAGAATGAAGCGGCAAAATATATGAAAGGCTTAGATATTAATCTTAGTGTTGACATTGGAAATGGAAAAAAAAGCTTTACAGTCTATACTATGGATTTAACCAATGAATATATCAAAATTAATTCAGACTATAGAAGTTAGCTATGTTGAAATCTCACATAATAGTAATTAAATAAGCATAATGATTAAATATAATTTATTATGTAAAAAATGTGAACTAACATTTGATAGCTGGTTTGCATCCTCAAAAGAATATGACAAGCTCAAAAAGAAAAAGTTGATCAATTGTCATAGTTGTGGATCTATAAAAGTAGAAAAAAATTTAATGGCACCAAAATTAATAAGTAAAAATTTTAGTCTTAAAAATGAAAAAAAAGATTTGATGAAATATCAAAAAATTAAAAAAACAATAAGTGAATATCAAAAATTTATTAAGAATAACTTTGATTATGTTGGTAAAAACTTTGCTTATGAGGCGAGATCAATACATTATAATAATAAGAAAAAACAAAAAGGTATCTATGGAACAGCATCAAAACAGGATTTAAAAGAACTTAAAGAAGAAGGTATAGATGCTCAGATGGTACCGTGGTTTGAGAATGAAAATAATTAATTTTTGATAAACTTGGCAATGTAATTCACTGACTTATCATTACCTACACTCCATTTATCTCTAATTAAATTAAAATTCATCCCATCTATCCTATCTAGCCTCAGATCGTTCTCTTTAAGTATTGAAATTAAATCTTCAGGTTTTAAAAATTTTTCCCACTCATGCGTTCCTATTGGAAGCCAACGCAATATATATTCAGCCCCTACAATTGCAAAAATATAAGATTTTAATGTTTTATTTAAGGTTGCAACAAACATAATCCCATTTTTTTTTAATAGTTTACTACATGATTTTAAAAAAAAATTGACATCCTCAACATGCTCTACAATTTCCATATTTAATATAACGTCAAATTCATCTTTTGTATTAAATTTTTCAGGTGATGAGCAGAAATAATCTATTTGAAGATTATTTTTTTTTGAATGAAGCTTTGCTACTTGAATATTTTTTTCAGATGCATCAATACCGGTTACCTTGGCACCCAATCTACACATAGGTTCTGATAACAAACCTCCACCACATCCTACATCTAAAATTTTGATATTTTTAAGAGGATGCTTATTATTATTGAGTTTGAATGTCTTAATAACATTTTCTTTAATGTAAGAAATTCTAATAGGGTTAAATTTATGTAATGGTTTAAATTTACCATCAGGATTCCACCATTCTTCTGCAATTTTAGAAAATTTTTCTATTTCTTTTTTATTTATTGTGTTATTTTTCATTTGTAAGTTGACTTTATATTCAACATGTATTTATTCAATATTTTTTAAAATTAAAAGATTATTTTATCATGAAAATTGTCGTATTGAAATTTGGAGGCACATCAGTTGGTACCATAAAAAAGATAAAAAGAGTTGCTAAAATAATTATTGGTTACAAAAAGAAAAACTACAAAGTCATTGTAGTTTCATCAGCTATGAGTGGTGTGACAAATGAATTAATAAAAAAGTCTTTTGAAATTAGTGATAGTTTTTCTGAGTCAGAACATGATGTTTTAGTTTCTTCAGGTGAACAAGTTGCATGCTCTTTAATAGCTGGACGATTAATTCATGAGGGGTATTTATCTAGATCCTGGTTATCTTGGCAAGTTCCGATTTTGACTAAGGGAAAATATAAAAACTCGAGAATAAATCAAATAAATAAAAGAAATATCATAAAATATTTGAAAAAGGGCGGCATACCAATAGTTACTGGGTTTCAGGGACTAAATGATGAAAATAGAATTACAACTATCGGAAGAGGTGGATCTGATGCAAGTGCAATTATGATTGCTAAGTTTTTTAAAGCAGAGAGATGCATAATTTATACTGATGTAGAGGGAGTATACACAACTGATCCTAACAAATTGAAAAATGCAAAAAAGATTAAAATAATTTCGTACGAGGAAATGTTAGAAATGGCATCATTGGGTGCGAAAGTTATGCAACCTATTTCAATACAAGATGCACGATTAAATAGAATAAATATCGAAGTAAAATCAACTTTTTCTAAAAAATCAGGAACATTGATCACGAAAAGATCAAATATTGTTAACAATAAAATTGTTACTGGAATTTCCTCAACTCAAAATGACTCTAAAGTTTCTCTGATAGGTGTAAAGGATAAGCCTGGAGTTGCTGCAGCAATTTTTAAACCATTATCTAAAAATTTAATAAATGTTGATATGGTTGTGCAAAATATTTCTGCTAACGGCAAAGAAACAGATTTAACATTCACAATTAAAACAGATGACTTAAATAAAACAAAAAAAATCATTCAACAAAATAAGACAATTAATTTTAAAAAATTAATTTTTGAAAAAGGTGTTTCAAAAATTTCAGTAATTGGAGTAGGCATGATATCAACACCTGGAGTTACATTTAGAATGTTTCAATCATTGGCAAATAAAAGAATAAATATAAAAGTAATTTCAACATCTGAGATTAAAATTTCAGTTTTAATTGATAAAAAAAACACACAAAAAGCTTTGATTGCTCTTCATAAAGAATTTAAATTAGATCAAAAAAAATGAGTATTAGACCATTTAGAGATATTAAAAGAAGAAAAACAAGAGAGATTAATGTTGGCAAGGTAAAAGTTGGAGGAGAAAATCCTATAACAGTTCAATCAATGACCAATACTCTTACCACTGATATAAAAGCTACGATTAATCAAATTAATGAAATTAGCTCTGAGGGAGCTGATATAGTGAGAGTCTCTTGTCCCGATGAGTCATCATCCAAAGCATTAAAAGAAATAATTAAACATGTTGATGTACCTATAGTCGCTGATATTCATTTTCATTATAAGAGAGCTATAGAGGCAGCAGAAAACGGAGCTAGCTGTTTAAGAATTAATCCTGGGAATATAGGAAATATTAATAAGATAAAAGAGGTAGTGAAAGCCGCTCATGATAATAATTGTTCTATTCGGGTTGGAGTTAATGCCGGATCTTTAGAAAAAAATGTTTTAGAAAAATATAAAGAACCTTGTCCGGAAGCTTTAGTCGAAAGTGCCTTAAATAATATAAAGATTCTTGAGGATGCGAATTTTGATAATTTAAAAATAAGTGTAAAATCTTCTGATGTTTTTCTATCTATTGAGGCTTATCGTCAACTTTCAAAAGTTACTGATTATCCTCTTCATTTAGGAATTACAGAGGCAGGAGGATTTGTGCCAGGGAGTGTAAAATCTTCAATCGGCCTTGGAACATTACTTTTAGATGGCATTGGTGATACAATAAGAATTTCTCTATCTGATAATCCAGTTGAGGAAGTTAAAATTGGAAATGAGATACTTAAGTCATTAAATCTGAGAGAAAGAGGTGTAAAAATAATCTCTTGCCCATCATGTGCAAGACAAGGGTTTGAAGTGATTGAAACAGTTAAAATTTTGGAGGAAAAACTTGCTCATATTAAAACACCAATTACTTTATCTGTGATTGGTTGTGTCGTTAATGGTCCAGGTGAAGCTGCTATGACAGATATAGGAATTACTGGAGGTCAAAAGGGAAACAATATGCTTTATTTATCAGGTGTACAGTCAGAAAAAGTTTTAACAAAAGATATGATTAAAAAAATTGTAAATGAAGTTGAAAAAAAAGCCTTAGTTCTTAAAAAATCAAAATGATACCACTTAAAAAAATTGAAGAATTGATCAACAAACACTCATTGCTGGAAAAGGATTTATCGTCAGGTAAAATAGACAAAAATTTATTTGCAGAAAAATCAAAAGAATATGCAGACTTGAATGAGATCATTCAGGATGCGAAAAATTATTTTTCTTATGAAAAAGATAGATCAGAATTACAGAAAATTTTAGATGATAAAAATTCAGATACAGAATTAGTTAAAATGGCTGAAATAGAGTTAAATGACCTGAAATCGGAAAATGAAAATAATGAAAAAAAACTTAAAATGTTTTTGTTGCCTAAAGATGAGGCAGATAAAAAAAATGCAATAATTGAAATTAGAGCTGGCACTGGCGGTTTAGAAGCAAGTTTATTTGCGGCTGATCTTTTTAAAATGTATGAAAGAGTCAGCCAAAAGAAAAAATGGTTTGTAGAGTTAATTTCTATCTCTAGAAGTGAAGCGGGTGGTTTAAAAGAGGTAATTGCCTCTATTAGAGGAAATAATATTTACTCGACTTTGAAATATGAAAGTGGTGTTCATAGAGTACAAAGAGTACCAGACACTGAAACTCAGGGTAGGGTGCACACTTCAGCAGCAACAGTAGCAGTTTTGCCAGAGGCAGAGGAGATTGATTTAAAAATAAATGAAACCGATTTAAGAATAGATGTGTTCAGAGCTGGTGGACCTGGTGGACAATCAGTAAACACAACTGATAGTGCAGTAAGAATTACCCATATTCCATCAGGAATATCTGTTTCACAACAAGATGAAAAATCACAACATAAAAATAAGGCAAAAGGAATGAAAATTTTAAGAGCAAGGTTATATGAGCTAGAAAGATCTCGAATTGAAAATGAGAGATCTAAAGATAGAAAGAATAAAATTGGGACTGGTGACAGGTCAGAAAGAATAAGAACATACAACTTTCCACAAGGAAGAGTTACTGATCATAGAATAAATTTAACTTTACATAAGCTAGAGGAATTTCTAGAGGGAGAAATTTTCGATGAGATGATTGAAGCCTTAACCCTACAGGCGCAAGAAGAAAAGTTAGAGGCAATAAATTAAATGAATATTGATCAAGCAATCAAAGAGGCATCTAGTGTTTTAAAAAAAAATCGAATAAAATCTGCATTTTTGGATTGTGAAATTTTGATGTCCAAAGCTTTAAACAAAAGTAGAAAATTCATAATAATGAATCCTAATGAAAAAATTAATGATTATGAATATAGAAAATTTAAAAAATTAATTTCTAGTCGTTCTAATAACAAACCTATTGCCTACATTATTGGAAAAAAATCTTTCTGGAAATATAATTTTAATGTTAGTGAGAAGGTTTTGATACCAAGGCCAGATACAGAAATTTTAATTGAACAAGTCTTAAAAATTTACAAAAAAAAAGAGAGTATTAATTTTTTGGAAATTGGGATTGGGTCTGGATGTATTATTTTATCGATTTTAAAAGAAAAAAAGTCTTTTTTAGGTAGAGGAATTGATGTGTGTAAAGAAAGTTTAAAAGTTTGCAAAGATAATGCGAATAAACTTAACTTATTTAATAGACTAAAACTGTTCAAATCAGATATTGACAATTTCCATTTAGGCAAATATGATTTAATTATTTCTAATCCTCCATATATCAAAAAATTAGATTTCAAGAATATGGATGATGAAGTTGTAAAATTTGAGCCAAAAATAGCTCTTAATGGTGGATTAGACGGTTTATCAGAGATCAGAAAAGTAATTAAAAAGTCATCTGAACTGATTAAAATTCATGGCAAATTAATTTTAGAAATTGCTCATGACCAAAAAAATGAGGTTAAAAGAATTTTAAGAAATAATAATTTTTACATTAAAGAGGTTGTTAAAGACTTTGCTAACAAAGATAGATGTATAATAAGCACTAAAATTTAAGTTTAAATAAAATGGTAACATTTAGAAACAATAATAATCGTAGAAATAATTTTAGAAGAAACGAAAGAGGCTTCAAGTCCAATGGAGACAGAAATAAGTTTAGCGCAAATTTTTCTAGTAATGACAACTTTCAAAGAAAGATGCCTGGTAGAAATAATCACAACGCCTCGAAATTGATTGAAAAATACAGTAACCTTGCTAGAGAAGCTTTATCAACTGGAGATAAAATTTTGTCTGAAAATTATTTTCAACATGCAGATCATTTTATGCGAATTTTAAATGAAAGGGAGCTCCAAAAAAAAAATAATTCAATGAGCGTCAACTCAATTAATAATCAAGAAAATATAACTGACACGAATAAAGATAAAATAGAGAATAAAAATAATTTAGATCAATAGATATTATTGAATCATTTATAACCAATAATTTTTTCAGATTTTAAAACATTCAACTTAATTTTTTTTGTCTCAAAGATTTTTCTATCATTTCCTCTCAAAACTTTACCTGATGGAAGTTTTAATTTTTGAGAATTCACTCTTTTGCCATTTACTAAAACCTCATAATGCAAATGAGGACCAGTCGATTTTCCTGTAGAACCAACATAGCCAATAATCTGACCTTGTTTAACTCTTACACCACCTCGAATCCCTTTAGCAAATTTTGACATGTGAGCATAAATTGTTTGATAAGTTGTGTTATGTTTTATTACTACACAATTACCTCCACCTCCACACCAGCCAGCTTTTTTAACAACTCCTGAGCCTGATGCCATAATTGGGGTTCCCATGGGAGCAGCAAAATCTGTTCCTCTATGCATTTTATTAAAACCATCTATAGGATGTTTTCTCATTCCAAATGGCGAGGATAGTCTTGCTCCATTGATTGGAGTCTTCATTAATGCTTTTTGGATACTTTTGCCATTCTTGTCATAATGTCCAACACTTCCTTCTTTGTCAAAGAAATATAGAGAATTATCTTCTCCACTTAAAATTAAATTTGCAAATAAAATATTACCTGTTTCTATAATTCTTTCATTCTCATCAGTAAAAGCTTCGTACATAATTTGAAACCTATCAAGTTTTCTTATATCCCTTTGAAAATCTACTTGAAACCCGTAAATTCTAGCAAAGTCTATTATTATATTTATAGGTATTTTTTTATTTACAGCAGATTTATATAAACTTAATGATATTACATTTTCTTTATAAATAACTTGTTTTTTAAGTTTAGTTAATAAAATTTCTTCTTTAAAGTTTTCACTTTCAAGATCCCGCTTCAAGATTACTCTTTCTTTATTGGAAATTTGAATCATAAATTCTTTTATAGAGTCATTAGTTTGATCAATAGTAAAAAGAATTTTTTGATTTGTTTTAAGATTGTTAAGATTTATTTTTTTTGATAATTTTTTTTTTATAGTTGTAATTTCCTCCTCTTTTACACTATACTGATTAAGTATACTGTCAAACGTATCTCCAAGTTTTACTTTATGAGATATCTTTTTAAATCTTGGTTCGAATTTATTAAAAATATGGTTAACGGTTTTTTTGAAATATATATTTTCAATTATTTCTTTAAAGTTAAGAGCAATTTTTTTTTTTGAATAATTATGATACCCAGTTGAAGCTACAGTTATTAACACTATTAAAAACAGTAAAAAAAATTCACTTTTAATCTTTAATTTTATTTTTAATCTCTGAAACATTAATTTTTTTGATTTTTTAAGTATTACTCTAACAAGCAAAAAAATCAAAAAAAGCACCTAAAATAGACGTTTTTTTAATGATTTTTTAATCTTAAATGCTTGATTTCCTAATATTTTAGCCTATAAGCATCAAACTTTCTCTAAAATTAGTTGTTATTACAATTATTTTGAGAGGTTTATTGAGCTTTTTAACTCAATTAGCTATTTAAAACGTTAATATTTAAGAAGAGAAGTGTGGACGGTTAAGGTTACCAAAATTTGTCGTACACACTTCAACATTATATAAATTTTATTCTTAGAATTTATATAGAAGCTAGTGTGCGCCGTTTTTAAACTTGAGAGTTTGATCATGGCTCAGAACGTACGCTGGCGGCACGCCTAACACATGCAAGTCGAACGAAGTAGCAATACTTAGTGGCAGACGGGTGAGTAACATGTGGGTATCTACCCTATGGCCTGGAATAACACGAGGAAACTTGTGCTAATACCGGATAAGTCTTTACGGAGAAAGCTTTATGCACCATTGGATGAGCCCGCACTTGATTAGTTTGTTGGTAGGGTAATGGCCTACCAAGACTTTGATCAATAGCTGATTTGAGAGGATGATCAGCCACATTGGGACTGAGACACGGCCCAAACTCCTACGGGAGGCAGCAGTGGGGAATCTTGCACAATGGAGGAAACTCTGATGCAGCGATGCCGCGTGAGTGAAGAAGGCCTTTGGGTTGTAAAGCTCTTTCGTCGGGGAAGAAAATGACTGTACCCGAATAAGAAGGTCCGGCTAACTTCGTGCCAGCAGCCGCGGTAATACGAAGGGACCTAGCGTAGTTCGGAATTACTGGGCTTAAAGAGTTCGTAGGTGGTTGAAAAAGTTGGTGGTGAAATCCCAGAGCTTAACTCTGGAACTGCCATCAAAACTTTTCAGCTAGAGTTTGATAGAGGAAAGCAGAATTTCTAGTGTAGAGGTGAAATTCGTAGATATTAGAAAGAATACCAATTGCGAAGGCAGCTTTCTGGATCATTACTGACACTGAGGAACGAAAGCATGGGTAGCGAAGAGGATTAGATACCCTCGTAGTCCATGCCGTAAACGATGTGTGTTAGACGTTGGAAATTTATTTTCAGTGTCGCAGCGAAAGCGATAAACACACCGCCTGGGGAGTACGACCGCAAGGTTAAAACTCAAATGAATTGACGGGGACCCGCACAAGTAGTGGAGCATGTGGTTTAATTCGAAGATACGCGCAGAACCTTACCAACACTTGACATGTTCGTCGCGACTTTAAGAGATTAAAGTTTTCGGTTCGGCCGGACGAAACACAGGTGCTGCATGGCTGTCGTCAGCTCGTGTCGTGAGATGTTGGGTTAAGTCCCGCAACGAGCGCAACCCTCACTTTTAGTTGCCATCATTTAGTTGGGCACTCTGAAAGAACTGCCAGTGATAAGCTGGAGGAAGGTGGGGATGACGTCAAGTCCTCATGGCCCTTACGTGTTGGGCTACACACGTGCTACAATGGTATTTACAACAGGAAGCAAGACGGCGACGTTAAGCAAATCCTTAAAAAATACCTCAGTTCGGATTGCACTCTGCAACTCGAGTGCATGAAGCTGGAATTACTAGTAATCGTGGATCAGCGTGCCACGGTGAATGCGTTCCCGGGTCTTGTACACACCGCCCGTCACACCATGGGAGTTGGTTCTACCTTAAGGCAAGGTTTAAAATCCTTGACCACGGTATAGTCAGCGACTGGGGTGAAGTCGTAACAAGGTAGCCGTAGGGGAACCTGCGGCTGGATTACCTCCTTTCTAAGGATGAATAAAACTTAGATTTTATTCTAAAAAATATACAGGCTAATGTTGACCGTCCTCATTTCTCTTCTTAAAATTTAGTGTTTCTCTTGAATGGGGGCCGGTAGCTCAGTTGGTTAGAGCACACCCTTGATAAGGGTGGGGTCGAAAGTTCGAGTCTTTCTCGGCCCACCAATTATAGATTAAGGGGGATTAGCTCAGCTGGGAGAGCGCCTGATTTGCATTCAGGAGGTCAGCGGTTCGATCCCGCTATCCTCCACCAAACACTTAGTTATAAAAATTGTGAATAATAAATAATAATTAATATCAATATCTATATCCGAACATTAGTAATGTTATTAGCTAATGTTCATATTAAAAATTTGATTCAACACAGAATTTTTTTCTGTGCATAAATCAAGCGTTTAAGGGCGTGTAGCGGATGCCTTGGCACTGAAAGCCGATGAAGGACGTGATATACTGCGATAAGTTTCGGGGAGCTGTATGTAAGTTTTGATCCGAAAATTTCCGAATGGGGAAACCCACCACTTTATGTGGTACTTTAAACTGAATACATAGGTTTAAAGAGACAACCTGGAGAACTGAAACATCTAAGTAACCAGAGGAAAAGAAATCAATTGAGATTCCGTTAGTAGTGGCGAGCGAAAACGGAACAGGCCAGTAGTATTGTTAAAAAAATTAGAATAGTTTGGAAATGCTAACCATAGAGGGTGATAGTCCCGTATAAGTAATGTTTAACAAAACTCTTGAGTAAAGCGGGACACGTGAAATCCTGCTCGAATATAGGGGGACCACCCTCTAAGCCTAAATACTCTTCAGTGACCGATAGTGAACTAGTACCGTGAGGGAAAGGTGAAAAGAACCCCTATTAGGGGAGTGAAATAGAACCTGAAACTGCATGCCTACAATCAGTCGAAGCTCTTTTTAGAGTGACGGCGTACCTTTTGTATAATGGGTCAGTGACTTAATTTATTAAGCAAGCTTAAGCCATCTAGGTGTAGGCGTAGCGAAAGCAAGTCTTAATAGGGCGTTTAGTTTAATGAATTAGACCCGAAAACGAATGAGCTTACCATGAGCAGGTTGAAAGCAAGGTAACACTTGCCGGAGGACCGAACCAGTTGACGTTGAAAAGTCTTTGGATGACTTGTGGTAAGGGGTGAAAGGCCAACCAAATTCGTAGATAGCTGGTTTTCCGCGAAAACTATTTAGGTAGTGCGTTGAATAAATAGATGTTTAGAGGTAGAGCACTAAATGGGCTAGGGGGAAGAGATTCTTACCAAACCTAATAAAACTCCGAATGCTAAACATTGTTCTTCAGCAGACAGACTGTGGGTGCTAAGGTCCATGGTCGAGAGGGAAAGAGCCCAGACCACCAGATAAGGTCCCAAAATTGTGATTAAGTGTGAAAGGATGTGGAAATTCCTTAACAGCCGGGAGGTTGGCTTAGAAGCAGCCATCCTTTAAAGATAGCGTAACAGCTCACCGGTCTAATAGAGTTTCTGCGCCGAAGATGTAACGGGGCTAAAATCATATACCGAATCTGTGGATTTATAATTTTTTCGAAAATTATAACTGGTAGCGGAACGTTCTGTAAGCCTGTAAAGGAGTACCCGTGAGGGACTCTGGAGGTATCAGAAGTGCGAATGCTGACATAAGTAACGATAAAAGAAGTGAAAAACTTCTTCGCCGAAAATCCAAGGGTTTCTGCGCAAGGTTAATCCGCGCAGAGTTAGTCGGCACCTAAGGCGAGGGCGAAAGCCGTAGTCGATGGAAATAAGGTTAATATTCCTTAACCAGATGGTAGTGACGAATCTTGTAAGTTGTGAGTTCTTAATGGATTGAACTTGCCGCGAAAAGGTTCCAAGAAATAGCTCCATCATTAGACCGTACCCTAAACCGACACAGGTGGATTAATAGAGTATATTTAGGCGCTTGAGAGAATGATGTTGAAGGAACTCGGCAAAATGCTTCCGTAACTTCGGAATAAGGAAGACCTTTTTTTAGGCAACTAGAAAATGGTGGCACAAGCCAGGGAGAAGCGACTGTTTATCAAAAACACAGGGCTCTGCTAACACGTAAGTGGATGTATAGGGTCTGACGCCTGCCCGGTGCTGGAAGGTTAATGCGATGGGTGCAAGCTCATTTCTGAAGCCCCAGTAAACGGCGGCCGTAACTATAACGGTCCTAAGGTAGCGAAATTCCTTGTCGGGTAAGTTCCGACCTGCATGAATGGCGTAACGATTTCTCCGCTGTCTCCAACATCAACTCAGTGAAATTGAATTCTCCGTGAAGATGCGGAGTTCGCGTAGTTAGACGGAAAGACCCCGTGCACCTTTACTGCAACTTTACATTGGTATTAGGAAAAACATATTTAGCATAGGAGGGAGACATTGAAACAAAGGCGTCAGCTTTTGTGGAGTCACCAGTGAAATACCTCTTTTGTTTTTCTTGATATCTAACTGATTGCCGTCATCCGGCATCAAGACATTGTATGGTGGGTAGTTTGACTGGGGCGGTCGCCTCCCAAATAGTAACGGAGGCGTGCGAAGGTAGGCTCAGAACGGTCAGAAATCGTTCGTAGAGTGCAATGGCATAAGCCTGCCTGACTGTGAGACTGACAAGTCGAGCAGAGACGAAAGTCGGTCATAGTGATCCGGTGGTTCTGAGTGGAAGGGCCATCGCTCAACGGATAAAAGGTACGCCGGGGATAACAGGCTGATACTGCCCAAGAGCTCATATCGACGGCAGTGTTTGGCACCTCGATGTCGGCTCATCACATCCTGGGGCTGGAGCAGGTCCCAAGGGTTTGGCTGTTCGCCAATTAAAGTGGTACGTGAGCTGGGTTCAGAACGTCGTGAGACAGTTCGGTCCCTATCTGCTATGCGTGTAGAAGAATTGAGAGGAGTTGACCCTAGTACGAGAGGACCGGGTTGAACATACCACTGGTGGACCGGTTGTAGCGCCAGCTGCAGTGCCGGGTAGCTAAGTATGGACGAGATAACTGCTGAAAGCATCTAAGCGGGAAACTCACCTCAAAACTAGTTCTTCCCATAGAGCCGTGGTAGACCACCACGTTGATAGGCTGGGTGTGGAAGCGCAGTAATGCGTGCAGCTGACCAGTACTAATAGCTCAATTGGCTTGATTTATGCACTGAAAAAAATTTTTAAAGATATTATATATTTATTTACTTATGCCCAAATTCAAAATGTTTAATTTGAGTAAACACTCTATGATTGCCGAAAAAATAAATGTTGAAATTAAGCTATATCCAAAGAAAGGAATAGCCAGGGTATATGATAATATTAAACCCTCTAAATTATATCCGTATGATCCCATTGACCATACTCCAAAATTAGTGATTATGTAAAAAAGACACGCACCTAATAATGCACCTGAAATTCTTGAGTTAAAATTTTTTGTAAAATATTGCGAGAAAAACCCTATAAATATCACACTTCCCCAAGTGAATACTGCCAAGCTATGAATTCCAATAAAAATATCTGTGATTACAAAACTTATTAATAAAGCAGGTAAATATTTTATACCTAAAACTGCTGGCACATAAAAACTAAGAGCTAATAAACTTGTAAAGTTAGGTGGATGAGGAACAAAGCGACTTGCAGCCAAAGCAAGAAAAATACCAATAAAAATTTTAAAATATTTCATTTAAATATTTTAATTGACCACATATACAATACAAGCAATATAATGAAAGTTTGTAAAATATTACAATCATTAAAAGTTAATATGCTTTTCTAAATCCAAAACTTATAGCCCTACCATCTTGTGAATACGTTCCTGGTTTTTCATAACGCTCATTAATTAAATTTGTCAAATTTAAAGAAAATATATTACCATACCAATTTTTTCTTAAAGATATATCGACCAAGTCAACACTCTTCACAAATTCATTTTTTGACCCAGTCCAATCTATATGATCACCAATGTATCTATGACTTAAATCGAGATCAAATACACCATAATTGAGAAAATTAAGTTTTCTTGAATAATCAATTCCATATGACAAATCTGGTCTACGAGAATTTGGACCTCCTGTAGCGGATCTGCTTTTTGCAAAATGAGAATTAATACTGATTTGTTGATTTTTACCTATAAAAGTGATTTCACTTTCAAGACCTTCTTGAGTTGTGTCTGTTTTTTTATTTTCATAAGCGCTCCAGTCAGATTTTATTTTAATTCTATCTTTCATTCTTGTCCTGTATGCTGTGGAAATAAGTTTGATATTTTCTGAAAAACTATACTCACCAATTATTTCGTTTGTTTCACTTTTTTCAGGATCAATATGTTTTTGACCTATGTTACCATAAAGTTCATATAAGCTGGCATTTTTTAAACCTGTACTATGAGTAACTCCTAACTTGAGTGGACCTATTAGTTGAGTAAAATTCATTTTATAAGTTTGATTACCACCAGTTTCTTTGTGATCATCATTTCTACCATGAAGTGATAATGCTAAATTTTCATTAATTTTATATCCTGCATTAACAAAAATACCCAGATTACTTAAATGTCCTTTTGTTTGAGATGAAAATGTTTTTGTAAGATAATGACCCCAATCGTACTTGTACTCACTTCCAAAACCATATGAGAATTTTTGGCCCATGAGAACTTCTCTTTCTGCTTTTGCAACCAGAGACTCACTATAATATTTATCTTTTTTACCTCGTACATAATATTTCCTATCATAATTGTGATAATGAAACATTAGATTATCCAATAAGCCCTCAGTTTTTTTTTCAACACCAGCTTGAAGGGCGTACATTTTATTATCTGATGTGACAGACTCCTCTTTCGTGTCTGATGAGTCGTAATCAGATTTAGTGTCTCTATAATAAAAAGTTGATTTCAATTTTAAATTATCACTTAACCATCTGTTTCCATTTAAATTAACTTGATAATTCTTTGTACCATCCGCTTCGTGCCCTTTAGCTTTAGCACTATCAGTTTTGCTATGATTTGATGTTCCTTTAAAATTAAGATGCCATCCACTATCAGTAATTTTTGTTGTATTGTAATCGATTGAATTATTTTTAAAATTAAAACCATTAATAGAATAACTATTTGTATAATCAACATCTGTAACAAAGTTTACTGCTCCACCGATTGCGTCGGGCCCAAAATGCGCACCATTTGCCCCCTTATAAACCTCTACTTGTTGGATTGTTTGAATAAAATCTTGACCAAAATCATGTAATCCATTAGTTGCTGACTGATCGTTAATTGCAATTCCATTTAACATTACTAATGTATGATTTGATTCTGAGCCTCTCATAAAAATAGCTGCTTGTTGTCCTTTTTGACCAGTTTGATAATAATCCAAACCATTTACTTTTTTAAGAACATCTACTGCTGTAGTTGCTCCGGTTTCAATAATTTGTTGTCTAGTGAAAATTTTTTTATTTATTCCTTGAGAATTATATAAAGAAGTATTTGGTGTTTTACTTATTGTAACACAAGGAACTCCTTTTTGATTATTCCATTTACATTTTTCTAAAGCAATAGCACTTGAACAAAAACTTATTGAAAATAAAATAAGTAAAAGCCTTTCTAACATTCGCCACCTCATTTTTTTAACTTCTTATAATTAAGAAGTTTATTTATTTAATGCCGATGTCAATTTAAATAGCAGAACTAGACTTTTCCTGGCCTTCATTCAACAGCGGACTCTACTGGGTGGCGCTCCGACTTTACGGTTGCAGGTACAGCCAATGAATTTCACAAAGATTTCCCACCATGCATTTCAGTATTCAATCAAAATAGCATTTTTTCACAGAAAGTAAATAATTGAAACTTTATTAAAACCGTGTATAGAGATGCACTATGCATGACAATATCTTTAAAACTAAAACTAGAAAGCAGTTTAACAATTTAGATACTTTACCTACTTACGATAGGTCTTTGGTAGATTACAAAAAGTATAATGATAGAATAGGACATGCTGGTGTAAAATATTCAATGGCTGTTCAGGCCACAAGAGGATGTCCGTATAGATGTTTTTATTGTGATGTGTACAAAACTACATTACACCATTTTAGAAGATCAGTAGATTCAGTGTTTGAGGAAGTCAAGATGTTGGCTGGCATGGGAATTCAAAGAGTAGAATTTATAGATGATATCTTTAACGTAAAAAAAAAAGATTTTGTTGAATTCTTTAACAGAGTAAAAAAAGAGAATCTAAAATTAAGTTTCTTTTTTCCCACCGCTCTAAAAGGAGATCTTTTAGATAAAGAGAGTATAGATGCCATGATGGAAGGTGGCGCTGTTGGTGTGAACGTCTCTTTAGAATCAGCATCACCTCGTATGCAGAAAGTGATGAGGAAAAATTTAAACATACCTAGATTTAAGGAAAATCTAGAATATATCTGCAAGAACTATCCTGAGGCAGTTACAACTTTAAATACCATGCACGGATTTCCTACTGAGACAGAGGAAGAAGCCTTGATGACACTAGATTTTATTCTTTCATTAAAATGGGTTCATTTTCCGTATACACATATTGTAAGAATTTTCCCTGGCACTGATCTTGAAAAATTTGCTATTGAACATGGAGTAGGCGTAAAAGCAATTAATGAGTCGATAGATAAATCTTATCATGTTGTAACTAACACTCTTCCCTTTGAAAAAGAATTTACAGAAAAATATAAATTAAAATTTTTAAAAGATTACGTTTTAAATAAGGAAAGACTTTTAAAAGTTTTACCTATCCAGATGAAGCATTTTACAGAAAACGAACTTGATCAAAGATATAAAAGTTATTTCCCGAGTAAAGTAAAGGGTTTAAGGGATGTTTTAAAAATTGCAGGTATTAACGAAAATCAATTAAAAGTAGACTGTTTAAAAGAAAATCAAATTGAAATTCAAGATCTTGATAAAAATATCAAGAATACTTTTCAGGTAAAGAAAGTAAACTATAGAAAAGATGCATTAAAAGTTTTATTAATAAATATTTCAACGCATTTTACAAAAGATAGGGACGTAAGTGAGTATGATGTATTAGAACCACCTTTAGGACTTATGGCTTTACAGTCTTATCTGAATCGAGAGTTTAAAGATAAAGTGAAAGGAAAGATTATTAAAACAAGTGTAGACTTTGATAATTATGATGAGTTAGAAAGTATTATTAATGACTTTCAACCAGATTTAATTGGTGTTAGTGCAATGACCTTTCATAAAAACTTTTTTCATGAAGCAATAAAAGAGATTAGGAAAAGAGGTTATAATAATATGATTATTGTTGGTGGACCACATCCCACCACAAGTTTTAAAGAAGTTTTAAATGACAAAAATATTGATGTTTGTGTGATTGGAGAAGGAGAGGCGACTCTAGCCGAAATAGTTGATAAACTAATGAGTAAAAAAAAGAAAATTTTAGATTACAGCGAATTAGTCAAAATAGATGGGATTGCATTTGACAAGACAAAATACTTAGAAAATTCAAATAGTTTAAAAGTCTCAAACTTTTAACCTAAATCTTACGTAAAGTTGCAATATCACTACTATTAAATTTAGTTGGTGGAGTGGTATTAAAATGAAAAATTTTTTTTTGAAGTTTGGTTAAATTTTTAAATGACTTTGCCATTATTTTATCAAATTGAAAATATGGTTTGAAATACCATGGTCCATAACTTGAAAAGATAGCCCATCTGCTATTTTCTGTTGGATCCCCAGCTTTATGCCACAAAGCGCTGTCAAAAATTACAACTGAGCCTTTATCCAAAAATATTTTTTTTGAATTTTTATAATTTTTTTCTCTTAGAGGCCTATTATTTTTTTTATGCGATCTTGGTATAATTAGTGTTGAGGCATTAAATTTATTAAAATCTTCAAGAGCAATAATAACTAAATATCTAAGAGAAGGATTCATTTTCTTTCCTTGGAGATATCTTGTGTCAGTATGCCAACCCAAACCGCCGGTTGCTCTTATCTTTTTTTTTACTAAATCATTCTTAAATCTATTTCTTGCTGAGCTAGATATAAGAACATAATCTTCATCGATTAATTTATTTAAGATTTCGTTTACTTTTTTTAAACAAAGAAGTTTTAAAAATGAGCTTTTGTATGTAAAATAGTTATGTAAAATCAAATATTCGTTATTACCAACATATTCGTTTTTTTTTAATCTAATTTTAGTTATTTTATTAAGTTCTTTTACTAAATCTTCACATTGTTTTTTATTGATTACTTTTTTTAAAATTGTATATCCCTTAGATTTAATATCTTTCAAACTTTTATACATAATTTTATTATATATTTTTTTGATTTAAAATATAGTTTACTGCTACTTTTACACTATTTTCAAAATTTGAAAGATATTTTCCTCTAAATTCATTTATTTTTTGATTGTCTAAATAATTAATTTTTTCAACTAAACTTGAGAGCTGGTTTAATTCATCAGATTTGATATGGTAACCAAATATTTCTCTAAATTTATCCTCAAAAGGCTTAGATGAGATTATATTAAATTCACTATTGTGTATTTTGTCTTCGTAATCAATATAAATAGTTGGACGGTAAAAAATTAAACCAAACTCTAAACCTATTGAAGAGTTATCAGTAATAATTAGTTTTGATTTTTTTAGAGACTCGATATTTGAAGAATTTAAATCTAACATAAAATTTTCGTCATTGTTGAAATAATTTATAGTTTTTTTATAAGCATGGTTATCTCTTTTTATTATTTCTGGATGAGGCCTTAAGATTACTTTATTATTATTTTTTAAAAGATTTTTTATTATATCAATACCAAAATCATTAAATAAGTTTTTTTTGTTATAATTCCAAGAGGGCGCAAACAAAATATAATTTTCATTCTTATCTTGGAAAAAATTTTTTAAAAAATCTAAATAGAAATATCCAGTATTTACAATTTTTTTTTTTTCAATATTTTTTTTTGTAAATCTTTCTTCAAGTTCTATTTTTTGATAATTTCCATTAGTAAATATTATATCAAAGTTATCAAAAGATTTATCTTTATAAATTTTGTGTGTGCTTGCAAGTGCATGAAAAAAATATACATAATTTTTACAATATATTGATTTCCTAATATTATTTCCAATACCAGGCATTGTTGTAAAAAAAAAATTACAATTAATGATATTTAAAATTACAACTTTTAACACACCATCACCAATATAAAAAACCTGATTACTAATTTTTTTAATATCGTTATATTCATGAATATCAGATGTAAGAAGGTAGCATTTTTTTGACTTTTTAGATAAAGCCTCAAAAAATTCAAAATAATAATTTTTATAAAATAATTTTTCAGAATAAAAAATATAATCATTAGTTGAAAAATTAGTCCTTAAAAAATTTAAAAAATTACAAATTAAAATTATCGATTTTTTCATATTTTTTTCTAAAATTTTTTAAATCATTGTAGTCATCAAACTCGTACCAATTATTAGAATTTTTAAGTGCTTTTACCTTAATTTTTTTTTCTATTAAAAAATTTATAAAGTTTGTTAAGTGCATCTTTTTATATTTATTGAGACAAAATCTCATAAATTTTTTAATATTTGGAAGTTTTTTTTTGGGAATAAAGATAACCCCCATATATTGAAATTTAGGATATCTTGACGTTATTTTTTTTCCAATTTTGATTATATTATTTTTTTGATCAATAATTATATCTTCAGCATCAGTTTTAATTTTTTTTTTTCTTATTTTCCACATTTTTTCCCAGACACTTGATACAGGCACAACAATGTTTTTTGATTTAATCTTACATATTTTGGTAATAAATTTTTTTTCATAAAATGTATCTGTGTAAAAAATAACAATATCATCATTATTGATTTTTTTTAGACCTAGATAAGTCGAGTAAAGCATATCAGTTGAGTCAAAATATTTGTTATACACATAATCAATTTTATAATTTTTAAGAGTCTTTTTTATTTCATTTTTATTAAAACCGACGACACAAAAAATTCTTTGAATATATCTATTAGAAAATTTTATGATATTTTTTATTAAGGTTTCTCCAAAAATCTTTATCAAACATTTATTAGTTTTAATATTCCTAAAAATCCTTGATCCTTTACCTGCTGCTAAAAGAATTAGTTTCATTTAAAAATTTTTTTTAAAAATAGATCTATATATTTTTGGCTTTGATTTTTTCTCTCAGGGTGAAACATAAAACAAAAAATTTTCTTATTTTTTATTTTAGCAATTTCTACAGATTTATCTTTTGATACGTAAAAAACTTCAAAATTTTTATCAAGTTTTTTGAACATATATTTGTGAAAAGAATTAGTATTTAACTCTCTGATATTAAAAATATCGCTTTTTTTAGTGTTATAAATTTTATGGTTTGTCTTAATATGATTTTTAGCTATCACTAATTTAGAATTATTATTTGTACCGATCAATTGAAACCCACGGCAAATACACAGCACAGGTTTTTCAACTTTTGTGAAATTTTTAAATAATCTTATTTCAAAGTTATCTCTTAATTTATTTTTCAATTTTTTCTCTTTCCTAAAAATTTCACCTCCACCACTTAAAATTAGTCCATCAAAATTTTTGGAAATAATATTTAAATCTTTTTTATCTTTAAAATACCCTGAATAGGCTTGGTAATTTAATTTTGATAAATAATTATACCACTCGATATTAATGGTTGTTTGAAGCTGCTTATGTTTATCATAATTTATTTTAGGTGTTATAAAAATTTTTTTCATACAAAATTAATTGATTTATTTTTTGAGTTTAGTTGAATTTTTCTTTTATATTTGGTTATTTTTTCAAATAATTTTTCTCCCACACCAATTGCTGCTGGAATGCCAAGTTCTAAACATCTAATTGCCATATGTGAATTTGCACCACCATATTGAGTGATCAGTCCTTTAATATTAAAATTGAAAATGAAGTCATATCCTGGATCTGCATTTTTAATTAAAACAATCTTATTTTTTATGTGCGATAGGTTTTTATTTTTTAAATTAGCGCAATTTTCTAAAACAATTTTATCAGTTATAAAATTAGGTTTACCATATTCTTTAGTAAAGTTTTTAACATCCGAAGATCTTACTATTACATCTGGTAAATTGATTAATTGTAATTGATCATACTCAAATTTATTAATTTTTATTTCTTTTATTAAAGAGGACTTTAATTTTACAACATCTAGCTTATTGAAATAATTAATTATATTTTTTATATCTAAATAAGCTAATTGACTTCTTTTTATTTTAACCTCATTTCCTAAAAATATAATTGATTGAAAAATTAGATCCACGCCTCTTGTAAATTGAAATTTAGAAAATTCTCTTAACTTAATTGATTTTTTTGCAAACTCCAAAAATTTATTAAGACTAATGCCAAGTAATTTATCAATTTTCTTATTTATAATTATGTGATTATTGAATTTACGAAATTTCTTTATTTTATTTCTTTTGTTTAATTTACGAACTTTAAAATAATCATTAAAACCTTCTGAATAATTTTTTGAATTTATATCATAAGTAGAAGGTCTTAGATGTCCATAAATCGATAAAAATTTTTTTTTGGTGGTTTTTTTTGAAAATAATTTATTTAAATCAAGGCTTAATTTTGATGTAACTGTATCAAGGGATCCATAAAATCTTTGAATTTCCGTATCATCAATTAAAGAATTTTCTTTAAGATCTCTTAAAATTCTTTGAGATATGAATGCGCATCTAGCCAAACCAGCAAATGGAAGTGTTCCTTTTTTTTTAAGAACATCCACCAAATAAAAAATTTTTTGTATTGGATGTATCCTCATATTTTCCATGGTATCTAAGCTCTTTTTTAGGTCTAATATTTTTTCTTCCTCAACAATATGGATATTTTTTTTAATAATCTCTCTAGTAAGATTTTTTAATTCTTTTAAATAAATATTTTTTTCTTTTTTATTTAAAAAATTTACTCTTTTATGTGAGTTAAATGAGGAACACGTTTCAATCAAATCGAATTCAATTTTATCATGGATCGATATATTTTTTGATAACCTTTTAATTAAATTGTTAACTATTTTGGCTGATAATTTATTGTCTAAATTCTTTGGTAAAAAACTATTTAGGTCTGTTCTTAAGTCAACATATGGAGATCCAGCAAAACTATAAATTAATGGATTAGGTGATACATCTTTGTAACCATAATTTTTTCTCTGAGTTGACCAAATTTTATCTGAAATTAATTCTTTATAAAGAGTTATTGCTAAAGTATTTGGCTTATCTCCTAACATTTCAGCTGGATTCCAGTCTGACATATTACTTAGAACAGTTCTATCCCCCGATAATGTTTCATTTTTGGAAAAAATTTTGTCAATTTTTTTTGTTATATTAGTCAAAGTATTATCAAAAGTGTCATCATTTATATTTCTTATAAAATTATTTAATGGAAGCTTTCTTACTTGAAACAGAATGAGTTTATTATTTTTTATAGCAAATTCTAAATCTAATCTATCATGACTAATTTTATTTTCCAAAATTTTGCAACAGGAAATTAATTTCTTAAATTTTCCATTGTATTTAAAATTTTTATAAATTATTTCTGTTTTAATAGAATCGTTTTTAACACCAGATGTAATTAAATTTGTTTTCCCAGAATTATCATATTCAACCACAAAATAAGGGGAATTTAAATTACTGTCTCTAGTGAATATTACTCCACTAATATCAACATTATCAACTAATTCTTGTATGATTATTTTATCTGATTTATTTGAAAATTGTTTTAGAAACCTGTTAATTAATTTGATTAAATTTACTTTCGAAACTTTTTTATTTAATGTTAAAGAATTATACTTTCCTGCGTTGGAAAGATTTTCTTTATCTTCATTAAACGCCGATGATCTTAAAATTAATTTCTTTGTTTTTAATTGGTGAAAAATTTTTTCAATGTGTTTTTTTTTACTAATTTTAAATTGCTTAAAATTTAAATAATAATAATTTGGCACAATTGCTTTATTTTTTAGAGCTAATTTAAGCACTCCTAGATTATGAGCTTTATTTTTTAGTTGAAACATAATTTAATTTTTTGATAAAAATTTTATTTTTATACTTATAGTATTCATCAATTTTTTTTTTTATTTTCATAATTTTTTTATAAAAATCTTCATAAGTTGATTTGTAAAAACTTTTAAATATATGATCTAAAATTGTTAGATAAATTATGCTCAATGGATTCCATAGTTTGTTTTTCTTAATTAAGCATAGATAGTAGCTTATTTTTACAGTGATTTTCATAATTATTTTATGAAATGTAGGTATAATTTTTTTTGCCAAAAAATTAGTCCTATATTGTTCTATTTTTTGATTGTATTTTATTTCTTTTCTTTTAGGAATTTTGCTGTTTAATTTGAAAAATTTTATTACCTCCCTTAAAAAAAAACTTTCATTTTTCATAAGGACTGAAAAATTTATAAACATTGCTCTTTCTGGAAAAATGTTTAAGTAATTTGAAAAAATTTTATTGTAATCATAAACTTTATAATTTGTAGGTTGAGTAAAGTTTCTAATTACTTGGAAACGTAATTTATTTTTTTTAAAAGTTATATACTCCTCAAAATTCAAATTTAAATCATTTCTTAAACCTTGATGCCATGCAGAATACAGAAGGTCTGATTGGTTTCTAAAAATAATGAGATACTTCGGTTTATTGAAAATTTTTTCTAGTATCTTAAATCTTTTATTAATATCATAAAACCCATTACTTTGATGACCGAGTAAACCTTCAATTGAAATAATAACTTTTTTTTTTGAAGATAATGACTTAAAAAAATTTAAATTTTTTTTTTTATTTTTGTTTCTTAATATTTCTCTAAACTTATCATATATATGCCTCCCATTCTCGGGAGTGAATACATCTATCTCATTATTTTCATATCTATAAAGTGTTTTTTGAATTAATGTTGACGCACATTTGTATAAGCCAATATGTAAGTAAATTTCTTGCTTCATTATTGTTTTAATTTGGGCAGATAAGTTTCATAGAACTTATTTTTTTCATAAAATAATCCAATATCTTTATTGTTTGTTATCTGACCATTATAAAAATTAATGATAAAATTTGAAAGATTTACTGATGACATTTTTTTATCGGAAATAATTCTACTATTATCATCGTAAATTTTTGAAAAAAAGAACACCGGAAAAGCTTTAGATTGAGAAGTATCTTTATCCCTAGCCCAGTGATCTGAAGTAAATAACAAAATACTATCCTGAAAAAATTCTGAATTTATATATGTCCCATAAATTTTATTCATAATTAGATCTAGTAATTTAAGATTTAAAAAATAAGATCGCATATCTTTTGGTGTTTTCACGTTAAATACTTTTTCAGCATAATTAGCTGGTAAATGTGGAAGGCTTAAATGTAAATATATTAAATCTAAATTTTCATTATTTAATATTTTTTTGAATTTTTCAAAATTAATAATCCCATGCCCATCAAGATCATTTAATTCGTTATTAATTATTTTTAATTCTTTAATTTCTTGTAAATTTTCTAAAATTATTTTTCTTTCTGTTAAAAGTTTAAAAAATAAGAATGATTTATTAAATATTGAATATGTGAAGCTTATTCCTTTTAAAAAATTTTTATGGCTTTTTAACTCATTAAATTTTTTTGCTTTACAGCTGTTCTTTATTTTAAGTGTAGTACAGTAATCGATTCCTGAACTAAATATCTCATATTTATAGTTATTTTTTTCTAATTTACCAAAGAGGGTATTTTCTAAATTGAAATTAACAATCTTATTATTTTGATTAATCAAATAAAATTTATCATCAACGTAATAATTTCCTCTAGTTGGTTCTCCCATTAATAAAGACGGTATAGAGGTAATTGTATTAATAGCGGGTGGAAACATTTTTTTAGCAAAAAAACCATTTTGAGTTATTTTTGAGATATTTGGAAAATAATCTAAGTTTTGAAAAACTAGCTCAAAATCTAGCTCATCAAATATGACTAGCAAAACTTTTTTATTATTATTTTTTTCAATTAAATCTAAATTTTTCACTGAGGATACACTTACGTCTAAATTGCTGTAATCTTTTATAATATTTATTGGTTTTTTTGATTGAAATAAATCAATTGGGATTATGATTATTGATACAAAACCATATGTAACTAATAATTTTTTGAATTTACTAAAATCTCTCGAAAACACTAAAATCAAAAAAAAACTTATTAAGTAAGGTGAAATAAATACCAGTGTTCTCTTAACTAATTCATTTTTTGAGACAAATGCAATTTCAATATTAAGCAGCTTTAGTAATAATTCAGATAAAGAAATATAGTTTACTAAAAAAAAGATACTTTTGACAAATACAACAACTAACCATGAAAATAAAATAACCAAAAATAATTTTTTGGTAAAATTAAATTCATTTTTATCTAAATATCTTAGAAAAATAATGATAATTGTTAAAATTAAGTATGAGAAAATTAATAGTACGAAATATTGAATTAATATTTGTGATTTAGATGAAAATATAAAAGATCTTTCATAAAAATAAAAACTTGATGAAATAAGTAGAGCTAATCCAATTTTATCTAGAATAGAAAAAAAACTAATCTTTGTTTTTCTCATTTTTTTCTGGGGTAATTTCTTCTTCTTTAGTCTCTTTCTTGCTAAATAATGAGTGTATTTTTTCTTTAATTTTTTTAAGTAGTAGTTTTGGGTTCATTAAATAGAAAAAAAAACCAGAAATTAATGCTATAAGTGCTTGGAGAATAAACATCCCTGTGCCAGGATCGAAATAAGCATAAGATGGAATAAAATGCATATAAATTAGTAATGTAAAAAAAATAAGTTTTATTCTCATAATTTATTATCTTTTTTAGAAAAATAATTTTTTGCTAAAATTAAATCTTCATTTGTATCAAGATTTAAGGCATATCTATCAGATACCTCAAGCCCGATTGTTTTAGAGCTTATGAATTGATTTTTTTTTAATAAATCACTTTTAAACATATACATTGAACCTTGTCTTGAATATAATTTTTTCAATTTTTGTCTCGGAAAAAAACTCTTTTTTTCGTTATTATCATGTAAGTAATGTTTTATTTTTTTGTTGTTAAATTTATACATCTTCAGAGGATGCTCTTTTACTTTTTTTAAGGTGATTACACTGTCAGTTTTTTTTTTTGTAATTAAGTTATAAGCTTTTACAAAAATCTCTTTTTTTCTAAAAGGACAGACCGGTTGAAAAATAATTATGATATCATAATGCATTCCAATTTTTTGTAATCTTTTAAACTCGTATTTTATAACGTCGATTGTTTTTACATTGTCCCCAGATAAATATTTTGGGCGAAGATTATTCTCAAAATTATGATATTTTTTTGCAATTTTAAGATATTTTTTTGAATCTGTGCTTAAAATTAATTTATTCAAAAATGGAAGCTTTTTTGCAAAATTAATAGTATAATATATAAGTGGTTTATTATTGAAAAATAAAATATTTTTGTTTTTTATTCCTTTAGATCCTGACCTAGCGGTTATTATTCCTAAAACATTGTTCATTTAATTTTTTTAAAGCTTAGTTTTTTTTGGATAGAAACATTTTTAATATTAAGATTCGATAAAATTGATGCAATGTATTTACCCGCATTTCCATCTCCATAAATTTTTGATGAAGCAAACTTTTTATTTCTTCTCAATTGCTTATCAATTGCTTTCAAAATCTTTTTTTCATCATAATCTACATTGATTATGTTTTTACCAACTTCTCTTCCAGTTTGTCTAGTTCCTATATTCACTGCTGGTACTCCTAAAAATCCCCCTTCTCTTATTGCTGAGCTTGAATTACCGATTAAACAAGAACAGTTATAAATCACAGATAAATAATCTTCAGCTGTAAAATTTTTTATAAAAAAGATCTTGCTGTCTATATTTTTTTCCCTATAGATTCTTAATCCCTTTGAAACCTCGTCTGAGCCTGCATCAACGTTAGGCCACAACCAAATTGTAGGAAAATTTAATTTTGATACCGCTTTTATTGTTTCGTTAATTTGTTTGAAACCATCTCCATATTCTGTAGTTACTGGATGTTGCATAACTACAATATATTTTTCTTTAAGATTAAATTTTTTACCTACACCATTGTATTTCTTCAATAAATTATCATCTATTTTTTTTGGAAATTTTTTAGCTAAATCTAAAGATGGACATCCAGTAAGGAATACATTTTTTTTATCTTCACCTAATTGAATTATATTTTTATAGGCAATTTTTGATGATGCAAAGTGAATATGTGAGAGTTTTGTTATTGCATGTCTTACACTTTCATCTATCGATCCAGTAATTTCACCACCTTGAGTGTGTGCCAAAATTATATTCATATAACTTGCAGCAACAGCAGTTGCCATGGTTTCAAATCTATCAGCTATTGTCACTACAACATCAGGTTTAAGGTCAGCAAATATGGATGAAATTTCGATTACAGCAAGACCAGTTGATTTTGCCATAGTAAGTGGTGTTTCTCCTTCTATAATAGAATTTATCTTATGATGTATTTTGATTTTGTCATTAGATAGTGTTTTTTCTAATTTACCAAATTTTTCTAATATTGCTGATGCACCTAGGATTATTTTTAAATCAACTTTTTTTTTCTTTTTTAAATTTTCTATTACTGATTTAATCCTTGCATAATTTGCTCTATTATTTATGACGATACAGATTTTTATTTTATTCAAAGTGACTCCATTTAAATAATTGATTAAATTTAATATTTTCTTTTAATTTTTTTCCTAATATTTTGTTTTTGTATTTAGGGTTTATACCATTACCAGGTTTTTTCTCAGCCAAATTTTCTATTTTGATTATTTCACCTTTTTTCATATTTCTTATAGGCGCTAGACTTTTTGCAAAAAGTTTTTTTATTTTTTTTACGTTAGGTAAAATTATGTTTTTATTTACTTTATATGTGTTTAATTCATGGAAATAATCTCGAAAATCAACTAGGAACTTCAATTCATCCAAAGAAATAGATGAGGAAAAATCTGGATTATTTTTTAAATTTCCAAATTTAATATGACACTCAATTGCATTCGAACCATTTGCGATTGCAGATAAAAGAGTCATTAGATTACCTGAATGATCAGATAATCCTGCGGGACAATTAAATTTTTTTTTAAATTCATTTATTACGTTTAAACCAATATTTTTTTTATTTGAAGGGTATTCGCTAATACATTGAAATAGAAGAAACTTAATTTTTTTTCTTTTTAATTTTTTAACTAATTTAGAAATTTCTTTATAATTACTCATGCCTGTGCTTATTAATAACGGTTTTTTTGTTTTATAAATTCTCTCAAGCATCTGATCTGAAAAAAATTCTCCAGATGCTATCTTCCATGCAGGCATTCTAATGCTATTCAAAACATCAACAGCTTTAAGAGAAAACGGAGAACTTAAAAATGTAATCTTATTTTTTTTACAAAAATTTGAAATTTTATTCCATTGAGTCTGCGTGAATTCCATTGCTTTCCAGTACGAATATCTATTTTTGTATTTCTTTGTAAAAGAAACTCTAAAAGGCTCATCCAAAGTAGATTCCTCTGAGGCAAAATGAGTTTGAAATTTCACTGCATCAGCACCAGTATCAGCAATAAGTTTTATGTAAGACAATGCTTTTTTTAATGATCCACAATGAGTTTGTCCTACTTCTGCAATTATATATGCAGGAAAACTGTTTCCAATTTTTTTGTTATTTACTCTTAAATATGAATGCATTATTAGTTTTTTTGATTATGATACTACTCTATCATGTTTACATTAGCTCATATTAAAAAATTTAACAACAATATTGCAATAATAAATGATAATAATTTTGAATACACTTATTCAAACATAATAAAAGAGATTAAATACTTACGAAATAAAATTAACCTCTCAGAAAAAAAAATTGCCGTTTTGGTCTCAAATAATTTTTTTTCTTTTATTATTATTTATCTTTCTTGTCTTATATACAAAACAAAAATAATTATTATCAATGAAAGTTCATTCAAAATAAACCATAAGAAAATTATTGAAAATTTCAAACCCGATTACGTTTTTTCAACTATCAAACTTTCAGTATCAAGTTTTTTAAAAAATAATTATGGTCATAAATATAAAGATTATTTTATATTTGAAAAAAAGAAGAAAAATAAAATCAAGCTTAATAATGAAATAGCAATTCTATTACCAACGTCTGGCTCAACTGGAGTACCAAAATTTGCTTGTCTCACTTATGAAAATTTGATTTCAAATACAAAATCTATAGCCAGTTATTTAAATATTAATAAATCATCCTCAACAATTACTTCTTTAGATCCAGGTTATTCTTATGGACTTTCAATAATAAATTCTCATCTTTATATGGGATCAAAATTAGTTATTAACAGGTATTCAATTTTAGACATGAATTTTTGGAAATTGTTTAAAACTAATAAGGTAAAATTTTTTTATACAGTCCCTCTAATGTGTGAAATTTTATTTAAAAACAAGACTTTTGTTAGTAACTTAAAATCTCTCTCAACTCTTTGTTGTGCAGGAGGTTATCTCGAAAAAAGAGTAAAATTAAATATCTTATCGTATTTTAAGAGAATAAACTTTTTCATAATGTATGGACAAACAGAGGCATCACCTCGAATTTCTTATGTGAATTTAAGAAAATATCCAAAAAAATTTGATAGTATCGGGCGATCAATAAAAGGTGGTAAACTTTTTTTTTCTCCATGTACAAATGAAATTATTAATAAAAAAAATCCTAAAGAATTACTTTATTCAGGTAAAAATGTGATGTTATATTATGCTAATAACTTAAAAGACTTATCTAAAAAAAGATCAAATAAATACACAATTAAAACAGGTGATCTTGGTTTCAAAGATAGTGAAAATTTTTTTTATCTAACAGGAAGAAAAAATAGAGTGACCAAAATTAATGGAGTAAGGATTGACTTAGATCAAATCGAGAAAGATTTTAATATTCATAATATCATTTGTATCTATTTTGCAAATAAAATATTTTTATGTTCAAAAAAAAAAATATCTCAGAAAACCAAATATCAGATTTCAAATACTTACAATTTGGGAATAAATAATTTATTTGTCTATAAATTGAAATCAATTCCATTTAATACAAATAATAAAATAGATTATGTTGAATTAACAGAAATGATCAAAAATGGTCTCAGATAAGTTCTTACAAAATTGTTTGAAATTAATTTCTTTTAATAAACAAAAATGTAAGGATTATAGAAATTATTTGAATTCACAAAAAATAGATTTAAAAAAAATTAAAAAGATTGAGGATTTACCATTTCTTCATATTAATCAATTTAAGAAAAAAAAATTATTCTCTATACCTAAAAACGAAATTTTTAAGATAATTCAATCTTCTGGTACAACTGGTTCAAAAACCTCAAAAATTTATATTGATAAAAAAAGTGCCTCTAAACAACAGAAAATCTTGAATACCTCGATGCAGCCAATAACACAAGGAAAAAGAAAACCAATGATAATTTTTGAGCCAAGACTATCAAATCATCTAAATGAAAATTCTTTTAATGCTAGCAAAGCAGCAGTGATTGGTTTTTCAGTATTTGGTAAAGATTACCTGTATCCTAGAAAATTTGATAATCAATTAAATTACAATAAATTAAACCTTTTTTTAAAAAAATACCAAAATTTAGAAATAATTATATTTGGGTTTACAGCAAATATTTATGAATACCTTATCAAAAAATTAGATAAAAAAAAATTAGATTATGATTTATCTAATTCTATAATTATTCACGGTGGTGGTTGGAAAAAACTTTCTTATTTAAACATATCAAAAAAAAAATTCGAAAAATTAATTTATGATAAATATAAGATAAAAAAAATCTTTAATTATTATGGAATGGTAGAACAAATTGGTTCAGTTTTCTTTCAATGCGAAGAGTGTGGATACTTTCACGAGAACGATAATACAAAAATAATTGTTAGAGATGAAAATTTAAATTCAGTTGGAAAAAATAAAAAAGGCTTTTTGCAACTTGTTTCTATTGTACCTGAAAGTTATCCGGGTAATTCGTTATTAACCGAAGATTATGCAAGAATTGTTGATGTAAAATGTTCTAAATCAAAAAAATTTAAACCATTTGAAATATTGGGTAGAGTAGAGAAAGCTGAAATAAGAGGTTGTAGTGATGTTGGTTAAAAATTTATTAAGTAAAAATGAAATTAATTATAAAAACTTTGAAAATACTAGATTTACACCATTCAATGAAAAAATACTTAAAACATTTGAAAAAATTTCAAAAAGAATTTTATCAGATAAAAAATTGATAGAAAAAAAAGATATTTTTACTTTTGGATTTTGGTGTAGACGTAAAAATTTGGAAATTTTGAAAAAAAGATTTTGCAAAAGTGATAAAATCTTTGGAGTTGGATTAGTTTTTCATGTCCCTCCTGCAAATATACCTGTTCTTCCATTATACTCTTTAGCTTTTGGAACTTTGACCGGTAATTCAAATTTAATAAGAATTCCAAAAAAAAATATTAATTATTTAAATCAAGTTATTTCTTTAATTTATGAAGAATTTAAATTGCATAATTTTCATAAAAATAATCTTTTTATTTCTTATGATAGAGAAAATATTATATCAGAATCAATTAGCAGTTATTCAGATGTGAGAATGATATGGGGTGGAGACAATACTATAAGATCATTTAAAAGATTTAAAACTAAAACAAGTTGTAAGGATCTAATGTTTGGGGACAAATATTCACTTGCTATTTTACATTTGAAAAATAAAGATAAAAAAAAAATCAATGAAATAACAAAAAATTTTTATAACGATACATTTATTGTTGATCAAAATGCATGCTCTTCACCGAGTATAATATTTTGGTATAAAACAAATGAAAATAAGGTTTCTCTTTTTTGGGACCAGTTAAACAAATTAGTTAAAAGTAAATATCGACTTTCTTTTGGTTTATCCTCTAAAAGATTTGAATATTTAAATGATTTGTTAATGAATTATAATAATATTTCATTACGAGAAGACAAAAAAAAAATATTTTTTAGAATTAAAATAAACTCAAATGATAATCTCAAAAATTTTAAAGGATTTGCCGGTATTTTTTTTGAAAAAAAAATAAACTCTTTAAAAGACTTTAATAAATTTTTAAATAAAAAAATGCAGACGCTAAGTTTTTATGGCCTTAATCAAAATGATTTAATTAAGATCAACAAAGAGGTTTCAAAAAATAAATCAGTTGATAGGATTGTAGAATTAGGGAGAACTTTAGAGATAGATTTTATATGGGATGGTAAAAATATTTTCAAAAGTTTAACTAAAAATTATGGATAATAATAAAAATTTACACTTAAATAAAAAAAAAATTTTAGAATATCAAAAAAATAGAGAACCTTTTTTAATGATTGATGAGGCAACAGATGTAGTTCCTGGTAAGAAATCTAATGGTTACAAAGATTTAAAAGTTGATGAGTGGTTTTTTAAAGTTCACTGGCCTGGTGATCCTAATATGCCTGGTGTGTTACAAATTGAGTCTATTGTTCAGATGGCCTCCTTAAGTATCCTTACTTTACCAAATAATAAGAGTAAATTAATGTATATTCACAGTGTTGAAAAAGTTATGTTTAAAAAAAAAATTTTACCTGGAGAAAGACTTACTATAGAAACCAATGTTCTTAATTGGAAAAGAGGAATAGGTAAATTTCAAGGCAGTGCTTTTGTAAATAAAAAACTTGCATGTGAAGCTATATTTACTTTGATTTTACCTGATGAATTTTATAAGTATTCTGTTAGAAATAAGTAAATTACAATTTTATTATGCCAATAGCATCATCGTTATTAAAAAAACCACGTTTAGTAAAAAAACTCAAAGATTTTTATGATTATGTTCAACATAACGATGGAAAAGTTGGGACCAAAACAAGAGGTATTGATTTAAATTTTAACAATGCTTGCAATCTAAGATGTAAATACTGTTTCACTAATTCTCCTAAAGGTGACCACGTTAAAGAATACTTAGATTATGATGCCATAGCAAAACTTGCAGACGAAGCAGATGAGCTAGGCTATTTTGAGTTTGACCTTCAAGGTGGAGAGCTGCTCCTTCAGCCAAAAAAATTATTCAAAGTCCTTGAAGCAATTAAACCTGAGAGATTTTATTTGTATTTAACTACAAACGGATACTATTTAGATGAAAAAATGGCAAACCGATTAGCAGAGGCTAAGGTGAGCAGAGTCTCAGTTAGTATAGACAGTATGGATGAAAAAATTCATGATGAAATAAGAGGAAGAAAAGACTCATGGAGAAGGGCAATGGAAGGTTTAAAACATGTACAAAAAGCTGGTATTGATCCTTATCTTAATATCACTGTTGGGCATTACAATGCTCATACTGATCATTTAAAACAATTATTAGACTATTCAAAAGATCAAAAATATAAAACATTACTTAATGTGGCAGTTCCGGCAGGCATGTGGCAAAAAGCTGAAGAAATTATATGTGACGACAAAGACAGAGAATATTTGAGAAAAATTAGAAAAGAATATAAAAATCTAGTTAGAAATATTTGGAATCCATTTGATAAAAGCTTCGAAGGTATTCTAGGCTGCACGACAGTAAATAGATTGTATATTACTCCGATAGGAGATGTTTTGGTTTGTCCATATGTGCATATAAAGATTGGAAATATATTTAAACAATCTCTAAAAGAAATAGTCGATTATGGTTTTAGCATTAAACATTTTCGAAATCATAGTGATTTGTGTTTAGCAGGAGAAGACAAAAGTTTTATAAGGAAATTTATGACCAAACAAGGTCAAACAATTTTTAAACCAGCTGAAGCTTCAGAAATATTTTCAAAAGACGATTTTGTTAAAAAATGATTTTAAAAAATAAAACTGCAGTTATCACAGGCTGTAGCAAGGGTATTGGATTAGCAATATTAAATAAATTTTCTGAAAATTCATGTAACATAATTGCATGTACTAGATCTAAAGATCAAGAATTTTTAGATCAATGTAAAATCATTATGAAAAAAAATAAAATAAATATTTATAATTTTTTTTTTGATATGGAGAATGAAAAAGAAGTTTTAGATAAATCTAATGAAATTGCTAATAAATTTGAAAAAATTGATATTTTAGTCAACAACGCAGGTTCAAATTTAACTAGTCTCATTCAAATGACTAAAGTGACTGATTTACATAAAATATTTCAAATTAATTATTTTTCGATATTTTTATTTACTCAAATAATACTTAAAAATATGATGCGAAATAAGTCAGGAAATATAATTAATATTTCATCTTCGGCAGCGTATGATGCTCCTATTGGAAGATCAGTTTACTCAGCTTCAAAATCAGCCCTAGAAAAATTTTCAAAAACATTATCTAAAGAGTGTTCAGCTTTTAATATAAGGTCAAATGTAATCGCACCAGGATTAATCGAGACAAATATGATGAGGTCATCCACAGACTCAAAAAAATTAGAAGACATAATAAAAAAATTACCATCAAAAAGAGTTGGTAAACCAGAAGAAATTGCTGATTTAGCTTTATTCTTGGTTTCTGACAAATCTAATTATATTAATGGTCAAATTTTGAGAGTGGATGGAGGTATGATTTAGTGGATATAAATCATATTAAAATATTATCAAAAAATGTAAGAAAAAATATTCTTAAAGCATCATTGGAAGCAGGTAGTGCAAGTGCTCATATTGGAGGAGCATTATCAAGTGTAGAAATATTATCAACTTTATATTCTGAATTTATTTCCTTTCCAGAAAAAAAAAATTGGCATGATAGAGATAGATTTATATTGAGCAAAGGTCATGCATGTTTAGTTTTATATTCAATATTGTTGGAAAAAAAACTGATAACTAAAAAAGAATTTTTATCATTTGAAAAGAATAACTCTATTCTACCAGGTCATCCGGTAATGAATAAATTTAAAGGGATCGAATTTTCGAATGGAAGTTTGGGCTTAGGATTGTCTCTAGGGATAGGAACTGCCGTAGCATTAAAAAAAAAACAAAAATCGAATAAAGTGTATGTTTTAATTGGTGATGGTGAGTGTAATGAAGGTTCAGTATGGGAGGCAGCTCTCTTAGCGCCAAATCTTCAATTAAATAACTTAACATGTATAATTGATAAAAATAATTTTCAACAAACTGGCTCAAATAAAGAAATATTAGATATAAATGATTTAGCATCGAAATGGAAAAGTTTTAATTGGCACGTAGAAGAGGTGAGTGGTCATGAAATTAATGAGCTCATTGAAGCTTTTAAAGTTGTAACTGACAAACCAAAATTAATAGTTGCTAAAACTATAAAGGGAAAGGGATTAGTTTTTGCAGAAAATAATAACGAGTGGCATCACAAAATTTTAACTAAAAAACTTTATGACGAAGCAATAAAAAATTTAAATAATGAGTAAAATAATAAAAAAAATAAACTTTTATTCAGGTATCGGAATGAGAGCTAGCTTTGGAATGATAATGTTAGACCTTGTAAAAAAGAATAAGAATCTAATTGTACTTACGTCGGATGTTTCAACATCAGCAGGTTTAGATAGATTTAAAAGTCAGCATAAAAATAATTATTTAGAGATTGGCATTTCAGAGCAAAATATGATTGGTGTAGCTGCGGGATTATCAAATGATGGATTTCAAGTATTCACCTCCAGTTTTTCACCATTTCAAACTTTAAGGTGTCTTGAGCAAATTAAAGTAAATTTAGGATATATGAAAATAAAAATTTGCATGGTTGGTTTGGCTAGTGGACTTGTATTAGGAAATTTAGGATATACACATTGTTCTATTGAAGATATTGGAGCTCTAAGATCAATCCCAAATCTAAATATATTAAGTCCTTGTGATGGTTTGGAACTTGAAAAATGCATGTATTCTTTTAAAAGTTCAAATAATTCAACTTATATAAGACTTACTGGGGGTTCACCATTAAAAAAAATATATACTAAAAATTATAAATTTAAAATTGGTGAGCCAGTAAAAGTAAAAGATGGAAAAAAAGTTGTCATTTTTTCTTCTGGTGCAATAATAAGTGAAGTTATGAGCGCTGTTGAACTATTGAAATTAAAAAATATTTCACCAACAGTGATAAACGTTCATTCAATTAAACCAATAAATAAAAAAAAAATATCATATTTTTTAAAAAAAAATAAATTTGCTTTAACTATCGAGGAACACAACATCATTGGTGGTCTTGGTTCTGCTATATCAGAAATAGCTGCAGAAACAGGAGTTTCCACTAAAATTTTTAAACTTGGAGTTCATGATAGATATACAAAAAGTGGTGATTATCAATATTTAAAAAAAATACATGGTATCGATGCAAAATCGATTTCAAATAAAATTAATTCTATCTTAAAGTAAATTTGCAACTAAGGTTTGAGAATTTATAATATCTCTTTGAGATTTTTTTAAGATTTTGTTTCTCCCATGCATAAATCTATGATTATCAATCATAAATATTTGGTTCCTTTTCCAAGTGTGAGCATAGGTAATTTTTTCTGATGTGTTTTTAATTTCTTCAAAATATTTCTTTGGAATTGGTTTTTCTTTGTATGACACTTTTCTTATTTGAGCTTCATCTTTAACACTTAATAAATGGTTACAAAAAAATAGTTTTGAGTTGAAATAATTTTTTTCAACCGCAAATGTTTTATATTTAAACGTCATAATATTTTTATTCAAATCTAAAAATTCATCATAAATTCCTGGATAATTTAAAAACCATTTTTTTTTGGTACCACTATTTTTATTGTTCAAATTAATTTTTACGTCGTATTCGACAGGCTCTTTTTTAAAAAAATCCTTACAGCTAGGACTTAATTTTTCCCATAATTTGGACCCATCACATATGATCGTTTCACCCCCATCATCAATTTTAGGCGGGGTAATACACATGAACCAAATTATTTGAGGTCTTGTCACAGTAAAACTTGACTCACTATGTAATGTTACTCTTTTATTTCCAAGATCTACACTTCTTAAAACTTTATTATCAAATCTTTCTTTCCTTCTTAAAGCATCGTTTGCATAGTGTGTTGTAAATTTTTTTGTGAAGTTAAAAAAATCTTTTGGCTTTATCTCAAAGTTATCAAATAATATTAATCCTTTTTCATAAAAAAGTTTATTTATAGTGCTTTTTTTTAATTCATTTAACTTAAGATTGTTTGTTTTTGCTCTTAATAAAGCACCACCTCCATCTAATTTTTCTGAAATTTTTTTTATTTGAATATTTCTCATTTTTTATATATAGGCCCTCTATAATGTCTTCGTTAAAAAAATACAAACAAATCTTTGCTAAAGTCTTTTCCTTAAAAGAGGATTATAATTTTAATAATTTAAAGTATCAGGATATTCCAGAGTGGGACTCTATTGGACATATGACTTTGATATCTGAATTGGAAAATGGTTTCAAAATAAGCATTGATACTGATGATATAGTCGATTTCAGTTCTTTTAAAAAGGGTCAAGAAATTTTAGCTAAGTACAAAGTTAAGATTAATTAGGGCTATCTCTATCTCCGTCACCTCTCATAACTATCATTTTATTATTATATTTTGGAATCACGCCACATTTTAAATTTATATTTCTTAGAACTAATGGATTTACGTAATCAGGCAAAATTAATTTTTTATATTCTTTTCTATTTTTAAAACCTATTTTTTTAAGAAGTTTTTTTGATAAACCTAAACTAACTATATCAATAAACTCTGGCTGATACACTTTTAATAAGTATTTTATTAAACCACTTATATAGATAATATTTTTTTTCTGTCCTTGAAAATCGACTATTTTGATTAAAGAATTTTTTTTAATATTTATAATTCTTAAAACAACCAAACATTTAATCTTTTTATTATATGATATTTCATAAATTTTATAAGTTAGATTTGGATGATTTAGATATCTATTAATTAAAAATTCAAAACTTTTTGAAGGTTGATTGATAAAAAGATTTTTATATTTTTTCTTGGAAGTTTTTTTATTAACCAACTTGTATTGTCCAATATTTGGTATTTTAAACTTTAAATTATATTTGTTAATGATTAAATTGAACTTTTTATCATTAGGCATTACAAAAAAGTGATCCATTTCATGAATATCAAATCCTAATAATTTATTATATTTTACTATGTTAGGATCAAACCATCCGCCCGATGTAGAAATAAATTTTGCATTGAGCTTTGTTTTGATTGTTGCGAACATTTTAAATAATATACCAGGAGGTGCGCTATTATTTGTTAAAGATAAAGTCAATGTTAAATGATTATCAGATAATTTCTTATCAAACTTGTTTTGTGGAATAAAACCTTGAATTCCTACTATCTCTTTATTTTTTTTTACAATCGCAAAATTTAATCTTTTTTTCTGAATGTAAACCCATTTGAAAAAACTAAAGTTTTTAGATAAAAAATGATTTTTTTTCCAATATTTTTTGATGAAGTTATGAACCTCGTAAGCTTCATTTGAGGAACCGATATAAAAATTTATTTTTTGATTTATCATTCAAATTAAATTATTAAACTTAGCAATAATCGTTTATGAGTAAAAAATTAAATGTAATCACATACCATTACGTTAGAGACGTTAAAAAATCAAGCTTTCCTGATTTGAAAGCCCAAAATATTAAAACATTTAAAAAACAATTAAATTATCTTAAGAATAAATATAATATTTTGTCTCCTAGAAACTTTCTTGATGTAATTAGCGGTCGAATAAACTTAAAAAAAAATTCATGTTTATTAACTTTTGATGATGGATATGTTGAGCATTTTAAGACTGTTTTTCCAGAATTAAAAAAAAGAAATATCTCTGCAATTTTTTTCGCCCCTGCAGAAGCTATTACTAAAAGGAAAGTAGCAGACGTAAATAAGATTCAACTAATATTGTCAGTGGTTAGAGATAAAAAAAAATTATTAATTGAAATTGAAAGTTTTCTTAAAGAGATTAAATTTAAGTTTAATCTTAAAAACTTAGAAAAAAAATTTATTAAAAAGTTTAATAAGCGTCATGATGACAAAGAAACAAAAAAAATTAAATTTCTTTTGCAAGTGGCATTACCATTGAATATAAGAAGAAAAATTTGTGAGTCTTTATTTAAAAAATATGTTTCAAAAAATGAAAAAAATATTTCAAAAAAGATTTATATGACATTAAATCATTTAAAGATTTTGAAGCGAAATGGTATGCAAATAGGCGGTCATGGTTATCACCATTTAAGAATGAATCTACTAAATAAAAATGAGCAAGAACAAGAGATAAAAAAAACTGTAAGATTTTTAAAAATTCTTAATAAGGATAATAGAGATATGATAATGTGCTACCCACACGGAGCTTATAATTTATCTACAATAAGATTATTAAAAAAATATAATTTCAAATGTGCGTTTACTTCTAATAAAGGGTATACCAATATAAATAAAAAATATTTATTTAAGTTAAATAGATTTGACACTAATGATGTTAAAATAAGATAATGTTTAAGTTCAAAATCCAAAATCAAGCAAAACAAATAAAGGAATTTAAAAAAAAATTTTCTCTCGACCTATTGAAGAAAATTAATTTAAGATATAAAACAATTGAACCTAATTTTAATAAATTATATTTTTTATATAAAGTAATTACAGAGAATAAAAGATTAACAGTTTTAGAATTTGGCTCAGGCTGGTCTACATTTATTATTAGTTTAGGATTATTTAAAAATTATACCACTCATAATATTCAAACTAAAAAATTAAGAAAATCGAATAATTTTACGTTATTTTCAATTGATAACAGTAAAAAATATTTGTCTTTGACAAAAAAGAAATTCAAAGATGCAGAAAAAAAAATGAATTTTTCTGGAAAGTTTAAAAAAATTAAGGTTAATTGGATCTTTTCCTCAGTATCTATGACAATGTATAATGGCAATATAGCAACTCAATATAATAAACTCCCTGTTTGTAACCCAGATTTCATTTATTTAGATGGCCCAGATCAATATAATATAAAAAAAAAAATAAATGGATTTAATACTGCGCACAAGGAACTTATGCCAATGTCATGCGATATCTTAATGATTGAAAATTTTTTGATGCCTGGAACAATAATTGTAGTAGATGGAAGGGGTGCAAATGCTGAGTTCTTAAGGAAAAATTTTAAGCGAAAGTGGAAATCTTTTTATTCAAAATATTTTGATCAGCACTTGTTTTATTTAGATGAAAAAAGTTTTGGAAAATGGAGCTCAAGATTATTAAAATTCTATAAATCATAGAAAAAAATTTCTTAAATTTTTTTTTGCATTTATATAATCACCCAAATATTTATTAATTGTTTTTTTTTGATTAGTATTAAAATTTTTTTTTGTTATATAACCTTTAATTATGTTATTATTTAGAGACTTCTCAAATTTGTTATAATTTAAAAAAATATTTTCTTTTGGATATTTGTATAAATAATTTTTAATAATTTTTCTCTCAATTCCAAAAAATGGAACCATTAGCAATTTTTTTGCTAATAAAGTTTCTATAGTAGCAGCAGAATTTAGGCCTAATATTATTTGTGATTTTTCAATTAACTCATGTCCAAGTCCATGTTTTATTAAATCAATATTTTTAATTTTCTTAAACTGATACTCTAGATTTTTTGGAATTTTTTGACCTACTTTACACTTAATAATGAAATTAATATTAGGAAATTTTTTAGCTAATTTAATTATTATAATGCTTACATCTTTAGATATATTTCGCCAATTTAAATCTTTGTTAATTTTAGTTTTTACTTTTGAATTAATATCTCTATTTTTTGCAACTTTTGGAATTCCTTTAAAGTCCTCTATGTAAAAAAGTAAAATGTTTTTTATTTTTTCATTTGTGCTTTTATTTTTATATTTTTTATATAAAGGTGTAGATCTACAGCAACCAATATTTTTTATAACATTCGATTTTATGTTAGAATTATTGAGTAAATATTTTTTTGTGTCTAAATTATAAACACCGATTGACTTAAAAGAATTTAGATATTTGTAAAATCTATTTTCAAAGTAAATACACTGTTCTATCGGAGACCTGAAACATTCCTTGTACAGTAAGTAATTATTTATTCCCATTTTTTTTGCGTTTTCTCGAAACACAACGTCATCCCAATAGAAAAGACTAAAACTTAGAAATGATATTTTGTTTAAAAAAAACTTTAACCAATTTATTACTTTATAGGTATATTGAAAATAATCTTTATCTAAAATTATAATCGACTTATTTTGTAAATATAAATTTAAATTGTTGTTATATTTTCTTAAAAAAAAAAATTTATAGATATTTTTAAGATGAATTCTATCTAAAATATAAAAGTCATGTTTTGATGACTGATTTCTAAATGCCTCCCTCAAATCTTGGAAACCACCCGATCTATAAAAAACAATAATCTTTGAATTATCTTTATTATTTTCTTTTTTAATAAACTTTAATTTACTTAAAGTGAAAACAATTGATAATGCGCTCAATATAGGAAAATTTATAATACATCCGAAGGTAGATAACTGTAAAAAAAAATTTTTGTATATTTTATAGATTGTTCTCATTTTTTTTTGCAAATATAAAGAATGTTTTTACTAGGACCTTTTTTTAAATCATTAAAATATATTTGTAAAAGAAGAATGAATTTAGCAATTAAAATATTTCTTTTTTTTTTAAAATTTCCATATGTAATTTTATTTATAATTTCAAAATTAGTTGAAATCCTTTTTTCAATAGTGTCAATTTCATCAATAATTTTACTTCCAATGTTAAATATCAAATAACCATTGACTTTTGTACATTTATCCATTTGCAAAATAATTTCATCTAAATCAGATATGATAAAATTTTTATTAAAACCTATCAATTGAATGCATAAAGTTAAGTCATATTGTTTTTTGAATAAAAAATTTTTGATATCACCTAAGAAAAAGTTTTCATTTTTTTTTGCTTCTTTCTTTGTTTTATCTATACTTTGAGAGTCAATATCTACTCCATCGTATTGTTTGAAATTTACTATTTTTCTTAAGGATCCATCTCCACATCCCAAATCAATAATATCAAAAAAATTTTTATCTTTTAAGAACTCATGTATTTTGTAATATAGAAATAGTTTTCTTGGACGAGCTTTATAAAAAATTCTGTTAAACATTTTTATCTAGCGTAGGGTTTCAAATTTGGCTCTTTTTCTAAATAATTATAGAGATTTTTTTTAAACAGATTACTTGAAATATTAAAAAAATCTTTCATTTTAAAAGCCCAAATTTTGATACCAGAACTTAGCGTAATCTCTTTGAGTTTGTTTTGTTTTTTTAAAATCTTAAAATAATGTTCATTTAATTTTTTTTTCTTTTCTATATCAGAATTTTTGTATCTTACAGACATGTAAAATTTTTTAAGTACTATCTTATTTTTATATTTTACTTTATGAGAAAATTCTTTTGTATATCTATAAGGAACTCCACAGATAGTTTCTACGTGATGAATTAATGTTACTGCTTTGGATGGGTGAATACCAATATTAACTTGTAACACATCCAAATCTAAAAATTTACTCCAAGGTGAACCATAAGCATAAGAATGATTAGAAACGTGATTTAAAATATTTGCGTTTTTACCATAACCACAAATAGACCAATATGGATGTAAGCTTCTAAATTTAGATTTTTTTCTTATCATTTCAGCAAGCGGACCCATTTTATATGATGGTGTATTTTTTAAATCAAAAACTATTTCTGAATTAATCAAATTCATCGATGCTGAGGGTGAAAATATAGTGCCGTTTTTACCAATAACTTTTTCCATTCCATCAAGAATTAGTTTTATCTTTTTGTTCTTAGAAATTTTGACTCTCCCAATTTCTTTTAAATTTGAAACTAGATAGATATTTTTATTTTTGTTAATACTTATTCTCTTTAAGCAATTTAAGTAATTTTTTTTAAATTTTTTTTCTATCGCACTTTCTTTAATCATATTCATTTATTATTTTTGTAAAATTTTTCAGCCATCAAAAATTGATGTGGGGGTATAAATCTTTTGTTATCTAAAGTAAAACTCTTATTTCGAGATCTTAAATTATTATAAAGATTAATTATTTTTTTTGAGAATTTAAGTTGGAACTCTTTATCATTTGATATTTTCTTTAATTTAAGTGGTAATATTTTATTTGGTCTTTTTAATAAGTTCTTATTATAATTTACCAGAGACATCAAAAATTTTTGTTCAGGAAAATTTTCTTTTATATGTTTGTAACTTGACCAAAAAAAATTTGAATTATTTAACAATGGATATGGAGTTTGTATGAATATTTTTTCACTTTTCTTTAATATGTTCAAAATCTGAAAAATTTTGTCCCAATATTCAAAATGAAAAGGTTCGGTGAATGGCCAAATATTAGCATCATAACAAAAATCAAAATGTCCATAATGGACCCCTTGAATTAAATTTCTTTGGTCTTGAGCTAATGTAGAACTTAAATTTTTTAAACCTTTTACAGTTTCAGATATTATTACTATTTTAGTTTTAAAGTCTTTTAAATCTTCTTTTAATTTTAAAACATCTTTATAGCTTTCAACTTTTGGCAGAAAGATACCAAGATGTGTATTATCCTTTTTAATGTATCTATTTATTGATTGAATATCCATTTCATAATTTTTATCTTGTATAGAATTTATTCGAATATAAAAATCGTTATTTAAGTTATTAAGTGTATTCGATAAATACTTAATACCATCTCGACAAATTTGTTTTAGTTTAGAATTGTTTTCTGAATTAAAAAGGTCTTGTGCACTATCTTCCATATCTAAAATGACGTTAATATTATAGTGATTTAAATTATCAATAATCTTCTTTAATGGTTTGTATCTTGTTAAAGAAAGATACTGGATTATTTCATTTTTAAACATTATATATTAATTGATATATTATTATTAACTTATCATCAATGAACACTAATCAATTTAAAGAAAAACAACTGTTAAAAAAATTATTTAATGATCTGTGGCCTTTAAATAGAAGTATTACAGGAAATGATGTTAGAAAAAGTCATAGAATAATATCTAAAATAATTCCACTTAAAACATTTGAGTTTAAATCAGGAAGAAAATTTAATGATTGGATAATACCAAAAGAATGGAATGTTACAGATGCTTATATAAAAAATCCATTAAATAAAAAGATCTGTAATTTTAAAGAGAATAATTTACATCTTATGGGATATTCAATTCCAATAAATAAAAAGGTTAGTTTTTCAGAACTAAAAAAACATCTTTTTTTTGATACTAAACAAAAAAATGCAATACCTTATAAAACTTCTTACTATAAAAAAAATTGGGGTTTTTGTATAAAATATAATGATTTTAAAAGACTTAAAAAAGGTACATATAAAGTTAATATAGAATCAAAATTACACAAAGGTTCTTTAACAATTTCTGAGAGCTACATCAGAGGTATTTCAAAAAAAGAAATTTTAATACATTGCTATACTTGCCATCCATCTATGGCAAATAATGAGCTATCAGGTCCTCTTTTAGCTACTTTGTTAACAAACAATTTGATAAAAAAAAAAAATTATTTTTCCTATAGAATAATTTTCGCACCAGAAACGATAGGTTCTAATATTATTTTAAATAAATATGAGAAACATTTTAAAAAAAATTTAATAGGAGGTTTTGTTTGCACCTGTGTAGGAATAGATAATAAAATTCATTTTAAAATGACAAAACAACAAAATACTATCATTGATCAGATTGTTAAAAATTATTTAAAAAAAAATAAAATCAAATCAAAAATAATACCTTTTAATCCATCAGGGAGTGACGAAAGACAATATTGTTCAATCGGTTATAATTTACCCATCGCCTCAATAATGACAACACCTTATGGCAAGTATAAAGAATACCATACTTCATTAGATAACGAAAAAATTATAAGCTTTTCTAAATTGATAAAAATAAAAAATATCTTAATAGGAGTCTTTAAAGATCTAGAAAAATGTTATTTACAAAATTTAATAAAACCATCAAATAAAATTGAATTTAAAAAAGTTCGTAAAAAAGGGATTTATCCGATTATTTTGATAAAAAAAGGTGAACCACAATTATCAAGACATAATATCCACTACAAAACTAAGGATCATAAATTTGCTGATAATTTAACAAGGTCAATTAAATGGTTAATACATTATTCTGATGGAAATAAAACATTGAACGAAATTTCAGTTATCTCCAGAATACATTTAAAAGAATTAAATAAAGCTATATTGGTATTAAAGAAAGCAAAGTTACTTAAATTAAAAAAAATTTAATGATTGCAATAATTCAAGCAAGAAATTCGTCAAAAAGACTCCCAAATAAATGTATGTTTTTTTATAAAAATAAATATGTTTTAGAGAGAGTAATTAATTGTATTAAAAAATCTAAAAAAATTAAAAGAATAATAGTAGCGACAAGCAAAAGAAAAGAAGACGACTCAATTGAAAGGTTTTGTAAAAAAAAAAATATAAAAGTTTATAGAGGTTCACTTAATAATGTTTTAAGCAGGTTTTATGATATTTTAAAAACTAACAAATGTAATTATTTTCTTAGAGTCTGTGCAGATAGTCCTTTTTTAGATTTTAAATTAATAAATAGATTATATTCTAAGATAAAAAAAAATAGGGCAGATATTTTTACAAACATTTTTCCTAAAACATTTCCATCTGGTCAATCGGTTGAGATAATTAAAACAAATACTTTTTTAAAAACATATAGAAAAATTAAATCTTCATCTGATAAAGAACATGTTACGAGATTTTTTTATAAAAATTCTAAAAATTTTAGAATTTTAAACTATTCTGATCAAAAAGATTATAGTAATTTCTCTTTATCTTTAGATCATAAAATTGACTTAATTAAATATAAAAAAATTATTAATTTTACTAAAGATAGATATTTTGAATGGAAAAAAATACTTCAATTAATTTAAATAGAAAAAGTATAATTGATGTCGCGGTCATTGGTTTAGGAGTTGGTAAATATCATGTTGAAAATTTAATTAAAATTAAAAGTATAAATAAGATTTACATTTACGACATAGACAAAAATAAATACAAATTGCTCTCAAACAAAAAGATTATTAAGGTAAAAAAATACGAAGATATCTTAGTTAATAAAAAGATCTCACTAGTTTGCATAGCTTCATATGATCATTGTCACTATAAACAAATAATTGATTGTCTAAAATCTAAAAAAGATGTTTTTGCTGAGAAACCGATATGTCTGAGTTATAAAGAATTTGAACATATCAAAGAAGTTGCAAAAAAAAAGAAAAAAAAAGTATCATGTAATTTTGTTCTTCGATCACAAAAAGAATTTAAAAATTTGAAAAAATTAATAGCAGAGGGTGTATTTGGAAATATTTATTATATAGAGGCAGATTATAATTATGGAAGATTAAAAAAATTAACTCATGGATGGAGATCTAAAGTTCCAAATTACTCTGTTACATTAGGAGGAGGAATACACATGCTAGACCTTGTTTTGTGGATAACAAAATTTAAGCCCGAAGATGTGAAATCTTTCTCAAACGATATTTCAACAAAAAATTCAGACTTTAAATATAAAGATTTCGCCACAACTTTGATAAAATTCTCAAATAAATCAATTTTAAAACTTACATCTAATTTTGGTTGCGTTTACCCACACAGTCATTTTTTAAGAATTTATGGAACAAAATGTTCTTATTTCTATGATGGCTTAAGTCAGAAATTTATTTATAAAAGAAATCCTAAAAATATTAAAAAAAATGTTGTTTATAAAAACATTAATAAAAAAGAAATTCTTGAAAATTTTGTCAAACATCTTGTTGAAAAAAAAAAATCTAAACATGACTATATTAATATTAATGAAATTGAAAAAACCATGAAATTAGGTTTTATGGTAGATAAATCTATAAAAATTTAAAAATGAAAATACCTTTTGGAAAACCAATACTTTCAGATCGAGATTTTAAAGATGTTGTAAAAGTTCTAAAATCAGGAGTTTTGGTTCATGGAAGAAAAAATAACGAGTTCGAAAACTTATTTAGATCTTATACTAATTCAAAGCATGCAATAAGTGTTTCATCTTGTACAGCAGGTTTGTTTTTGTTGTATTATGTTTTGGGTATAAAAAAAAATGACGAAGTGATAGTTTCATCCCAAACTCACGCTGCTACTGCCTTATCTTTTTGCGCATTAGGGGCAAAACCAGTTTTTGTAGACTCAGAAAAAAATTCTGGGAATATAGATGTCTCTAAAATTGAAAAACATATAACAAAAAAAACAAAAGCGATTTCAATTGTTCATTATTTAGGTTTTGCTGCAGAAATTGAAAAAATATCAAAAATTGCAAAAAAACATAATCTGTTCTTAATAGAAGATTGCGCTTTAGCATTAGGCACTACTGTAAATAAAAAGCATGTGGGTCTATTTGGTGATGCGGGCGTTTTTTCTTTCTACCCAATTAAACATATAACAACAGCTGAGGGAGGAATGATAATTACAAAAAATTCTAACTTAGCAAAAAAACTTATACTCGCTAAAAGCCTAGGTGTTAACAAACAATTTGCAGATAGAAAAATCCCAGGAATTTATGATGTAGTTTACCCAGGCTTAAATTTAAGAATGAATGAAATAAGTTCTGTTCTAGGTTTAAATCAATTAAAAAAATTTGATAGTTTTAAAAAAATTAGAGAAAAAAATTATAAAAAATATTTAAAGATTTTTAGTAAAAAAAAGGAATTTGAAACTGTAAAAAATTACAAAAAAAATGAGGATTGGTCATATTACGCATTTCCATTAATATTAAATAAAAGTAGTAAAATTGAAAGAAACAAGCTAGTAAACCATCTCAAAAAAAAAAATATTGGAACAAGTGTATATTATCCACATCCACTTCCGCGTTTATCCTATTTTAAAAAAAAATATAAAATTAATTTGGGTAATTTTTTAAATGCTAAAAAGTTTAGTGATCAAACAATAATGTTGCCGATAGGACCACACATTAATGAGAAAAAAATTTTTCATATTACAAAAGAAATTTTCTCATTTATAAGAAAGAACAAATGAGAAAAAAAATATTAATTATTGGTGGTGCCGGATTTATTGGTCATAACTTAGCAATTTTTTTAAAAAAAAAAAAATTAGATGTTACCATTGTTGATGGACTTAATATTAACAACCTAGAATATCTAAAAAAAAAATATAATGAGTTTCCTAATCCATCCTTAACAAAAAAAATATTATTAAACAGACTAAAATTGTTAAAGAAAAGTAAAATTAAGTTTTTTAAAATTGATGCAAGAAACTACAAGTCATTAAGTAAAATAATTAATAGATCTAAAGCTGAAATAATAATTCATCTTGCAGCAGTTTCACACGCTAATAAATCTAATAAAGATCCCTTCAATACATTTGATCATAGTTTTAGGACTTTAGAAAATAGTTTAGATAATGCAAGAAGTGAAAAAAATAATGTTAAAAAATTTATTTTTTTATCTTCTAGTATGGTTTATGGAAATTTTTTAACTTCATCAGTTAACGAAAATACAAGATGTTATCCGATAGGAATTTATGGATCACTTAAATATGCAGCTGAAAAATTGATCATAGCTTATAACCAAGTTTTTAAATTACCATTTGTAATAATAAGACCCTCTGCACTTTATGGTGAGAGATGTATAAGTAGAAGAGTTGGTCAAATTTTCATTGAAAATGCTTTGACTTCAAAACCGATAGAGATTAATGGAGATGGTAATGAAAAATTAGATTTTACTTATATAGACGATTTATTACAGGGTATATATAAATCAATAATTAGTAAAAAAGCTGATAATCAAATTTTTAATTTAACTTATGGCAGTGGTAGGAAGATTAATGACTTAATTAAGATATTGAAAAAAAATTTTAAAAACGTGAAAGTAAAATATAAAAAAAGAGATAAATTAACACCTTATAGAGGAACTTTGTCGACTAATAAGGCCAAGAAATTGTTAAAATACAATTCTAAATGGTCAATAGAAAAAGGTTATCAAAAATATATAAATTGGTACAAAGATTTTTATTTTAATTCAAAGTGAAAAAATATCTTCTAAAAGATAACTTTCTAACTACATGTTTTGGAAACAATGTTTACAAGTTAAAAAATAAACTTATCAATCAAAATATACTAAAAAAGTTAAAAAGCCCATTTTTTATATATTTTAAAACACAAAAGAAGAATAAATTATTACTTAAAATTGGATTCAAGTTCATTGATCAATTGATTACTTTTAGAGGAAAAACAAAAAAAACTTTAATTACTAATACAGTAAGTTTTCGATTAGCAAAAAAATATGATTTAAAAAAAATTCAACTTATCTCTAAAAAAAACATGAATTTAGATAGATTTTATTTTGATAAAGAGATTAATGATAAAATAGCAAAAAAAATTAAGATAAAGTGGCTAAATAATTATTTTAAAAAAAAAAGAGGCACCCATTTATTTATTTGCTTAAAAAAGAACATAATTATTGGTTTTTGTCTCATAATTTTTGAAATGAAAAAAAAACAAGTAATAATAGATTTAATAAGTATAGATAAAAAATTTCAATCTAAAGGTATTGGTCATCAAATGTTTTCTTATATTAAGCAATATTTTCAAAATGAAAATTTAATATTTATGGTAGGAAGCTATAAAAAAAATATAAAAGCAATTAACTTTTATAGTAAAATTGGGCTTAAAAAATTAAAAACAGAAAACATTTATCACTATCAAAAAAGATAAAATGGAAAATATTAAAAATTTTATAATCAAAGTAATTCTAATTATAAAAGGAGCTTCAATAGGAAAAAATTGTGAATTTTTATCTATACCTCATATTGAAAATATGAAGATAAAAAATTTAACAATTGGAAACAATGTTAGAATTGGTAAAGATGTTGAATTTTTGTTTAGAGGTAATGGAAAAATCATTATTGGAGATTTTGTAAAGATTGATACTTCTGTTCGAATGTTATCTGCAAATGAATCATCACTTATTGTAGATGAAAATACCAAAATTGGAAAAGGAACCATAATAAATGCGGGAGCAAATGTTAAAATTGGAAAAAATTGTTTGATTTCAGGTAATAATTATATTCAAACATCTAGTCATAAATTTAATAAAGATCAATTTATTAGTCATCAAGGCTATGATCATGGAGAAATAAACATAAATGATGATTGTTGGATAGGAGCGAATTCAGTAATTTTACATTCTGTTATTTTATCAAAAGGGAGTGTTGTTGGTGCAATGTCGTTAGTTAGAGAAAACACCAAACCCAACTCTGTTAACTTTGGTATTCCATCAAAATTTCATAAATTTAGAGAATAGATTGTCTATAAATAAAAAAAATATTGTCATACTAGTTGAGCATAAAATTAGAGAATTAAATCCTAATATTTTTTTAGCCACAAAATTAGTAAAAAAAGGTTTTAGAGTTTATATCGGAAACTGGTTAAGTGTTGATAGGATATTAAAACATTTTGATAAAGGATTTGGAATAATCCTTAAAGGAGGTATTGACAATGAGATGTTAGAGAAAGTAAAAAAAAAATGTAATGCTCATATTGTTATAGATCAAGAAGCAGGACCAACCAAATTTTTTTCAGGTGGTATAAAAAGTAGAATTAGTTTTTTAAACTCTAATAATATCGACAAATATTACGCGCTTAATGATACTAGATTTAAACAAGCTCAAAAAGAGATAAAATTTAAAAAAAAAAATGTTTTAAAAAATTTTGGTTGGCCAAGAGTAGATTTATGGAAAGATAATAATCAATATATTTATCAATCAGATATAAAAGATTTAAAAGATAAATACGGAAAATACGCTTTATACGTTTCAAATTTAAGACACACCTATGTTAAATATTATGATGGATTTAATCGTTTTTTATCCTCTAATCTTGAAATTTATAATCAGTTTAACTTTAGTAAAAATCAAATAAAAATAAAATTTTCGACTTTAAAAAAAAACTCAGTTGAAAAAAGAAATTCATTTTTTTCCGTAATTAATTTTTTAAATTATATTTCTAAAGCAAATATAAAAGTACTAGTAAGACCACACTTCAACGATGATGTTGAGGGTTGGAAATTTTTTACAAAAAAAATTGAAAATATACATATTCTGGATTTTAAAAATGATTTGCATCCCTTAATAGCTGGGTGTGATTTATTTCTTCATAGCGGGGACGCCTCAGCATATCAAGCTTATTTAACAAATAAAAAAATAGGACTTATCGGTATTAAAAAAAAAAACTTAAAAAAAATAAACAAACATCTTTCAGAAATGTCTCAAAAAATTTACAATTTTAAGGATATAGGTCATTATTTAATTTCTCAAAAAAACAGTAAAAATAAGGAATTTTTAAAAAATATTAAAAAACATCTGAATTATAATGAAAAATTAGATGCGAGTGAGAAAATTTGCCAGGACATTTCTAGATTAAGTATTAAAAAACAATCTTCAATTAATTTTCAATTTTCAATCAAAATAATTTTTTTAATTAAAGATTATTATTATTTTTTGAAAAGTTTTTTTGATAAAAAAAAAACTATTAAAAATCCAGGTGGTATTAAGATTAGTGAGATTTCATCTTTTGTCAAAAAAATTGAAAAAAAAAAAAATAGAAATATTAAAACAAGAAGTGTCATTCGGAATTTAATTGAAATAGATATTTAAAGTTTTTTTAAAAATTTCCCGTTTTTAAGCAAGAAAATTTTATTACAAAAATCTAAATTTGATTTTTTGTGTGAAATGATAATCATTGTTTGATTAGAAAAGTTATTTTTTAATAATTTTATTATATATTTTTCAGTTCTATCATCTAAAGAACTTGTGGGTTCATCAAGAATTAATATATCTGGTTTTGATAGTAATGATCTAGCAAGACCAATTCTTTGCTTTTCTCCTCCAGAAATTTTTAGTGATTTTTCGCCAATCTTCTTATTTGAGCGATTACTAAGTTTTTTATACAGTTCTTTCAACTCACATTTTTTTATTAATTCTTTTACAAGTGTTAAATTATTTTTATTAGACTCCCTTCCAAAAAAAATATTGTTTATAAGAGTATCGTCAATTAAATTTATATTTTGACCAAGATACCCCAATTTTTCACCCCAATTAATTTTATCTACTGATTTGCCATCAATTAATACTGATCCTTTTGTTGGTTTTAATAGTCCAAGAAAAATGTCTAAAAATGTGCTCTTTCCTACTCCACTCTTTCCGATTATACCAATCTTATCCCCTTTATTTATCTCAAAATTTAAATTTTTGATTATTTTATTTTTATTATCATATGAAAAATCTAAATTTCTAAATTCTATTTTTTTATTGAAGCTACTAATGAAATTTTTTTTAATTTTTGAATAATCCTTATTTATATAATCTTTATAAAAACTTGAGAAAGATGGTACAGCTGATTTGTATTTATTAAATGATGAAACAATTTTAACAACGCAAGGTAATATTTTTACTAATGCAGCTATATAAAGACCTAATATTGCAATAATATTTTGTTTGTCGATTCCTGTTATAACAAGATAGTAAGTAATGATTGTTAATACCATTATACCTATAAACTCAAAAATTATTTTTGGGTAAATAGATATCATACTTAATTGTTTATCAATATTTGCATATTTTCTATTTTTTTCATCAAAAGAATTAGAAAAAAATTTCTTTTTGTCATAAATAAAAATTTCTTTAATCATCGAAAAAATCTCAATTAAAGATTTTGTCGTTACTCCAGAAAATTCTAACCTTAATGTTCCTAATTTATTAATCTTGATCTTGTATATTCTTAAAAAAATATATCCAAAAACTAAAAATATTATTAGTAAAATTATTGAAATTTTTGGTTGCACAATCATAAGCAATAAATAAATACCTATAAATAATATTAATTCGGTTAAAATTTCTAAGTATGAATTTAGTATTTTATTTTTGAATTGACTTACTTCTCCAGAAATTTTCCTTATTAAAAACGAGGAGTTGTTTTTTAAATGAAATTCCCAATTTTTCATAAAATAAGATGAAAGTAAATTTGATTGAAGTCTTGTAGTAACATCAGTCATTACATTTATTTTTAATTTATTAAAATAAATTTGAAAAATTGCTTTAAATAAAAAAAGAGATATAAGAAATAAAAGAAAAAATTTTATTGTATTAGTTTCACTAAAGCTCCCCATAAAAAAAATAACTAAATCTTCTATAAATTTATAATTTGATAGAAGCTCAAAATCATAAACAGCTGTTATTAATGGTAAGACTGCTCCAACGCCTATAGTTTCAATTGTGGAATTTACGAAAGATAATATAAAAATGATAAGTAGTTTTACTTTTTCATTAATATTTAATATTTCTATGGTTTTTTTTAAATTTTTTATATACATCAATAAATAATATTATTAGTGAATATTTATACTTATTAAAATAAATATTCAATTTTGCTAGATAATTTATATTCAAAATGAATAGAAATCTTAAAATTAACTACATTGCTGAATGTGATCTTAATGCGAAGTCAGCATATGTAGTTCATGTTATCAAGATGATAGATAATTTATCTAAATTGAGCAACAATGTATGCCTTTACGTTCCAAACTCAAAGAACACTCTTTTGAATTTAAGGTTTCATTATGCAGTGAAATTAAGAAAATGTAAAATTTTTTCAATCTTAAATAGACCTATTTCTTCCTTCTTTCTTAGAATTATATTTTGTTTATTTTCCTCAATAAAAGTTAAAAAAAATTCTTTAATAATTACAAGAAGTTTTTGGTCTAGTATATTTTTAACTATTTTAAGAAAAAAACATTATTTAGAAATACATAATGAAGTGCAAGGATTGACAAGATTTTTTTTAATTAACTTAGGTTTTATATATTCCAAAAAAATAATAAAAATAATTTTCATTTCTAAAGCGTTGTCAAAAATTTATAAATTAAATAAAGAAGTCTTACTACTTCACGATGCAGTAGATATAGAACATTTTAAGTTTAAGCCAAAAAATTACAAAAAGATATTTAGCGTTGGATATATAGGAAGCTTTTATAGTGGAAGGGGTATTGAAAAAATTTTGACAATGTCGTCTAAACTCAAAAAATATCAATTTAAATTATACGGAGCTGACAAGAATTTTAATAGAAAACAATCTTTAAATAATAATGTTGAAATTTATGATAAAATACCTCATCGATTAGTACCTAAAATTATATCAAGGCTTGATGTATTATTGATGCCTTTTGAAAAAAAAATATCAATTAATGCAAAAAATATTAACACTTCAAAATATATGTCCCCAATGAAGATGTTCGAATATCTTTCATCTGGTAGAGTTATTTTGTCCAGCAACATACGAGTTCTTAAAGAAGTACTAATATCTAATTTTAATTGTATTATTGTTAAAGATAATAAAGTTGAAACATGGGTTAAAGAACTGGATTTATTAAAAAATAATATAAAATTAATGAATAAAATTTCCAAAAACGCAATTAATACAGCTAGAAAATATACCTGGTATTTAAGATCAAAAACCATTGTAGACGATTTTATAATTTATAAATTTAATGATAAAAATTGGAATTCTTAGATCAAAATACGAAAACCATAATCTATCTCTTTACTATGGTTATTGGAAATTTTTTTATAAGTTTAAAAGTAGTCTATTAAAGAAAAAAATTGACGTTAAATTTTATAAAAAAATGGATCATAAATTTTTCAATAATGATTACATTATTTTAAATTCTAGATATTTTGAAAATTCGAAGAATCTTACTGAAGATATAAAATTTATTAGTGAAAAGAACAAAAATATTATTTGGTGGGATATGAGAGATAGTGCAGGAACAACTCAATTCGAAATAATGCCGTATGTAAAAAAGTATGTAAAAAAACAAATTTATAAAGACATGAATATATATTGTAATACACTTTATGGAGGTAGATATTATTCAGACTATTACCATAGAAATTTCTTAATAAACGATGATAAGGAATATAGTTCTGTCAAACTTAAGAAAGAATATTTTGATAAGATTGTTTTAGCTTGGAACATAGGTGTAAGTGATATTTTTGAATATACTAATTTGTTTTCATATCTAAATAAATTTAAAGTAACTTTTTTATCAAATTATGTAGATTATGAAAATTTCAAATTTAATGAGAAGCTAGAGTTTAAAACACAAAATTTTAATAAAATTGATATACTCTCTAAAATGAATTTGAATATTTCAAGAAGATCTGTTGGATATCAGAGAGTTTTATTAAATAAATTTTTAAATGAAAAAAAATATGTAAATTGTATTTATGGAAAAAGAATATCTAAACTTGATTATTTTAGAAAATTGAATGACACCAAAGTTGTTATTAATGCTTATGGATGGGGTGAAGTTTGTTATAGAGAATTTGAAGCCATAAGAAGTGGATCAGCTTTTTTAACTCCAGATATGGAAAAAATCTTGACATGGCCAAATATTTATCAAAAAGACAAAACTTATACGCCTTATCTTTTTGATTTTTCAGACTTAGAGGAAAAAATCGAATTTTTGATTAAAAATAATCAACATAGAAGTTTTTTAATAAAAAATTCTCAAGAAGAATTAAAAAAAGTTGAAAGTTACGAAGGCGAAGAATATTTTTTAAATGTAATAAACAAAATTTTAAAATAAGGCCTAAAATGAATAATCATTTAAATGCCAAAAAAATCAATTTAATAATATTTCATCCATTTAGTTTCCTTGGAGGAGCTGATAGATCAATCGCTAGGTTAATAAATGGCTTAAGTGCGAAAAAATATAGATTTTTTTTTATAAGTCTTAATAAGCCATCAATAAAAAAGTTAATTAATCAAAAAGTTGAATTTATTACAATTAATTCGAAAAAAACTATATTTTCCATTTTCAAATTAAGAAAGATTTTAAAAAATTTTAACACATCACAATCAAAAAATTTTTTTTTGTCTAACCAAAATTTTGCAAATATTGTGTCAATTTTATCTTCAACAAATTTAAAAAGAATAAAAACTATTTTAATTGAACGTAATCATATCAGTGAACTAAATTATGGAGATAATATATTTATTTTATTAAAAAATAAGATAATTCTAATTTTGATGTCGATACTTTATAAATTTGCAGATTATATTATTACAAATAGCTTTGAGTCTTCATATGATCTCTCAAGGCATATTAAAAAAAAGGTTATAACGATACAAAATGCCTCTAACGAAAAAAATATATTAAAAAAACTTAAAATAAAAAAAATTAAAAAAATTAAAAAGAAATTTATTATTTTGAATGTAGGGTTTTTTGAAAATCAAAAGGATCAAATTACTTTACTGAAGTCTTTAAAGTATTTAAAAAAAAAGATACCAAATATCTTACTTATTTTGATTGGGAAGGGCTCATTAAAAGAAGAATTAAAGTTATTTGTTAAAAATAACAATCTGCAAAAAAATGTGAAAATTTTTGACAATGTTAATAATCCAGAAAATTTTTATAAGCTTGCTGATTTATTTGTTTTATCATCAATTTATGAGGGCTTCCCTAATGTCCTTGTTGAAGCTTTAAGTTCAGGGTGTCCAATTATATCTTCCAATTGTAAGTCTGGCCCAAGAGAAATCCTTGCAAATGGAAAATATGGAGACTTTTTTAATATGAAAGATGATGTGCAATTAACAAAAAAAATTTTTGCACATTTCACAAATCCTAAAAGACTAAAAAAAAAGATTTCAAATGTAAATAATCATTTGTCAAAGTTTGAAACTAAGAGATATATAACTAGTTATGAAAAAATATTTAACAAAAAAAATGCTTGAATTTTATGTGTGGTTTTGTTGGAGTAATTAATTTCGATAAAGGTTTAAACTCAAACTTTCCGATTAAACAGGCAACCAATTTGCTGATTGATAGGGGCCCAGACTCAGAGGGTTTTTTTTCAAATGAATTCTGCAGCATGGGATTTAGAAGGCTCTCGATAATAGATTTGTCAAAAAATGCAGATCAACCAATGACAACCTCAGATGGAAGATATGTTTGTGTTTTTAATGGCGAGATTTATAACTTTAAGGAAATTTTTTCTCAGATAAAAGATAAATTTAATTGGAAAAGTAAGTCAGATACAGAAGTTTTATTAAATAGCTTTTTATATTGGGGCGATCAATTTATTAATCAACTAGATGGGATGTTCGCTTTTTTAATATTAGACACAAAATTAAAAAAAATTTTTGCTGGAAGAGATAGAGTTGGAGAAAAACCTTTTTATTATTATTTTGATAGAAAAAGAAATAACTTTTTTTTTTCATCTAAAATAAAACCATTAATGATTATGGCTAATGAAAATTTCAGTTATAATGATTATAATATTGGATATTTTTTAAACTTTGGACATTTCAAAAATGATGCTTCAATTTTTAATAAAATCTTGAAAATACCGCCTGGAAATATCTTAAAGCTAGAAGATAAAACTGTTTTATTAAAAGAATATTTCTCAATTCATGGTGAATTTAAGAATAAACATGATTTTTCATTTCAAAATTTTGATGTTCTCCTCAAAGAGAGCATTCAAAAAAGACTTATTTCTGATAAACCCGTTGGAATTTTTTTATCTGGCGGAATAGATAGTTCTTTAATTTCTTTTATTGCTTCAAAGGTTTTAAAAAATGATATCAAAACTTTTACGGTTGGGTTTGAGGAAAAAAAATATAATGAAAGTATAATTGCTAGAAAATTAGCAAATGATATAGGATCTGAGCACCACGAAATAATCATAAATGAAAAAGTTTTGATGAAAAATATTCCAGATTTTTTCAGTAAAATTGATGAACCGATATTTGATCCCTCTACAATACCTTTGTTAATACTATCAAGATTTGCAAAAAAAAGTATTGATGTTTGTCTGTCAGGTGATGGTGCCGATGAGTTATTTGGAGGATATCAATATTATTCAATTATGAGAAATTTTTCTTTATTTATAAAATTACCTAAGCAAATTAAAAGGTTTATAATATCATCTTTATCGAGATTTAAAAATCACAAACTTATTTTACTTAGTGAGTATTTGAAGACTGATAATTTTCTAAAGTCTTATCTTTTTTTGCGAACAGTTAAGAAAGACTCTGAAGATGTGTATGATCTTAATAATTCATTTGACTCAGATTTTTTGAGTCCAATTGATGAATTAAGAGAAACAGATTTAAATGATATTATGAAAAGGGACATTAAAAATATACTTGCAGAAAATTATTTAAGAAAAACTGATTATGCAACTATGTCAAATTCCTTAGAATCAAGAGCTCCTTTTTTAAGTAAAGACATCATACAATTCTCACAAAATCTTCATTCTAAAAATAAGGTGAGTTTTATAGAAAAAAAAATTTTTTTAAGGAAATATGCTAAAAATTTATTACCCAAATATATAATTAATAAAAAAAAACAGGGTTTTGAAATACCAATTAAAGAATGGATAAGAGGTGGCCTAAATAAATGGTGTTACGAAAGAATCTTCGATAAAGAAAGTTATAAAGACTTACCTATTAACCAAAATTTAGTTCAAAAAATTTTTAATATTCATAATTCAGGAAAAAGAGATTTCCATCCTTATTTATGGACAATAATTTGCTTATTAGAATATAATCGAAATTTTAAATCAGGATTATAATTTTTTAAAAGTATTGATAAAAAACAAAAGTAATATTTGTAAGTAAATTTTTAATTTAACATCTGTAGGTATTGTCTTTTTATAAACTTTTAATAACGAAAGTTTTGATTTAATTAGATTTTTTTTTTGTGATAGACTATTCGAACCCTGTTTATAAATAATAAAGTTGTCTCTTTGTACAAATATTTCATTATTAATTTTCTTAATTATTACATCTATGATTAAACCTTTATCTTCACATACATATAAGTTTTTATTATAACCACCAATTTTAAAAAATGTTTTTTTTTCAATAACTAAATTTGAACCCGTAATTCCTGGGTTATATAAAAAAAGTTTATTAAGAATTAATTTCGAATGTGAATTTTTAAATAGTTCGAGTTTTCCCTTACGTCTTATTTTGATTTTAGAGAGAAAAATTTTTTTTTTGGTTAATTGAATTTTCTTAAACGTTTTTGATAAATAATCTTTAGGCCATTTATCGTCATCATCTAAAAAAGCCAAAAATTTTCCTTTTGATATTTTAGCTCCAACATTTCTTGAAATTGATACTCCAGAATTCTTTCTTAATTTCACATATCTAATTTTTTTTTTATTAATTTTTGAGTTTAATTTTGAGCAATCATCAACCACGATAATTTCAAAATTTTTAAAATTTTGATTTAATACAGAATTTATTGATTTTAATAAAGTTTTTGGTCTATTATAGGTTGGAATTATCACAGAAAAAAAATTTTTTTTATTTTTCATAATTATTTATAGAATACAAAATATCGTATTTTTTATTAGACATAACATTTTTTGTTATGTACTAGCTTAATTTATAAAAAATGATTAAAAAAAACAAACTAGATAATAAGATAATTCCCTGTATTATTGGTTTAGGTTATGTTGGATTGCCTCTGCTTGTAAATTTATCAAAAAAATTTGAAATTATTGGGTTTGACATTAATAAAAAAAGAGTAAATAGCCTAAGAAATGGTATTGATTTAAACAATGAGTTCTCAAAAAACGAACTAACTTTAAAAAAAAATTGCCTGATAACTTTTGATCAAAAGGATTTATCAAAATCAAATTTTTATATAATTACAGTTCCTACACCAATACAATCTAATTATAAACCTGATTTGAGCCATGTAACAAATGCCTGTAAAATAATTTCTAAATTTATCAAGAATGGAGATATTATATTTTTAGAATCAACTGTTTATCCCGGTGTAACTAATGATATTTGCAAAAATATTTTATCAAAAACAAAAAAAAGTTTTTATATAGGTTACAGTCCTGAGAGAGTAAATCCAGGTGATAAAAATCATACTATTAGTAAAATAAACAAAATTGTTTCAATAGAAACGACTAATCGTAAAATAATCAATAAAGTAAAAAAAGTTTATAGTCATGTGTGCAAAAAAATTTTCTTTTCAAAAAATATCAGAGAAGCCGAAACTGCAAAAGTAATAGAAAATATTCAAAGAGATCTAAATATAGGATTATTTAATGAAATTTACAAAGTTTGTGAAAAATTAAATATTAATTTTAATGAAGTAATTAGATTAGCATCTTCAAAATGGAACTTTATAAAGTATAATAAGGGACTAGTTGGTGGCCACTGTTTACCTGTGGATCCATACTATATTTCTTATTTAGCAAAAAAAAAAAATGTTAATATGTCCATTGTCTTAGCGGGAAGAAAGGTCAATAATGGCATGAAAAACTACTTTTTGAGTAAAATTAAAAAAAATCTTAACAAACTTAATTTGAAAAATAAAAAAATTTGCATATGTGGAGTTACATATAAGCCTAATGTATCGGATATGAGAAATTCATTAGCAGTTGAAATTTCTAAAAAAATTTCAGAGAGTTATTCTAATTGTTATACGTTTGATCCTCTATTACAGATGAATGATATCAAAAAACTAGGATTGAGACCGATAAATAACTTACATAATTCAGATATTTTGATCATTTTAACGAGACACAATAAGGTCATTAATTTACTATCTAAATGTAAAAATAAAATTATTCTAGATTATTTTAAATGAACTTTTATCAGAAATGCATAATTATTTTTTTACTTTCATTGACTATAATTTTTTTCTCTATAAATATTTTTTTTTCAAACTTAAAAAACAATGTTTCCTCAATTTTAAATTCAGACCAATTTAATTATTATTTGGAAGTTAAAATTAATGATATTTTAGAAAATCTTGCAGAGGGAGAACTGTCAAAAGAAAAAGAGGAATATTATAAAGATTTAATAAAAAAAATAAGAGATAAATATCAAAATGTTTTTTAATAATTTTTTTTTTAAAAAAAAAAATTTATTTTTATTCATTGCTTCATTGTTGTCTTTTTCCTCATTTTATTTAACAATTAATCAATCTATCTATACTTTTGATACATTGCATTGGGGCTTTATTAATCAAAGTGCTATGGATTATGTTGCAAATAAAACTCCATATAAAGATATTTTTATTCAATACGGCCCCTTAAGTGTTTTGATAAATTCTTACATTTTAAAATTAAGTGGAAATATTTTCCTTTCCATTATGGTTTTGACATCTTTTTTTTATGCGACAAGTCTTTTATTAATTTTTCTTATTTCTAAAAAATTAATTGATGATTACAATGCCTTTTTAATCTTATTATGTTTATTTTTAATTCATCCACTAGCGGTTTACCCATGGTATTTATATTTGGGTTTTTTCTTAATTTGTTTAGGAATATTTTTAATTTTAATTAACAGTAAATTGTCTACTTTTATAAGTGGAATACTCTTCGGATTGCTTTGCCTTAATCATGAGAACTACTTTTATATTTTATTTTCAATCTTTTTGATAAATCTAATAATAAATTTTCGAATAATTCTAAGTAAACAAAAAATTTTTAAACTTTCATTAATTTTTCATGTTGGATTTTTAATTCCATTAATTCTATTTTATACATATTTAAACTATTATGATTTGGTAAATCTTTGGTCAAATAATCTTAAATTAAATAAAACTTACTTAGATTCCAGGAATATAAGTTTATTAAGCCTATCAATCGATGCTTTTCTCTTTTTGTTAAAAACATCAATGACTAATTTTTTTGAAAAGCCATACTATTTTATTTTTGTATTGATAATTTTATCAAATTTAGTTTTTTTAATATTTTTCTTTTTAAAAAAAAAAAATAATCTGATTATATTTAATCTTACTCTCTTATCTTGTGGATTATATTTCAATACAATACATGCACCCACAAATATATTTAGATATTCGACAGGATTTGTTTTAGGATTAATCACCTTATTTTTTCTTATTAATAGTTTAAAAAGTATTTACTTAAAAAAACTTTTAAAGTTAACTATTATATGTCTATCTATACTCTCAATACAATTTTATAAATCTGATACAAACCCCTTTTATCCCTCTTTTCAAAATTACAAATTAAATAAAAAAACTAAAGAATATAATTATTTTAAATATACTAAGTGGAGTCCAAAAATATACGAACATTATGAAAATTTATTTGATATTTCAAAAAAAATTAGTTCAAATTGTAAAATTCAGTATTTTGTAAATTTTACACAAGATGGATTTGCATTTTCGGTTTTAAGTAAAAATCTTGAATCTTATCAATATATTTCTTTATATAAATTTGATTATCAGATCTTAGAGTCAATTTACAAATTTTATAATGTTAATTTAATTTCAGAAACTAAAAAAAAAATAATGGATGAAGATGTAATTATATATATAAATAAAAATAATCTAAATATATTTAATGATGAAGATAAATATGAAAAAATATTTTTACCCTATAATTATTGGCTTAAAAATAAAGTTTTATTAAAACCTAAATCTTGCAGTATTTAGCTTTTTACCAAGAGTCTGCTTGAGTAATCTATTCTATGTAGAAATAAAAAATTCTTTTTTTTAAAATACTCGTCAACAGCTTTTTTAGCACCTTTCCAATGTCCATAATCATCAATGATTAAAATACCATTTTTTACCAGTCTTGGATAAAGTAATTCCAGCTCTATTTTTGTAGACTCATAAAAATCAGTATCAAGTCTTAATAAAGAAATTTTATCAGGAATATTTTCAGTTTTTTGGAGAGTATTTTCAACCTTTCCTTTGATAAATTTAAAATTTTTTTGAAAATTTTTATCAAATTTACTAATATTATTTTTAACTTCTTCTAGAGAGGAATAGCACCATTTATTGTTATTTCTATTTCTGATTTTTGAAGCAGGTTCATTTTTTAAGTCATAATCAAAATTTATATTTTCATCAGGCATTCCATCATATGTATCATATGCAAATATATTCTTATCCAAGTTATATTTTTTTAAAAAATGATTCATGATTATTAAATTACCACCCTTAAAAACTCCTGCTTCAACAAAATCCCCTTCCAAAGAATTATGAAACACATGTTTAATAGATTGAATTATCGCCCAGTGATTGGCAACTGAGCACATAGAATAATCTTTAATACTTTTAATTAAGTTTTGCTCCTCATCAGAAATCTCAGAAATATAATTCTCTTGTTTTTTATACCAACTTTCTTTTGGGAGTACCTCGTAATTTGATAACTTTAAAAAATTTTTAATTAATTTTTTGAACATTAGATTTTTAATTGTTTACTGTATTTTTATCATTATTTAAATGCTTTAAATTTAAGATAAATAAGGTATGTAATTTAAATGAAAAAAAAAATTGCACTTATAACAGGTGTAACAGGTCAAGATGGATCATATTTAGCAGATTTGCTTTTAAATAAAAATTACAGAGTTTATGGTATCAAAAGAAGATCATCTTCATTTAATACAAAAAGAATTGAACACATATGGAGTGATTATCAATCTAAATCAAATTTTAAGCATGAATACGGAGACTTAACTGACTCAACAAATTTAATCAGATTGATACAAAGAATTAAGCCAGATGAAATTTATAATTTAGGTGCCCAATCCCATGTTCATACAAGTTTTGAAACACCTGAGTATACCGCAAATTCTGATGGTTTAGGAGCACTAAGAATTCTCGAGGCTATAAGAATTTTAAATTATCAAAAAAAAACAAAATTTTATCAAGCGTCCTCCTCTGAAATGTTTGGAAATGCTAAATCTCCACAGAATGAAAAAACACCCTTTAAGCCTGTGAGCCCTTATGGTACTTCAAAATTATTTGCTTATTGGATTACAAAAAATTATAGAACCGCATATAATATTTTTGCAGCTAATGGAATTTTGTTTAATCATGAGGGCCCACGGCGAGGAGAAACATTTGTTACAAGAAAAATTACAAGATCTATTGCAGAAATTATACTCAATAGAAGAAAATTTTTTTATATTGGAAATTTAGATGCAAAAAGAGATTGGGGAGATGCAAGAGACTATGTAAGAAGCATGTGGCTAATTCTTCAACAAAAAAAACCTGATGATTTTGTTATTTCGACTGGTAATAATAAATCAGTGAGACAATTTATTGAAATAGCTTTCAATTTTGTTGGAATCAAAGTTGTGTGGAGAGGAAAAGGCTCAAAAGAGATTGGAGTAGATAATAATACAAAAAAAGTTTTAGTAAAAGTTGACAAAAATTACTTTAGACCAAATGAAATTCACCAATTACTTGGAGACTGTAGTAAAGCTAAAAGAATTTTAGGCTGGAAACCCAAAATAAGTTTCAATGAGATGGTAAGAGAGATGGTCTCCTCGGATATAGAAGAAATTAAAAATTTAAGAAAAAAATCTTAATTTAAAAGTTTCATAGGAATATTTAATAAATAAATTTAAAAAATTAGATTTAGACTTTCCTTTATGTCTTAGTCTGTAAATAGTAGGTATTTCTATTATGCTAATATTTTTCTTTTTTAAAAAAAAAATTAGCCGAAAAAAATAATCTCCGTATCCATAGAATATTTTTTTTTTAATTACTTTATTCATTGATTTTTTGTTAATGCAAAAGTATCCACCCAAATTATCTTGAACTTGAGTTCTCAAAATTATTCTTAGAAAAAAATTATATATTAAGCTATAAAAGTAATGTTTTTTGTCTACCATAGATCCACCAGAACAAAATCTTGAACCTATAACCATATCTATATTATTTGAAATTTTTAAGAGCTTAGGTATCAAATTAGGATTATGTGTAAAATCAGTATCCATAACTATAATTTTTTCACCTAAAGATTTATTAATTCCAAAAAGTATGGAGAGACCTAAGCTTTTATTTTTCTTTCTTAAAAAAACTTTTATCTTTTTATTTTTTGAAAATTTCTTCTTACAAATTTGATATGTGTAATCCTCACTATTATCATCAACAACTATAATTTCATAACTTTTGTAACTTTTTAATATAACTAAGATCTTATCAATTAATAAAACTATATTTTTTCTTTCATTATAAGTAGGTAAGACTATTGATAATTTAACCATTAAAAAAACTATTAACTTTATTTATAATAAATTTTTGTTGATGAATTTTTAATTCTTCAAAAATTGGTAAATTTATCACTCTTCGACTTAAAAAATCGCTGTTTATAAGCTTCTTATTCTTTTTAAAATATTTTAAATAATTACTAGAGTAGAAACCATTTCTAGTCTCAATATTATTTTTTTTGTAAAAAACTAATTAAGTTATCACGTTTGTATTTCTTTTCTTTTATATACATTGAAAAAGTCCAATATAGAGGATCAATATTTTTAGAAAAATTTTGAACAGAAATTTTTTTTTTATCTATATTTGATAAATAAAAATAAAAAATTTTCTTTCTTTTTTTTTTAATTTTATTTAATCGTTTTAATTGTGAATATCCTAAAGCACATAAAATATTTGAAATTCTAAAATTAAATCCTGGCACATTGTGATAATATCGTTTATTTTTTACTCCATGATTTCTTAATAATTTTGCTTTTTCATAAATTTCTTTGTTGTTAGTAACAATGGCACCACCTTCTCCAGTTGTTATACTTTTTGTTGAATGGAAACTTATTGTTGAGATATCACCAAAAGCACCTAGATATTTATTTTTATACTTTGAACCTAATGCTTCAGCTGTATCCTCAATCAAAAAAATTTTTCGTTTTTTTAAAAATCTACTTATAGAGTCAATCTCACAAGTATTGCCATAAGTATGCACAACCACAACAGCTTTCGTTTTTTTTGTCACATTTTTTTTAATACTATTTAAACTTAAGCAAAAAGAATTTTTTTCAACATCAATAAATTTTATATTTAAAAACATTTGAGTGGCAATATTTGCTGCAGCCATGTAACAATAACTTGGACATAAAATTTCATCCCCTCTTTTAAGTCCTAAAGATAAAAAAGCTAATTGTAATGCAGCAGTTCCATTAGAGACGGAAGAAGCGTATTTGACCTTTAAAAAATTTTTTAACTTATTTTCAAATTTTTCAACGTATGATCCATGAGAAATCCATCCACTTCTAAGTGCATTATTTATAATTTTTCTATCTTGAATAGTAACTTTAGGTTTTGCCCAAGGAATTAATTTCATAATTATTTACAGTCTAATTTAATGTTATAAGTTTAATTAATACCTAATTAAAATAAATATACAAATAAAAATGAAAATTTGTCATAAATCAGAATTATCCAAAAAAAAAATAAATGAGATTTCAAGATTTCATATTGAAAATATTAAAGGTGAATTTAATTTATTTGGAAGTGAATTTTATAGTAGATTTTATAAGTCAATTTCGGATCACAAAGAATCTAAATTTATCACTATTGAAAAAAAAGGTAAGATTGAAGGATTTTTAATTTATA
>CACFSB010000001.1 GCA_902568855.1 uncultured Pelagibacteraceae bacterium | reverse complement strand
AGCTTCTGCTTTTGGTGCTTCCTCTTTTTTAGCTTCTGCTTTTGGCGCTTCCTCTTTTTTAGCTTCTCCAGCCGGAGCAGCATCTGCCTTTGGTGACTCTTCCTTTTTAGTTTCTTCCGAACCTTCTTTTTTTCTATCTTTTTTTGGAATTGCTTTTTGTGGGTTATTTCCATTAGCAGGCATAGGCATCAATTCATTCTCACCTAAAATTCTAGCTACTCTTGTCGTAGGTTGTGCACCTTGACCCAACCAATATTTTATTCTCTCAGCCTCTAATCCAATTCTTTCTTTTTTTTCTTTTGGTAACAATGGATTAAAAAAACCTACTTTCTCTATAAATCTACCATCTCTAGCAAATCGACTGTCGGCTACAACAACCTTATAAACAGGCCTCTTTTTTGTGCCACCTCTTGATAATCTTAATTTTAACATTTACTCTCCTTTTTATTTTAATTGATTAAATAATTCTGGAGGTATTCCTTTATCAGACATACCTTTCAGATTTCCTTTTGACATCTTCTTCATCATTTCAGACATCATTTTAAATTGTTTCAACAATTTATTGATAGTGGCTGGATCGGTTCCTGAACCATTAGCAATTCTTTTTTTTCTAGAACCATCAATTATTTTTGGGTTCTCTCTTTCTTTTTTAGTCATTGATAAAATTATAGCCTCATTTTTTGTAATAACACTCTCATCAATACCTGCAGCATCCATTTGAGATTTAACCTTTGAAACTCCTGGCATGAAAGACATGATGCCTTCAATCCCTCCCATTTTTTTCATTTGTCTAAGTTGAGTTAAATAATCTTGCATTGAGAATTGTCCTTTTTTTAAATTTTCCTCTGTTTTTTTTATATTTTCTTCCCCAAGATCTTGAGCTGCTTTTTCGACAAGAGAAACAATATCTCCCATCCCAAGAATTCTATTTGCGATTCTATCTGGGTGAAAAACTTCAAGATTTTCGATCTTTTCGCCAATACCTAAAAATTTAATTGGAACCTGTGAAACAAATTTCATACTTACAGCCGCCCCGCCTCTCGCATCACCATCTGCTCTTGTTAAAATTATTCCGGATAAATTTACTGTATTATTAAATTCTTTTGCTACTGATGCAGCTACTTGTCCAGTAAGAGAGTCAGCAACTAAAAACGTTTCTGCAGGTTTAATGGCATTTTCAATTTGTTTTATTTCACTCATCATCTGCAAATCTATTTGTGTTCTACCAGCAGTATCGAATAAGATAATATCTGCGCCATTCAAGTTTGCTGCACTAATTGCTCTTTGACAAATATCATTGGGTTGTTGACCTTCAATTATTGGAAGAGTTAATATATTATTTTGTTCACCTAAAGATTTTAATTGCTCTTGAGCGGCTGGTCTGTAAATATCTAAACTGACCATCATTACTTTCTTTTTTTTTGTATTCTCTAAATATCTTGCAAGTTTAGCAGTTGTTGTTGTTTTACCAGAACCTTGTAGCCCGACGAGCATCATTGGCACTGGTGGAACTGCATTTAAATTTACATCATTATTTTTTTCACCTAAAAGATTAACTAGTTCATCATAAACAATTTTTACCACCATATCGCCGGGTGATGTTGATCTAATAATTTCTTGACCTAATGCTTTTGGTTTAACCTTTTCAATAAAATCTTTAGCAACTTCAAGAGATACGTCAGCTTCTAATAAAGCTTGTCTTATTCCTCTCAATCCTTCATCAACCTGATTTTCATCAAGTGATGGGGCTTTTTTTAGAGAGGAAAAAACTTCCTCAAATTTATTTGTTAAATTTTCAAACATATTTATTACACACAGCAGTAATCGCACTAGTGGGCGAACCCTCGCTGACTAGTGTCGATCTCTTTGTTTCCAAAGACACCGCAAATTTAATGTTTTTGCGGAAACCGCCACAAACTATAATAGAGGTTCAAAAAGTCAATAAATAAGTTAAATAACTATATATGGACATCAAAGCTTTTAAAATGGACGGATTGGGTAATGATTTTGTGATAATTGATAATAGAGAAAAAATTACCAATTTGACGAAAGATCAAATAGTTAAAATTTGTGACAGAAATTTTATTGGCTGTGATCAACTAATATTTATTGAGTCAGATAGTTCTGCAGATGCAAATTTAAGATTTTTTAATTCAGATGGAGGAGAGTCTGGAGCATGTGGAAATGGAACTAGATGTGTTGCAAATTTGCTTTCAAATGAAAAAAATAACAAGTCAATAATTCTAAATACGCTATCTGGAAAATTAAAATCTGAAATTTTAGAGAAAAAAATTGTTACAACAGAAATTGGTAAAGCAAGGTTAAAATGGGATGAAATACCTTTATCAAAAGAAATGGATACAAAAAACTTAAATATCAAAATTATTGATACAAATAATAATGAGCACTTAGGTGGTACTGCAATTAGTGTGGGTAACCCACATATTATTTTTTTTGTTAAAAGGATTGAGGATTTCAATATAGAGATAATTGGCCCCGAAATAGAAAATCACGAAATCTTCCCAGAGAAATGTAACGTATCAATTGCACAAGTTTTTAATAAAAATTTGATCAAATTAAAAGTTTGGGAAAGAGGAGCCGGTCTTACTAAAGCTTGTGGTACTGCAGCGTGTGCTACAGCATATGCAGGTAAACTAAATAATCTTACAGAAAATAAAACTGATATAGAGTTTGCAACTGGAAAATTATCAATTTCTATAGATGAAAATGATTCTATTCATATGAAAGGACCTGTTTCAAATATTAAAGAAATAAATATAAAATTGTAATGGGAATCTTTGATAAATTTAAAATCGGATTTAAGAAAAGTGCATCAGCGTTTACATCAGGACTTAAAGAAATAATTGTCAAAAAAGAAATTAATGACGAAAATTTAAATAAAATTGAGGAATTTTTAATTCAATCAGATGTGGGGGTTGAAGCTGCCTCTGAAATAAAAGAAATTATTTCTAGAAAAAAAATTGATCCAAATAGAGATCTATCTAAAGAGATAAACTCTATTTTAAAAGAATACATAATTTCTTTGATGAAACCTTTAGAAAATAAATCCTTTTTCGAGAAAAAGGAAAAGCTTAATGCAACATTAATTTCTGGAGTAAACGGCGTTGGGAAAACAACAACTATCGGTAAAATAGGGAAGATATTAAGGAACAACGGCAGTAAAGTCATATTTGCAGCTTCAGATACATTTCGTGCCGCTGCAATTGAACAACTAGAAAATTGGGCGAGTAAGGTAGATGTTCAAATAGTAAAATCATCTCAAGGAGCTGATCCCGCCTCAGTTGCTTTTAAAGCAGTGGATGAAGCTATTAAAAATAATTTTGATCAAGTTTTAATAGATACTGCAGGAAGACTCCAAAATAAAAAAAATTTAATGGAAGAATATAAAAAAATAGCGAATGTCACAAAAAAAATAGATCCCAACGCACCTCATAATGTTATCTTAATTTTAGATGCAACCTCAGGACAAAATGTATTAAATCAAGTCGAAGAATTTAATAAAATCATCCCAATAACTGGTATCGTGATGACAAAATTAGATGGCACAGCTAAGGGAGGAATTTTGTTAGCGCTAGCAAAAAAATATAAAATTCCAATTATTGCACTAGGTTTGGGTGAAAAAGAAGACGACTTACAGTTGTTCGAAGCAGAAAAATTTGCCGAGGCTTTTACTCAAATTAATTGATTAAATTGCTAGAGATCAAAGGTTTGTAGATATTACATTTATAATTATCATCAAATTTATAATGGCCACAATCTTTAGAAAATGAGGAGATTATAAAGTCGAATTTACCGGTGGTTGGGTAAAGCTCTAGTTTTTTACTGGCAATGTCTAAAAAATTGTGGAGTCTGAATGTGATAAATATTAGAGATGCAGCTACAGATAAACATAAAACAGTTGATGATACTCCTTACGGTGGTGGAACAGGCATGTTATTAAAACCTGATGTTTTAGCAAATTCTATAGATCAAAACATAAATAAAGGAGATAGGATTTTATATCTTTCACCGAAAGGCAAAGTATTTAATCAAAAACTTGCACAAGATCTATCAATAGAAAAATCTTTCTCATTAATTTGCGGTCATTTCGAAGGTGTTGACGAGAGAGTATTATCTACAAGAAATATTGAAGAAATTAGTGTAGGAGACTATGTATTGTCAGGTGGAGAAACTGCTGCGCTAGTTGTGCTTGATAGTGTATTGAGACTTTTACCTGGTGTCTTAGGGAATGATAAATCAGCCTCAGAAGAAACTTTTGAAAATGGCCTTTTGGAGTATCCACAATATACCAAACCCCAGATTTGGGAGGAAAAATCAGTTCCAGATGTGTTATTATCTGGTGATCACGCTAAAATTAAAGACTGGCGTTTATCTCAATCTGAGGCTATAACACGCGACCGAAGACCAGATTTGTGGCATAAATATAAGAAGAATTAATTTGTTAAATATTAAAATGAAAACAATAGAAGAAATAAACCAAAATAACGTTAAAAAAATTCTTTCAGAAAAAAAGATCCCTGATTTCTTTCCTGGTGATGTTGTTAAAGTTGGCGTCAGAATTACAGAGGGAAAAAAAGAGAGAATTCAATATTTCGAAGGTGTTTGTATAGCTAAAAAAAGTAGAGACATAAACTCCTCTTTTACTGTTAGAAAAATATCTTTTGGAGAAGGTGTTGAAAGAACTTTCCCGTTGTATGGAACAGTTATTGATTCAATCAAAGTAATTCGTTCAGGAAAAGTTAGAAGAGCTAAACTGTATTATTTAAGAGATAGAACTGGAAAATCTGCGAGGATTGCTGAAAAAATAAGAAAAAAAATTGGTATTGATATTGACGTTAAGCCTGAGACTGTTACTGAAGAAAATCTAGCGCCAGCTGAAAAAGAAAGTGCACCAGAGTCTGCAAATGAGGCTACCCCAACTATAGAGCCTAAAAAAGAAGAAGCACCAAAAATAGAGACGAAGAAAGAGGCACCCAAAGCTGAAGCTAAAACTGAAAAAAAACTTGAAAATTTACAGGAAAAAAAATAATTTTTTCTTCAATGCCCAATACTCTTTACGATAAAATTTGGAACGAACATTTAGTTCATCAGCAAGAAGATGGAACAGCTTTATTGTTTGTTGACAGACACTTAGTTCATGAAGTCACTAGTCCACAAGCCTTTGAGGGATTAAGAAATTCTAAACGTAAAGTAAGACACCCAAAATTGACATTAGCTGTTGCAGATCATAATGTTCCAACAACGGATAGGTCAAAAGGTATTTCAGACCATGAATCTAAAATTCAAGTTGAAACTTTAGAGGCTAATTGTAAAGAGTTTGGTATTAAACTTTTTGGAATGAGCGATAAGAGACAAGGAATTGTTCATGTCACAGGACCCGAACAGGGTTTTACTCAACCTGGTACAGTTATTGTCTGTGGCGATAGTCATACAGCAACACATGGAGCATTTGGTGCATTAGCTTTTGGTATTGGAACTTCAGAAGTAGAACATGTTTTAGCAACTCAAACATTAGTTCAAAAAAAAGCAAAGAATTTTAGAATAAATGTCAACGGCACACTTCCATTAGGTGTTACATCAAAAGATGTAATTCTTCAAATAATTGGAAAAATTGGAACTGCGGGAGGAACAGGATGTGTTATTGAGTATGCAGGGGATCTAATTAAATCGCTTAGTGTTGAGAATAGAATGACAATTTGTAATATGACAATTGAAGGTGGTGCAAGGGCAGGATTAATTGCTCCTGATGAAAAAATATTTAAATACTTAGAAGGTAGACCAATGTCTCCTAAAGGAGACGATTGGGATAAAGCACTAGATAATTGGAAAAATTTAAATACTGATGAAGGTGCCAAGTTTGATAAAGAGGTAAACCTAAATGCCAATGAAATTTCGCCAATGATAACTTGGGGAACTTCACCTCAGGATGTTATTACGATAGATGAAAGAGTACCAAATCCAAAAAATGAGAAAGATGAGGATAGAAAAAATTCTTTGGAACGAGCCTTAAATTATATGGGCTTGAAGCCAGATATGGCAGCTAAAGATATTAAAATTGATAAAGTTTTCATTGGGAGCTGTACTAATGGGAGAATTGAAGATTTAAGAGAGGCTGCAAAAATTTTACAAGATAAAAAAATTGCCTCTCATGTTCATGCTATGGTTGTTCCTGGATCAGGGTTAGTCAAAGAACAAGCAGAACAAGAAGGATTAGATAAGATTTTTGTAAAGTCAGGATTTGAGTGGAGAGAGCCAGGTTGTTCAATGTGTTTAGCAATGAATGCAGATAAATTAAAACCAGAAGAAAGATGTGCCTCTACATCAAATAGAAATTTTGAAGGTAGGCAAGGGAGAGGTGGAAGAACCCATTTAGTAAGCCCAGGTATGGCAGCAGCAGCAGCAATATCTGGAAACCTTGATGATGTAAGGAAATATCAAAATTAAAATGCAAAAATTTAACACTTTGAAGAGTATACCAGCGTATTTGCCAATGGTTAATATTGATACAGATATGATTATTCCAAAACAATTTTTAAAAACAATTAAAAGAACTGGACTTGGCAAAAATTTATTTTTTGAGATGAGATATGACGATCAAGGTAAAGAAATAAATGATTTTGTTTTAAACACAGATCCTTACAATAACTCAAAAATTCTAATTGCTGGAAAAAATTTTGGTTGTGGTTCTTCAAGAGAACACGCTCCATGGGCATTATTAGACTTCGGAATCACGTGTGTGATAAGTTCAAGTTTTGCAGATATCTTTTATAACAACTGTTTTAAAAATGGAATTTTACCAATAATTTTAGATGATGATAAAATTAAAGAACTATCAGAGTATGCAAAAAGAAAAGAAGAAATTTTTATAGATCTTAAGGAAGAAAAAGTTATTTTTGGAAATAATGAATTAAAATTTAAAGTAGACTCGTTTAAAAAAAAGTGTTTGTTAGAAGGATTAGACGATATAGCTCTTTCATTAAAAAAATCTGATAAAATTGAAATTTTTGAAAAAGATTTAAAAGTCAAAAAGCCCTGGGTGTTTAATGATTAAAGTAAAAAAAAGAAGAGTGTTATTGTTACCAGGTGATGGAATAGGTCCTGAAGTTATTGCAGAGGTTAAAAAAGTAATCAATTGGTTTAATGATAAAAAATCTTTAGATTTTGAAATTGATGAGGATTTAGTTGGAGGAATTTCTTTTGATAAGCATGGAACACCTCTTACTGATGAAGTTTTTTATAAAGCATTAGAGAGCGCTGTAATAATGTTAGGTGCAGTTGGTGGACCAAAGTGGGATGGTGTAGAATTTTCAAAAAAACCTGAGAGAGCCCTTTTAAAACTTAGAAAAGAACTAAAACTTTTTGCTAATTTAAGGCCAGCGATATGCTTTAAACAATTAGTAAATGCTTCAACTTTAAAACCAGAAATTGTATCAGGTTTAGATATTTTAATAGTTAGAGAATTAACTGGTGGAGTATATTTTGGTGAACCAAGAGGAATTAAGCCAATAGAAAATGGAGAAAGAAAAGGAGTAAACACTCATACTTATACTAGCAGTGAAATTATTAGAGTAGCTAGAGTTGCCTTTGACTTAGCTAAAAAAAGATCAAATAGAGTCATATCTTGTGAAAAATCTAATGTAATGGAAGCAGGCCAACTTTGGAAAGAAGAAGTGCAATCATTACATGATAAAGATTATAAGGATGTTGAGTTAAGTCATATGTTGGCTGATAATTGTGCGATGCAATTAGTAAGAAACCCAAAACAATTTGATGTAATCTTAACTGATAATTTATTTGGTGACATGTTATCAGATGAGGCTTCTATGTTAACAGGTTCTCTTGGATTACTACCTTCTGCATCATTAGGTGCAAAAAATAAGGATGGCGAAATGAGAGCTATGTATGAACCTATTCATGGTTCAGCACCAGACATTGCTGGAAAAGGAGTCGCAAATCCTATTGCCTCAATTTTGAGTTTTGCTATGGCACTAAGATATTCTTTAGATTTAGATAAAGAGGCAGAGGCCTTAGAAAAGGCTGTACAAGAGGCTCTTAATGATGGATTGAGAACAAAAGATATAATGTCTGATAAAATGAGAGAGGTTTCTACTTCTCAAATGGGTGATGCGATCATTTCAAAATTGCAATAATTAATTAATTATCTTAAAGTCATACTATGCCAAGCTATACCGCTCCTGTTGATGATATGATGTTTCTATTCGAGAAACTTAGAAATAATCAAAAATATAATGAGTTAGAAAAATATAAAGAGGTAACAACTGATTTAGTAAAAGATATTTTACAGGAGGCAGCGAAGATTAATCAAAATTTAATTTTACCATTAGCTAAAGCTGGTGACGAAAATCCTGCAGTTTTAGAAAATGGAGTAGTAAGAACTCCACCAGGTTATAAAGAAGCTTACAAAAAATATATCGAGGACGGATGGACTTCACTATCTTGTGACCCAAAATATGGGGGTCAAGGTATGCCAAAAACTGTAAGTGCATTTTTTGATGAAATGCTTTCCTCTGCAAGTCTATCTTTTAAATTATACAGTGAACTAAGTATTGGTGCATATAATTGTATTAATCATCATGCTACAGACGATATAAAAAATAAATATTTACCTAAAATAGTTGAGGGAAAATGGAGCGGCACTATGTGTTTAACTGAACCAGTATGTGGTACCGATTTGGGTTTATTAAGAACAAAAGCCAGGAAACAAACTGACGGAACTTATAAAATAAGTGGTCAAAAAATATTTATTACATCTGGTGATCATGATTTGACTGAGAATATTATTCATCTAGTTTTGGCTAGAGCAGATGACTCTCCAGCAGGCACAAAAGGAATAAGTTTATTTTTAGTTCCGAAATTTGTGGTTAAAGACGATGGAACAATCGGACCAAGAAATGGAATATCTACAGGATCTATAGAAACTAAGATGGGAATAAAGGGATCAGCAACTTGTGTATTAAATTTTGATGATGCTACTGGATACATGATAGGTGCTAAAGAAAAAGGATTAAGTGCAATGTTCACTATGATGAATCTTGAAAGAATAGTTGTTGGTATACAAGGTTTAGGTATTTCAGAAATTGCCTATCAAAATTCACTAACTTATGCAAAAGAGAGAAAACAAGGAAAATCAAATAATTCTAGTTCAAAAAATGGCGCAGATTTTATAATTGAGCACGCTGACATAAGAAGAACCCTTCTTAATATGAAATCAATTATTGAAGGTGAAAGAGCTTTATGTTTTTGGCTATCACAGCAAACTGAAGTAAGTTTAAATCATCCAGATGAAAAAACACGTCAGGAAGCCTCAGATTATGTTTCCCTCATGACTCCTGTGGTAAAATCTCTATTCACAGATTTAGCAATGGAAATAACAAGTGATGCTATGCAAATTCATGGTGGATATGGATACACTAAAGATCAAGGAATAGAACAATTATATAGAGATAATAGAATTACACCTATCTACGAAGGTACAAATTCGGTCCAAGCTTTGGATCTAGTTTTCAGAAAATTATCAAATAAAAATGGTAGTATAATAAATAAATTTTTAGATCAGGTTAAGTCAGAGTGTAAAACTGACAATGAAAAAATTAAACCATTTTTATTAGAATTTAATAAGAATTTAGACACTCTTAAAAAATTTAGTGATTGGATAATAGATAAAGCAACCTCAGCAAAAGATGATGTTAGCGCAGCGGCTAATGACTATCTTAAAACTTTAGGTTACGTATCTATTGCATATGCATGGATTAAGGTTCTTGAGGTAAGTTTTAAAGATTATGAGGAAAATAAAAATTTTTATAATGATAAAATAGATACTGCTAGATTTTATTTTGACAAAGTATTACCTAGAGCCGAACACCACTATAAGTCTGCAATTTCTGGAAGTTCAAATATAATGAATTTCAAGTTCAATTAAATGAGCCATTACGAAACTAATCTTGATAAAAATGATGCAAATTATGTTCCATTAACACCTTTGACTTTTTTAAAAAGAGCTTATGAAATTTATCCCAATTATGAAGCAGTTATTTATGAAGATAGGAAATATACTTGGAGTCAAGTTTATAAACGAACTGTAAAATTTGCTAGCGCACTTAATAAAATTGGAGTTAGCAAGGGTGATACTGTTTCGTTTTTAGCTTTTAATACCCCTGAAATTTTTGAAGGACACTATTCAGTTCCAATGACAGGTGCAGTTCTTAATACTATTAATATAAGATTAGATGCTAAGACAATTACGTATATTTTAGAACATAGTGAGGCAAAAGTTTTAGTTGTTGATAGGCAACTTCATGTTGAGGTAAAAAAGGCCCTAAATACTTTAAAAAGAAAAATTATAATAATTGATATCAACGATAAATTTGCAGATCAATCTAAGTGTGAGAAAATTGGAGAGTTAGAATATGAAAGTTTTTTAAATACTGGTGACGAAAATTATAATTGGGAAATGCCAGAAGATGAATGGCAAGCATTGTCACTTAGTTATACTTCAGGAACTACTGGAAACCCTAAGGGGGTGGTTTACCACCATAGAGGATCATATTTGATGTCAACTGGAAGTGCAGTTGCATGGAATATGCCAAACAGATTAAATTTTTTGACTATTGTGCCTATGTTTCATTGTAATGGTTGGGGTTATCCGTGGACTGTTCCCATGTTAAATGGAAGAACTATTTGCTTAAGAAATATTGATGTTAAGAAAATTTTTGAATTAATTGATAAATATGATGTCACTCATTTTGGAGGGGCGCCAATAGTGCTCAATATGATTACAGGAGCTCCTGCGTCTGACAGAAAAAAGCTAAAACAAAAAGTTTATGTATTAACTGCTGGAGCACCGCCACCAAGCATCATATTTAAAAAAATGAAAGAACTTGGATTTGAAGTAATGCATGTCTATGGATTAACAGAAACCTATGGTCATGTTACTCAATGTGCTTGGAACGACTCTTGGAATGAATTTGATGAAGAAAAGCAGAATGAGATAAAGGCAAGGCAAGGAGTAAGATACCCTAATACAGAGGGAATTACTGTTATGGACCCTGAGTCAATGAAAGAAGTGCCAAAAGACGGAAAAACGATTGGTGAAATTATGATTAAAGGAAATGTCGTTATGAAGGGCTATTTCAAAGATAAAGATGCTACAGATAAAGCTATGGGTGGTGGATGGTTTCATTCTGGAGATTTGGCGGTCATGCATCCAGATGGATATGTTAAAATTCAAGACAGATCTAAAGATATCATTATTTCTGGAGGTGAAAATATTTCTTCAATCGAAATAGAAAACACTTTAGCAAAGCATCCATCAGTTTCTATTGCAGCAGTAGTAGCAAAACCAGATGAAAAATGGGGCGAAGTTCCATGTGCATTTATTGAGATGGTCCAAGATAAACCGGTTACAGAAAAAGAATTAATAAGTTTTTGTAAAGAAACCCTTGCTGGTTTTAAAGTGCCGAAACAAGTTGTTTTTTGTGAATTACCAAAGACTTCAACAGGTAAAATTCAAAAATTTGAGTTAAGAAAAAAATTTTAGGAAAATAATTGATATTCCAACTAGAAAACAAAAACATTCATGCATCCGACTCTGGTCAGGGTATAGATATAAATAAAGATACGATAGTATTTTTACATGGAAGTGGTCTCTCACACATTGTTTGGTCCTTAGCTGAACAATTTTTTTCATCAAAAAATTATAATGTATTATCTATAGATTTACCTGGACATGGAAATTCAGATGGTCCTTGTTTAGATAGTATTGAAAAAATTGCTGATTGGATGGAAAAAGTATTTGATAAATTAAAATTAAAAAACTTAATTTTAGTTGGTCATTCTCAAGGATGTTTAGAAATACTCGAATATTCTTCAAGATATAAAGAGAGACTCAAAAAATTAGTTTTTGTTGGAGGTTCAAATAAGATGCCAGTACATCCGGATCTAATTGAATTGGCTCAAAGCGGACACTCAGACGCTGTTAAATTAATGATGAAATGGGGATATGAGGGTTCAAAAAAGTTTATTGGTGGTAACCCAGTAGAAAAAATCATTCAATCGCCGAGAGATATAAGTGAAATTTTGGCTGTTGATTTAAATGCATGTAACAATTATTCAAATGGCTCTGAGGCTGCAAAAGTAATTGATCTACCATCGATGCTTATATTTGGAGAATTAGATAAAATGGTTAATTTAGAAGTAGGAAAAAAATTCTCTAATTTGATTAAAAATTCAACTACTCACGTGATCAAAGGATCTGGCCATATGATAATGATTGAAAAAGCATTCGAAATGAGAGAAAAGATTTTAGAATTCTTAAATAAATGAAAAGTTATCCAATAGCTAAATCAAGAAGAGTGAGAAGTACTCCGTATACTTCAAGAATTGAAAATCAAGGTGTGACTGCATACACAGTTTATAATCATATGCTGTTACCAGCAGCATTTGGATCTTTAGAAGAATCCTGTGATCATTTAAAAAAAAATGTTCAAGTATGGGATGTATCAGCAGAAAGACAGGTTGAAATTTCAGGCAATGATGCAGCGAAACTTGTTCAACTTATGACCTGTAGAGATTTATCCAATTCCAAAATTGGCAGATGTTATTATTGCCCAATAATTGATGAAAGTGGAAATTTAGTAAATGATCCAGTTATTTTAAAGCTAGCTGAGGATAGATGGTGGATCTCAATTGCTGACTCCGATGTTATTTTTTTTGCAAAAGGATTAGCATCAGGAAATAAATTCAATGTAAAAATTTTTGAGCCTAATGTTGATATCTTAGCAATTCAAGGACCCAAATCTTTTGATTTGATGGAAAAAATTTTTGGTAAGGAGATAAAAGAGTTAAAATTTTTTGGATTTGATTATTATGATTTTGAGGGTGTAAAACATTTAATTCCAAATCAAATAAAATTTTGTTATTAATAAATTATATATTATTGTAACATGATAATAACTTTATTTTTAACACCATTACTAATTTTTTTTATTAACACTATTATTACAAATAATAACTTTCTGCCAAATTACACGGGTGAAAGTCACCAAAAATTTACGTTTAACAAAAATATACAACTTAGCGGTGGAATATTTATTATATTTTACCTTTCGCTCATAATGTTTAATCAGTCAAATAATCTATTTTTAATTTTTGCATTTTTAATATTTTTTGTAGGTTTTTTTTCTGATTTAAGAAAATTGACTTCAGTTAATATTAGATTATCCATTCAAGTTTTAATAATTATTGTATTTTCAATAATTTTTGAACTTAGTATATATCCAACAAGAATTTTTTTTTTAGATAACTTATTAAAATATAATTATTTTAATTATATTTTCTTATCTGTCTGTATACTAATAATTGTAAATGGCTCAAATTTTGTAGATGGCTTAAATACATTAAATTTAGGATATTTTTTATCAATTTTAATAATATTAAAAATTATAAATATTCAAGGAAATTTTGTGCTTTACGAAAATTTAAATTTTCTTATCTTATCATTTATAATAATTTTTATCTTTAACTTATTTAATAAGTTTTATATTGGTGATAGCGGTGCTTATTTAAATGGATTTTTTTTTTCATATCTATTAATTAATTTCTATCAAAATAATACTTTTATATCACCATTTTTTATAGCTTTATTGCTTTGGTATCCAAGTTTTGAAATACTTTTTTCAATTATAAGAAAGTCAAGTATATCTTTGTCACCATTTAAACCAGACCAAAGGCACTTCCATCAACTTTTATATTTTTTTTTAAATAAAAAAATCATCAAGAAAAATTTAACTTCAAATGTTTTAGCTGCAAATATAATTAATATCTATAACTTAATAATTTTTTTTATTGGAAGTACAAAAATTAGCAACACTGAATTGCAAATTATTCTCATAATTATTTCTATTATTACTTATACTTTTTTTTACTCAAAGCTATTGAATTTTAGGCGGGTTAATTCTTGAATAAAAATATAGTATAAAATTAATCCAAAAAATTGTAGCATTAAAACTAGTGAAAAAGCTTCCCGAAGGAAGTATGGGGAAAAAAAAGCTTAAAATAAGTAAAAATAAAAATAAATTATATAAACTTTTATGGATTTTGAAATTATTATAAAAATCAATAATAAAAATAAAAAATAATATTAAAAAACTTATCAGTCCAAATATACCGTGTTCGGAAAGTATCTCGTAATAAAATTGGTGTGGATGAGTAGTACAGATACTATCCTCAAAATCCTTTTTGTTTAAAAATTCATATTCATTTTTTTTACATAAAATCCTAAAATTTTTATTACCAACTCCTGTTATTGGATAATATTTAAAAAGTTTGATAGCATCTTTTCTATGATCTCCATATTCAGTTTTTTCTATATAATTAAAAATATTAAAATTATTTCTCTTTAATTCTACAAAAATTTGATGCACATATCTTCTTTTGAAAGAAGATTCTCTTTCAATTGTCAAAATTGTAATAGTTGAAATTAGTATTAAAAATAGAATTAGATATTTGAGTATATTTTCTTTTTTAATAAAAAAAATAAACGGAATTAAAATTGATATCAATTTTATAAATGTTGATCTTTCATTGGTTAAAAAAACAACAAATACTAAAAAAAATATTAAACATATTAGAAAAAAATTTTTTTTTGAATTACCCAAAAAAAATAAAATCGATGATAGACCAAGACCCATCATTAATGTCCCAGCTTTAAACTCATCACCCATAAATCCAGAAACTCTGATATTTTTATATTTAGTCTCAATCCCAAAAATATTTTGTTTAAAAATAAATTGATATAGTAGATCAACTGCAAAAATTAATAAAATTATAGACCAAACAAATAAAATTATTTTTAATACATTACTTCTTTTTAATAAAAAGTCGAGAGATCCAATGACAAAAATGATATATTTTATAAAAAAAACATTTCTCAATAATGAATTGCTTTTATCAATAGAAAAAAAATAATTAATAATTAAAATAATCCATAAGAATATCAGAATATAGAGGAGAGTTATAATTTTTGAACTTATGTTTCTTTCTAAAATAAAATTTATAAGAAATATCGAGCTTATGAATATTACTATTGACTCACTGACACCTGTACCAATTATAAGTGAAACAGGCAACAAACAAAATAAAAGTATTATAAATTTAGAGCCTACTGTCTCAGACTTATAATTTTCTAACATTTTTGTATTTAAAATTCTCTTAACTTTTAATTAAATGATATATATTTAAATTTTATATCATTTTATGAGAATAGTTTCATTTTTTATATGCACAAGAGGTAAAAGCACTTTTCTGCTTAAAACATTAAAAAGTATCAAAAAACTTAAAACTGATTATTTAATTGATGTAAATGTTATTTTTAATTCTAATTTAAAATTAAGTTTTGAAGAATCTTTCAAGAAACTTATCACAAAAAAATTTAAAATAAATTTTGTAAATGAAAATAAAAAAGGTATCCCCAGTGTTAGAAATAAATCACTAGAATTAATCAAAAAAAAGAAAAATATCTGGTGCGTTGGTCTTATTGATGATGATTGTTTTATTCATAGAGATTGGCTAAACGAGATGATTAAAGTTTATAATATTACAAAAGCGGATATAATCACTGGGCCGCAAATACCAATTAATAAAAATGTCTATGAAGATATTTTACAAAGAAAAGAAAGTCATTTGTCCAAGATCAAATGGGCCGCAACAAATAATGTATTTTTTAATTCAAAAATTATTAAAAAAATAGATATTAATTTTTCAAATTCTTTGAATGAAATAGGAGGCTCAGACCAATTATTTTTTCTACAACTTTTTAAAAAGGGTTTTAAAATTATCTGGAATGATAAAGCGAAAGTATTTGAAAAAAGAAATATTTCAGGATCAAATTTAGATTGGTTTATCAAAAGAAATTTGAGATTTGGAATCTCAACGAAAATAATTTATACAAAAAGTTATGGATTATTTACTGGTTTATTTATGACGTTTTTCAAAATTTTTTATGAGTTATTAATTTCTATTTTTTATTTATTGATTTCATTCTATAAACCAAAGGTTAATATCTTAAAATCAATTATGCATTTAGTAAGATTTTGTGGGATTATAATTGGGTTATTAGGTTTTAGATTAAATAAATACATTTAAATTATTATTTACAATATTTTTTTTTTGTGTATAAAAAGCTTCCTGGCAATTATTGCGTAAGTGTTATACCCGATCCCATTCCGAACTCGGAAGTCAAGCCTTGCAGCGCCGATGGTACTTTATCTTAAGATATGGAAGAGTAGGTCATTGCCAGGATTTTAGGGGGAAATATTTATGAAAATTGCTAGTTCACTAAAATCTTTGAAAAAAAGAGATTTAAATTCTAAACAAGTTAGACGGAGAGGTAGAGTTTACATAATAAATAAGAAAAACCCAAAATTTAAAGCAAGACAAAAATAATGGATAACGAAAACCATAAAAAGACCTGGGAAGTTTTTACTAAATTTGTTTTATGGGGCTCAATTGCAGTAGCTTTAATTCTTATATTAATGGCTCTATTTCTTTTATAATTTATTTTCATGATAGTTGGATCAATTTTAGAAAATAGAGAGTTTGAAAAAAGAATTGCCGTAACTCCTGATATAATTAAGAAATACAAATCTATAGGATTAAATGTTTGTTTGACAAAAGGTTATGGATTTCATCTTGGTATAGATGATCAAGAATTTCTTAAAGAAGGCGCTGAAATTCTTGATAATGATAATGAAGTCATTGCAAAATCCAATTTAATAGTCCAATTAAATTTATTAGATGAAGGAGTATTAAAAAATCTTAATCAAGGTAAGACTTTAATTGGAGTTTTAGATCCTTATTTAAATGAAAAAAAATTAAAAAATCTTGTAGCAAAAAAAATAAATTGTTTTTCGCTTGAGCTATTGCCTAGAATAACTAGAGCTCAAGCTATGGACATTCTTTCTTCTCAAGCTAATTTAGCTGGTTATAAAGCTGTTGTAGATAGCTTTGCATATTTTAAGAAAGCAATTCCAATGATGATGACTGCAGCTGGAACAATTTCAGCTGCTAAAGTACTTGTCGTTGGAGCTGGAGTTGCTGGGTTACAAGCAATAGCAACTGCTAAAAGAATGGGTGCAATAGTTTATGCTACTGACGTAAGAACTGCATCAAAAGAACAAGTAGAGAGTTTGGGAGGTAAATTTTTATCTGTCGAAGGCGCTGAAAATTTGGAAACTTCAGGCGGTTATGCAAAAGAAACATCTGAAGATTTTAAATTAAAACAAGAGGAATTATTAAAAAAAACTTTAGAAAAAATTGACATAGTTATCTGTACAGCTTTAATTCCAGGAAAAAAAGCCCCACTTATTATAAAAAAAGATATGATTGATGAAATGCCGAAGGGATCAATAATTTATGATTTGGCGGCTTCTCAAGGTGGTAATGCAGAATTTACAAAAGTAGATGAAATAGTTAATCATAATGGTGTTTTCATTATGGGAGAAAAGAATATTCTGAATAAGCTTCCAATTTCATCGTCAGGATTGTACGCAAAAAATGTATTTAATTTTATAAATAATTTATATGATAAAGATAAAAAAAATATTAATATAAATTCAGGAGATGAAATAATAGAAAAAACATTAATAAAGTAATATGGAAATAGATCCTTTTATATTCAGATTAAGTATATTTATATTGTCGATTTTTGTAGGCTACTATGTTGTTTGGAGCGTAACACCCTCTTTGCATACCCCTTTAATGTCAGTTACTAACGCAATTTCATCAGTGATAATCGTTGGGGCTATTATTGCTGCTCTTGCAGGATCAGATGATAAAATATTTGAAACATCTAGTATATTTGGATTTCTCGCAATCATTTTGGCAGCAGTGAATATCTTTGGAGGTTTTTTGGTTACCCAAAGAATGTTGCAAATGTACAAAAAAAAGAAAAAATAGATTATGTCAGCAAATTTATCAGCAATATTTTATTTAATATCTGGTATTCTTTTTATACTTGCGCTTAGAGGTCTTTCATCACCAGAAACATCTCGTCAAGGAAACTATTTTGGAATTGCGGGTATGACAATTGCGATAGTTGTCACTTTCTTATCAGTAGGAAATTTTAGTGTTGGTTTTATCTATATTTTATTTTTTTTGCTCATTGGTGGATCTTTAGGAGCTTTTATTGCATTTAGAATCCCAATGACAGCGATGCCCGAATTAGTAGCTGGTTTTCACAGTTTAGTTGGTTTGGCTGCTGTTTTTGTGGCAATTTCTGCTTTTTTAAGGCCTGAAGCATTTAATTTAGGAGTAGTTGGAGATATTAAACTTGCAAGTTTAATAGAAATGTCAATTGGGGCAGCTGTAGGTGCAATTACCTTCTCTGGATCTGTAATAGCTTTCTTGAAGTTACAGGGACTTATGTCGGGTGCACCAATCACTTTTAAAGGGCAACATATATTAAACCTCTTAATAGGAATATCTATTTTTATTTTAGTTTATTTATTATGTAATTTTCAAATATCAGAATATTTTTGGATATTAATTACTGTTTCATTTATTTTAGGTTTTTTATTGATAATACCAATTGGTGGAGCAGATATGCCAGTTGTTATATCAATGTTAAATTCTTATTCTGGTTGGGCTGCAGCTGGGATAGGTTTTACTTTAGAAAATTCTGCTTTGATAATTACTGGCGCCTTAGTTGGATCATCTGGCGCTATACTGTCTTATATAATGTGTAAAGGAATGAATAGATCCTTTTTTAATGTAATATTAGGAGGCTGGGGAGCGACAGCGGATTCTTCTTCTGAAAATGCTACAAGAGAAAAAAAACCAGTCAAAAATGGCAATGCAGACGATGCAGCATTTTTAATGAAAAATGCCTCATCTGTAATTATTGTTCCTGGTTATGGGATGGCTGTAGCTCAAGCACAACATGCATTAAGAGAGATGGTTGATGCATTGAAAAAAAATGGAGTAAAAGTCAGTTATGCAATACACCCGGTAGCAGGACGGATGCCAGGTCACATGAATGTTTTATTGGCAGAGGCAAATGTGCCGTATGATGAGGTATTTGAATTAGAGGAAATTAATAATGATTTTGCAAATTGTGATGTAGCTTATGTCATTGGCGCTAATGATGTTACAAACCCAGTAGCTAAGTCTGACCCTCAAAGTCCAATTTATGGAATGCCAATATTAGACGTTGAAAAAAGTAAATCTGTTTTATTTGTAAAAAGAAGCTTATCACCAGGCTATGCAGGTATCGACAATGATTTATTCTATAGGGATAATACTTTAATGCTATTTGCAGATGCCAAAAAAATGACCGAAGAGATTATTAAAGGTCTTTAATTATAAATATGACAAAAATTTTTTGTGATATTGCAGATGTTGATTTAATTAAAAAGTATTCAAAAAATAGAATTATCAAAGGATTTACTACAAATCCTAGCCTAATGAGAAAAGCAGGGGCCAAAAATTATGAACTTTACTGTAAAAATATTCTAAAGATTACAAATAAGCCAATATCATTTGAGGTTTTTGCTGATAATGAGAAAGGAATGATTGATCAAGGCTTAAAGATTAGTAGTTGGGGTAAAAATGTATTTGTTAAAGTTCCTGTTGTAAATTCAAAAGGAAAATTTATGGGAAGAGTGATAAGTGTCTTAAATAAAAAAAAGATAAAATTAAATATCACTGCAGTATATACAGCCGATCAAACTTCGAAAATTTTAAAAAAAATTGACAGAAAAACAAAAGTTATCATTTCTATTTTTATTGGTAGAATGGCAGACGTAGGAAAAGATCCAATCCCAGAGATAAAAAAAAGTGTAAATTTAGTTAGAAAATTTAAAAATGTCGATTTACTTTGGGCTAGTACTAGAGAAGTTTACAATTATACACAATCAAAAAAGCTTGGTTGTGATATTATTACGATACCACCATCTATTATTAATAAAATTAATGAACCTAGAAAAAGTTTTAAAAAACTTACCATTGAAACAGTCAAAGGTTTTTTGTTTGACAGTAAAAAATCTAAATTTAAGATTTAAAAGTTTTTAATATTAATTATATTACTATTCAGCTAGTAAAATTTATTAATGAAAAAAACAATTTTCTTTTGGTCACCTATGTTAAGTCATGTTGGTACAATTAGTGCAGTATATTCAATGGCAAAATCTTTAAAAGATTATGGAGATTTTCAAATTTATTTGATCAATATTTTTGGAGAATTTCAGAACTTTAACGATAATGAAATTAAAAAAATAAATATTTTTGGTAATTTAAATAGTTTACCAAAAACTGGCATTGCATCAAAAATATCTATTTATATTTTTACTATTTTAGCAATACCCCTATTAATTTTTTGGATTATAAAAAAAAAACCTTTTTTGATAATTTCTAATTTAGTTGGTTATATTCCAAATTTATTGTCATTTTTCTTTAAGTTTAAAGTTATTAATAGCATTCAAGGTTATCCAAGATTTAATTTCATGAGAAGTTTTGTGTGGAAAATTTTTTATAGAAGGTCTTATCATTTGATAACAATGACAAATTTGACAAAATCCTTAATTGAAAAAAAATTTGATATTGATAAATCTAGGGTCACAACAATAGAAAACCCTATTATTTCAAAAAAAATAAGAATCTTATCTAACAAAGAAATTGACGATAAAGAAAAATTTATCTTTACAAAAGATGTATATTGTTCGATCGGTAGACTGACTAGACAAAAAAACTTCATAGAATTGCTAGAGGGTTTTCATAAATTTACTAAAGATAAACAAAAAAAAATTAACTTGATAATAATTGGCGATGGAGAAGAAAAAAATAATTTAGAAAATTTTATAAAAAAAAATAAGATTCAAAATTGTTACTTATTAGGCTTTAAATCTAATCCATTTAAATATTTAAAAAGATCAAAATTATATATTTCCACCTCTTTATGGGAAGATCCAGGACATACTTTAATTGAGGCTGGATATTTAAATGTTCCAATTATATCAAGTGGATGTCCAAACGGACCTAAAGAAATTATAAAAGATCATATCAATGGATTAAAGTATGAATTATCAGATAGTGATGATTTAGCAAATAAATTTAAGAAATTTTATGATTTAACTGACCAAGATATTTTTAAGTTAAAAAAGAATTTTAAGAGAGATGTAGTACACAAATATACTAAACATAGATTTGCAAAAAAATTTATGAAAATAGTTAATTAATTGGTTGCGGGGGACGGATTTGAACCGCCGACCTTCAGGTTATGAGCCTGACGAGCTACCAGACTGCTCCACCCCGCGATAACTTTAAATTCTATTTTTAAGTTTGTTAAGTTTCTTTACTCTTTTAATATTCTCTTGAAGAATTCTCTTTTTTTTTTCAGATGGTTTTTCATAAGTATTTTTAAGTTTTATAATCTTAAAAAAACCATCTCTTTGAAGCTTTCTCTTTAAAACTCTTAAAGCTTGTTCAACATTATTATCTTTTACCTCGATTTTAATAAATACCTCCAAAAAAGCTTTTAAATATCATTTTTATTTTTTCATGTCTAATTATATTAATCATTTTTTTATTAATTATTATCTTTGTTTTGTTTCTCTTTCTCTCTTTTTTCCCTTTTAATTCTTCTTTCAGCTTTTTCTATTGCTTCCACCAATTCTTTTTGAGTTATCAAATTTAAAGCTACAGGATCTTTTGGATTCAAATTATTGTAATTCCAATAACTTTTATTTCTAATAGACGTTACTGAATTTTTGGTAATTCCAACTAATCTTGCAATTTGAGAGTCTTTTAATGTGTTGTGTTGTTTTATCAACCATAAAGCTGAGTCGGGCTTATCCTGTCGTTTCGAAAGCGGAATATATTTTTTTATTTTTTTTTCTTCGTTTGAAATCTCAATATCAAAATTGTTTATTTTTAGTGGTCTATCTTTATCTTTAGAAGATAACTCTATTTCTTCTCTAGATAATTGACCAGAAATAATTGGATTATAAGCCTTTATCCCTTTTGCTACCTCACCGTCAGCTATTCCCTGGATTTCCACTTCATGTAGTTTACAAAAATTTGCAATTTGTTTAAAAGTTAATGTAGTATTTTCAACTAACCAAACAGCAGTTGCCATTGGCATTAACGGAGCATTTGTCATCAATTTTTCTTTTCAGATTTAAAATTTTGAAATTTTTTATTAAACTTGCTAATTCGACCCTTATCCATAAGTTTCTGCTTTCCACCTGTCCAGGCTGAATGAGATTTTGGATCAATCTCAAGTTTTAAAGTTTCACCCTCTTTGCCCCAGGTAGATCTTGTCTCAAATACTGAACCATCAGTCATTTCAACTTTAATAGAGTGATAGTTTGGATGAATTTTTTTTTTCATGGTGAGACTTATAGCAAAAGATTTTTTTAAAACAATTAAAAGTTTTTCAATTTTCGAACTAATTCATTATTTATACTGTTATTTGACGCGATAATTTTTAAATCATTAATACTTGATAAGTTGATCTCATTTAAAATTCCACCCGCTTCTTCAACGATGATAATACCAGCGGCTATATCCCAAAGATTGATATTTTTTTGAAAATATCCATCATATCTACCTGAAGCCACATAAGCCATATCTAATGCCGCACAACCAGAATTTCTTATAAGTAATTCTTTATCATAATTAATTTTACTTCCTGCTACAAATAAACAATCTTCAATTTTATTTTTTTTTGAAACTTTTATTCTTTGATTATTAAAATATGCACCATTATTTTTTTCAGCATAAAACATTTCATCTTTAATTGGATCATAAATTAGTCCTGCTATTATTTGGTCATAAGATTTTAACGCAATTGATATAGCAAAATGCGGAATTCCATGTAAATAATTTATAGTTCCATCGATTGGATCTATTATCCAAGTATTATTTTCATCTTTATTATTTTCAATTCCTTTTTCTTCACTCAATATTGAGTAATTCGGTTTAGCCTTTTTAAGCTCATCAATAATAATTTGTTCAGTTTTAAGATCTGAATTTGTAACGAAATCATTTGGCCCTTTTTTTGATACTTGTAACTTTTCTATCTCACCAAAATCTTTGATTAAAATTTTTGATGCCTTCTCACTTGCCCTTATCATTATATTTAAGTTTGCTGAAATAGAATTCATGATTTTAAATTTTTTTTATGTAATCCAAGCTTTTCGTATCTATAATAATTTCATCACCAGTCTCAATAAACGGAGGTACTTGAATATTTAAACCATTATTTAATTTTGCTGGTTTATAAGACGAGGAGACTGTTTGTCCTTTTAAGGCAGCTTCTGTAGTTTCTATTTTACAAACCACTTGTTTTGGTAAATCTAATGAAATCGGTAAATCATTGTAAAAACTTACAGAAACTTCTAAATTTTCAGTTAACAATTTTCCTTTCTCACCAATTAAATTTTTTTTTATTTCAATTTGCTCAAATGATTTCGGTTCCATAAAAAAATAGTTATTTTCATCTTCATAAAGATAATTATAATTCACTTCATCTAATGATGCTTTTTCAACAGTTTCACTTGATCTAAATCTTTCATTTAATTTTGTATTTTTATTTAAACTTTTCATTTCGACCTGCGCAAATGCACCACCTTTCCCAGGTTTTACATGTTGTGTTTTTAATACTTGCCATAAATCATTCTTGTGCTCCAGCAACATACCCACTCTTATTTCTCCAGCATTTATTTTCATTTCAAAACCTCAGTTGCTTCTTTTGGTGTTAATTTATTGTTGTTCCAAATGTAGCCTGAAATAGCTAAAAAGTTTGCTTTATTCAATAAAAGTTTTTTATAATTATAAGAATTGATACCACCAATAGCAACAACAGGAGTTTTTGTGAATTTTTTGACTTTTCTAAGTAAACTAACTGAGGCTCTGTGTTTTATTTTTTTAGTTTTTGAACTATTAAAAGCCCCAAGAGCTATGTAATCAGCTTTATTTTTTACTGCAATTTTTGATAATTTTACAGAGTTGTGACAGGTAACACCTATTATCTTGTTTCCAATTAATTTTCTTGCTTTAATAATATTCATATCTTTTTGACCCAAATGACAACCATCAGCATTTAATTTCTTTGCAACAAAAACATCATCATTAATCAGAAATTTAACATTAAATTTTTTACAAATTTTCTTAATTTTTCTACCGATTATTAATTTTTTTTTAAGAGGCTCTTTTTTAAGCCTCAACTGGAAAAAACTAACTTTTTTTTGTTGAAGAACTTCAGTTAAATCTTGGTAAAATGATTTGTTAATTATAGTTGGTGAAATGAGATAAATGAATTTTTTTCTATTAATTCTCAAGTTCTTTAGACCATTTACCCTGAGCAGCTAAAGAATTCATTTTTGCTCTTTGATTAAAAATTTTTTGAGTTCCTTCAACATTTTTTGTGTCTTGAGACCAAAATTTTAATGCGCTTTGTTGAAGAGCTCGTCCATAAGAATAGCTCATAATAAAGTTGGTATCATTGTATTTATTAATAAGATTTAAATTTTCCGTTGCTTCAATTTCTGACTGACCACCAGATAAAAATGCTATTCCTGGTACTTCCGATGGAACAGAGTCTTTTAAACATTTAAGAGTTAACTTTGCCACCTCTTCGTTTGATATTTTATTTTTACATCTGTTACCAGCTAAAACCATATTTGGCTTTAATATAATCCCTTTCAAATCAACTTTGTGTAAGATTAATTCCTCAAAACATTTTTTTATTACCTCAGAAGTCTTTTTATAACATTCTTGTGCTGAATGCTCGCCATCCATTAAGACCTCAGGTTCAACAATTGGAACCATATTACATTCTTGAACTAATGCAGAGTATCTAGCTAAAGCATGTGCATTAGATTGAATTGAAAGTTTACTTGGATGATCTTTTGATATGATGTAAACCCCTCTCCATTTTGTAAACTTGGCTCCTAATTTATAGTATTCTTTTAATCTTTCTCTTAATCCGTCCAAACCCTCAGTAATTTTTTCATTTGGTGAACCAGCTAAAACTTTTGCTCCAGTATCAACTTTTATACCTGGGGCAGTGCCCATGGCAGAAATTAATTCTGGGATTTTATTTTTTTTTGAGGTTATTTGTTTTATTGTCTCATCGTATAGAATAACCCCTCCAATATATTCAGTCATTCCAGAGGCACTAAACAATGTTTCTCTGAACAATAAACGGTTTTCAGCTGTTGATTGAATTTTAACTGACTCCAATCTCTTAGTCATGGTTGCAGTACTCTCGTCAGCCGCGAGAATACCTTTTCCATTCTTAAGTATTTTATTAGCAATGTTATTTAATTCTGACATATTAGTTTAAGGCTTTTATACCAGGTAACTCTTTTCCTTCAAGATATTCCAAAAATGCTCCACCAGCAGTTGAAACAAAATTAAAACTATCTATTAATTTAATCTTATTGATAAGAGCTATCGTATCTCCACCTCCTACCACTGAGTAAAGTGAATTATTTTTATTTTTTTTTGTAATAGCTTTTGCTATTTCGTAACTGCCATTAGCAAAATTTGGATTTTCAAAATAACCCGCTGGCCCGTTCCAAAGAACAGTTTCACTGTTTTCAATAATACTTTTTATCTTATCTAAAGTTTTAGGACCAATATCCAAAATGATGTCATTATCTTGAATATTATTAAGTTTTTTAATTTGAGGTTCATCATCTAAATTTTTTCCAATTAACACATCATCTGGAAAAATAATTTTACAAGAATGACTTTTACAAGTTTCAAAAATTTCTTTTATCATTAGATCACAATTTTCCTCTCTAATTGACTTGCCTATTTGGTTTCCTTTGTATTTAATAATGTTATTAGCCATTCCACCAACAATGATAAGATTATCAAATTTAGATATTAAATTTTTGATTATTCCAATTTTTGTTGAAATTTTTGATCCCCCAATAATACAAGTGATCGGTTTTTTGATTTCTGATGTAACTTTTTTTAAAGCACTAATTTCAGTTTCTAACTGTAACCCTGCAAAAGAGGGAAGAAATTCAGTAATTTTACTGACAGAGGCGTGCGCTCTATGAGAGCAAGAAAAAGCATCATTTACATACAAATCAGCAAGTTTAGCTAAATGTTTCGCGAAATTAGCGTCATTTTTTTCCTCCTCTTCATAAAATCTAATATTCTCTAAAAAAACTATTTGATCGTTATTATCTTTAAACAAATCTTCTTTTTCTAACTTAAAAATATCTTCTTTTACTAATCTTATTTTTCTATTTATTTTTTTTTGAATATTTTTACAAATTGGTTTAAGTGAGAGATCTGTAATCACCTTACCCTTTGGTCGTCCTACATGAGAAATTATTATAATCTTTGATTGTTCCTTAATTAAAAAATTTATGATTGGAATAATCTTATTTATTCTTGTTTCATCGGTAATTAAACCATTATTTAATGGGACATTCAAATCCAATCTTAACAAAACTTTTTTTTTATTAAGATTTTTTTGGTCTTTTATACTATTCATTAAGAAATCTTATGAAGGTATTCAGCTATATCACACATCCTATTTGAAAAACCCCATTCATTATCATACCACGCTGAAATTTTTCCCATATTTTTGCTAACCACATTTGTTAAACTTGCATCAATAATTGATGAGGCAGGATTGTGATTAAAATCAATTGAAACAAGTTTTTCTTTAGTGATTTCAATAATTTTATTTTTTTTACTAAAATTCTCAAATGCTGAATTTATTTTTTCAATATTCAGGTCTTTTTTTGTACAGAAGACAAGTTCAATCAATGAAACATTCGGGGTTGGCACTCTCATTGCGATACCTTCTAGTTTTCCTTTCAGAGAAGGAATTATTTCACCTATAGCTTTAGATGCACCAGTGGAAGTTGGGACGATTGATTGACTAGCAGATCTAGCTCTCCTAGGATCTTTATGTGAATTATCTAAAATTCTTTGATCGCTCGTAAATGCGTGAATGGTTGTCATAAAACCTTTTTCAATTCCAAAATTTTCATTTAAAACGTGAGCAACTGGCGCTAGGCAATTTGTTGTGCAAGATGCAGCAGAAACAACTTTATCCTCTTTTTTTAATTCAGATTCATTTACTCCAAATACAATAGTTTTATCAGCATTTTTACATGGAGCTGAGACAATCACTTTTTTCGCTCCATTATTAAGATGTGGTTGTAATTTATCTTTAGAATTAAATTTTCCAGTACACTCAAATACGTAATCAACACCATATTTTTTCCAATTAATTTTACTTAAATCTGTTTCTTGACCAAAAGAAATTTTATTTTTATTTACAATAAGATTATTTTCATCATGGCCTATATCAGCTTTAAATTTTCCATGAATTGAGTCATATCTTAAAAGAGTCGAGCAAGTTTCAGAATTTGTTCTATTATTTATATGCATAATTTCTATTTTTTTATTTCCCTCGTAAATAGAGCGAAGTATCATTCTTCCTATTCTTCCCATGCCATTAATACCAATTTTTATTTTCATAATTTTTCTTTGATTTTTCTTACAATACTCTCAGAATTTAACTTGAAATAGTCATAAATTTTTTTATATGGTGCGCTTTTTCCAAAGTCATTAATTCCAAAATTTAATCCATTAGTACCAGTATATTTTTTCCAATAACTCGTTTCAGAGGCTTCTATAGATACCACTAGTTCAGTTTCACCTAATATTTTTTTTTTGTATTCTTCACTTTGATGATCAAATATTTTTTGACAAGGCATTGATATGATTTTGGAATAAATACCATCTGTGGCTAATTTATGACCCACATCACTTGCTAAACTTGTTTCAGACCCAGTTGCTAAAATTGTTACACTTATATTATCCCCAGTTCTCAAAACTTCATAAGCACCTAAAGACGATTTATTTTTAAGAGAATTTTCAAGTCTAATAGGATTGACACCCTGTCTAGTTAGTGAAATTACACTTGGAGTATTATTACTTTCGAGAGCCAACTGCCAACACTCAAAAGTTTCAATAGTATCTGCAGGTCTAAAAACATTTAAATTTGGAATAGATCTCAAACTTGTTAACTGTTCAATTGGCTGATGAGTTGGGCCATCCTCACCTAAGCCAATAGAGTCATGAGTAAAAACATATATAACTTGTTGTTTCATCATTGCCGCTAGTCTGATAGAGGGTTTACAATAGTCACTAAATATTAGAAAAGTTCCACCATAAGGAATTAGGCTACTGTGTAAGGCTATTCCATTCATTATTCCACACATTGCGTGCTCTCTAACTCCATAATGAATATAATTTCCTGAAAAATCCCCTGGTTTGATTATTTTATGATCTTTAGTTTTCGTATTATTTGATCCAGCTAAATCAGCTGAACCACCAATTAAGTAAGGAAATTTTGCTATAATGTTCAAAAATATTTCAGAAGATTTCCTTGTAGCAATTGTTTTGGTATTTTTAGTATACTCAACTTTTGCTTTTTCAATTAATTTTTTAAATGAATTAAAATTTCTAAAATTTGAAAATTTTGTTTTATTTTTCCTAGCTTTTTGTGAGGCTTTCCTTCCAATTTTTCTCCATTCACTTAATAATTCAGTCGGGATCTTGAATGGCTCATGTTTCCATTTTAGTTTTTTTCTAACCAGTTTTATTTCTTCATCACCTAATGGACTTCCATGAGATGAAGCCTTGCCCCCTTTGTTTGGTGATCCATAACCTATTGTTGTTTTACATGAAATTGCGATAGGTTTTTTTGATTTCTGTGCTTTTTTTAAAGCTTTAGATATTTCTTTGAAATCATGACCATTAATTCTTAAGAAGTCCCATCCGTAGCTCTTAAATCTTTTTTCGTGATCATCTGAAACAGCTAAATTAGTGGGGCCATCGATTGATATAGAATTATTATCAAATAATAAAATAAGATTCTTTAATTTTAGATGTCCAGCTAAGCTCAATGACTCATGACTAATACCTTCCATTAAGCATCCGTCGCCAGCGAGAACATAAGTTTTATGATTGATCTTTCCTCTCCCTAATTGTTTTTTCAAAATTTCTTCTGATATTGCAAACCCAACTGCGTTTGAGATTCCTTGTCCCAATGGACCTGTAGTAGTTTCAATACCGGTATTTGGATGATATTCAGGATGTCCAGCACATATGGAGTCTAATTGTCTAAAATTTTTAATATCATTTAGAGAAACATTTTTGTAACCAGTTAAATAAAGAAGAGAGTAAAGCAACATTGACCCATGCCCAGCAGAGAGAACAAATCTATCTCTATTAATCCAGCTGGGATTTTTTGGATTAAATTTTAAAAAATCTTTAAAAAGAACTGTAGCAACATCTGCCATTCCCATCGGCATTCCAGGGTGACCTGAGTTTGCTTTTTGAACAGCATCAATTGAGAGAAATCTAATACAATTAGCTAATTCTTTATAAAATTTACTCAAATTTATCCTGTCTAGACTTAGAAGATTCTATTTAATAATATAAACATATATATATGAATTCTATTCTTGAAAAAGAAAAAAAGCTTAATATCGCATTGGCGAAACTAAAAAATTTAAACCTAGAGGATCCAAATATAAAAAAAAATATTGAAATGATTGAAGAACAAAAAAATCAATTAGAAATTGAAAAATCTGAATTAGAGAAAAAATATAAAACTTTAGTAGACGAGCATGATAACTTATCAAGAAAATTAGAGGAATTACAAAATAGAGAAAAAATTGAAGAAAAAAAAAGATTCGAATTTTCGGAAAAAATAGATGAATTAAACCAAGAAACTAATACTTTAATGGACGAAATCGATAAATGGCAAACGTAACTATAAAATTCAATGGCAAAGAGTTTTTGTTGTCATGTGATGATGGACAAGAGGAACATCTTGAAGAATTATTAATACAAATTAATCAAAAGTTTAACAACTTAAAAAATGATTTAGGAAATATTGGTGAAAATAAACTTTTGTTGATTACCGCAGTAAAAGTGATGGATGAATATTATGAAACAAAAAAAAAAGTTGAGCAGAAAAAAATAGAATTAAAAGAACTTTCAAATAAATTTAGAGAGTTAAAATCATTAGTCTATGAATACAGAGATAGAAAAGAAGAAGAAATTAAAAATTTGAATAAAAATCACATTGAATTAAAAGATGAAATTGAGCTTAATCAAAAACATTATGAAAAGTTAATTGATGCTGCTGCAGATGAGATTTCAAATTTCGTAGAAAAAGCAAGTATAGATAAAATATCTTAATAGAATTTTGTGAACAAATCTCAAATTAGAAAAAAAATCTTAAAAATTAGAAAACAAAAAAAAATTAAAAAATTCAATTTTAATTTTGACTTAATTTTGAATATTTTAAAAAGTAAAAAGGTTCTAGGTAAGATAATTGGTGGCTATTACCCATATAATTATGAAATAGACATTTTACAAATCTTGGAAAAATTTGAAAAGAAAAAATTTATTATTACATTGCCAAAAATTAGGAAAAATTCACAAATGGACTTTTTTCAATGGTCAACAAATGATCCTTTATCTATAAATAAATTTGGAATACCTGAACCAATTTCTGAAATGGTAAAATATCCAGATGTTTTGTTAATACCTATTGTAGCCTTTGATAAAAATTTTAATAGGATAGGTTATGGTGGAGGTTTTTACGATAGATATATAAAAAAAATTAGAAAACAAAAAAAAGTCTTAACTATTGGATTTGCATATTCTTTTCAAAAAGTAGAAAAAATACCAACTAATAATTATGATATTAGTTTAGATTTTATTATTACAAACAAATAATTTTATGAAAATTTTATTTTTAGGCGATGTTGTTGGATTATCTGGATGCAGAAAGATAATTAATGATTTATCAGGTCAGATTAAAAAAAATAATATCGATTTTGTAATTATAAATGGTGAGAATGCTGACGATACTGGTGTTGGTTTGACCAAAGAAATTTGTAAAGATTTCTTTAAAAATGGAGTTGATGTCATTACAACTGGGAACCATGTCTGGGATCAAAAAGACATAATGAATTTTATTGAGAATGAGAACAGATTATTAAGACCAGAAAATTTATTTAACCCTGCTCCAGGAAGAGGATTTAAGATTTATAAAACAAAAGAAAATTATAGGGTAGGAGTTTTAAATTTAATGGGAAATGTTTTTATGAAGAAGTGTGATGATGTTTTTAAAATATCAAAAAAATTTTTAGAAAAGTATAATTTAAAAAAAGATTATGATTTTCTTATTGTTGATTTCCATGGAGAAATAACAAGTGAAAAAAATGCAATTGGTCATTATTTTGATGGTAAGGCAACACTCGTTGTTGGAACTCACACTCATATACCGACTAATGATGCAAGAGTTTTAAAAAATGGTACTGCTTATCAAACAGATGCGGGGATGTGTGGAGATTATGACTCAGTCATAGGTATGAATAAAGAAAATTCTCTTAATAGATTTATGAAAAAAGATTCTGTGAAACATTTTCCAGCTGTTGGAGAAGCTTCTTTGAGTGGAGTTATAGTCAATTGTAATTTAGAAACAGGCTTAGCAGATAGTGTAGAAAGTTACATATTTGGAGGTCTTTTAAAAAATACTTAAGTTTTTTATGGCAGGACATTCTCATTGGGCAGGCATAAAACATAAAAAAGGTAAAGCTGATAAAGAAAGATCAAAAATTTTTTCAAAATTATCTAAAGAAATTACTGTTGCGGCTAAGTTAGGAGATAAAGACCCAGCCATGAACCCAAGATTACGTTCTGCTGTGCAGGCTGCTAGGTCAGCAAATATGCCCAAAGACAATATAGAAAGAGCTATCGATAAGTCCTCAAATAGTAATCAGTCAAATTTTGAAAATTTGAGATATGAGGGTTTTGGACCTGAGAAAGTTGCAGTTATAGTTGAGACTTTAACTGATAACAAAAACAGAACTGCTTCAAATATAAGAACAATATTTCAAAAATCAGGAGGAAGCCTTGGAACTCTAGGCTCAGCATCACATAATTTTAGTCAATTAGGTGTAATTAAAATTGATAAAAATGAAATTTCAGACGAGGGTATATTAGAACTCGCTATCGATGCTGGAGCAAATGAGTGTAACTCCAATAAAGAATTTCATGAAATACAATGCTCAATAAATGATATTTATAGTGTAAAAAAGGAGTTAGAGAAAAAAATAAGTAATTTTATTTCAACAAGTATAGAGTGGATTCCTTTAAATTCTGTAGAGATTTCAGATGAGAAAAAAGAGGAATTGATTAATTTTTTTGAGACATTAGAAGAAGATGATGATGTACAAAATATCTATTCAAATGTTAAATTTTCAAATTAGATATAAAATATGCTTATAATTGGTATAGACCCAGGAATTTCAGGTTCAATTTGTTTCTTTGAAGATGGAAAAATTCTTGAAGTAATCGAAATGCCAGTAATGACAGAGGGTAAAAAAAATAAAAAACAAATTAATGGTGCTCAAATTTATAATGAATTTTTAAAAAGGATTATTAATAAAGACAATGAAATTAGAGTTGTGATAGAACAAGTTTCCGCAATGCCTGGACAGGGAGTAACTAGTATGTTTAATTTTGGTCAATCATTTGGAATTTTAAAAGGAATATGTTCTGCAATGCAATTACCAATGTTTTTTGTTAGACCAGCTAGATGGAAAAAATACTTTAATTTAATTAATTCTCAAAAAGATGCCAGTAGGACAAGAGCAATCGAAATATTTCCTTATTTTTCAACACAACTATCAAAAAAAAAAGACTCCAATAAAGCTGATGCCATTCTGATTGCAAGCTTTTACCATGAAACTTACCAAAAAGATGATTAATCCTTTATTTTTGAAGTCAAATTCATGACACATTTAAGTGTGAGAAGACCCTATGGAAGCTGATATTTCATCACAAGCAGTTGGACTTGCATCGAGCGCTGACTTTTCACTTATGAACTTATTTATAAGAGCAGATATAATTGTAAAATCAGTAATTATCATTCTTATTGCATGTTCAGTTTATTCTTGGGCAGTAATCATCGAAAAATTTAAATTATTTAAAAAAATAAATCAAAGTTCAGAAGAATTTGAAACTAAGTTTTGGAATTCTAAATCTGCAGAGTCTTTTTACAATAATCTTCCAGGAAATATAAATGATCCAATGGCTCTTATTTTTAAAGATGCTATGCAAAATCTTCTTAAAAGAAAATCTAAAACAGATTTAAACGCTAGAATGACTTCAATGTTAGAAACTGGAATAGAAAAACAAATGTCTAAAATTACAAAGGGATTTACTTTTTTAGCAACTGTAGGATCAACCGCTCCTTTTATAGGATTATTTGGGACTGTTTGGGGTATAATGAATTCTTTTCAATCTATTGCAATTTCAAGGAATACTAGTTTAGCAATTGTAGCACCTGGAATTGCAGAAGCTCTTTTTGCTACAGCATTAGGTTTATTGGCAGCTATTCCTGCAGTAATCGCATACAACAAATTTAATAACGACTCCTTAAAATATTCGCAAAAATTAGAAAACTTTTCTAAAAGATTTTTAACAATTATCTAGAATGGCATTTAAGTTTAATCGTTCATCAAAAGAACCAATGAGTGAAATCAATGTGACACCATTCGTAGATGTGATGTTAGTATTATTGATTATCTTTATGGTTACAGCACCTCTATTGACAGTAGGAGTTCAAGTTGATTTACCAGAAAGTTCAGCCGACTCCCTTCCTGAGGAACAAGAACCTTTAACTTTAACAATAAATTCAAAAGGAGAAATTTTTATACAAGAGTCAAAAGTTGAATATGAAAAAATTATCGCAAAAGTGTTAGCAGTCTCAAAAAATCGGACTGACACAAGAATTTATGTAAGAGGGGATAAAACTATTAACTACGGCAGAGTTCTTGAAATAATGGGGTTACTTTCAGGTTCAGGATTTACAAAAGTAGCTTTAATTTCAGAACCATATAAAGAAAGGTAATTTTTTTGTGAATAGGAGTATTGTAATTTCCTCTATTCTACACCTATTTATTATTTTTTTAACAGCAATGAGCCTTCCTTTTTTAGCAAAGAAACCAATTGATCTTCCTCCAATTGTTTCAGTAGAATTAATTCAAATTACTGAAAAAACAAATATTCCATTTGCACCAAAGGCAAAAAAAATAATTGAAAAAGTGAAAGAAAAAGAAAAAAAATTAGTATCAGAACAAGCTCCACCTAAAAAAGTTAAGAAAATAAAGCCTGATGCTGTTCCAATGCCAGAGGACAAAGTAAAGAAAGTTGAAAAAATAAAAGAGGATAAACAAAACCCTGAAAAAATTGACAATGAAGTAAAGCAAGTTTCTGAATTTGAAAAAGAGGAATTATTTGATCCAAATAATATTGCAGCCCTGATTGATAAATCTAAAGAGAGCAAAGCAGAGACCTTAAAGAAAAATCCAGATTTAAGCCAAGACCAAAATAAAAATTTTGAGAATACAGGGCTTTCATTAAGTGAAGAAGATGCATTAAAAGCACAAATTTTTGGATGTTGGAGTATTCCGCTCGGATTACCATATAATGAAAATTTACTAGTTAGAATAAAACTTGAATTAAAACCAGATGGATCAGTGATTAAGTCTGAAATTTTAGATCATGCTAGGATGAACAAACCGGGACAAGGTTTTTATAAAGTGTTGGCTGAAAGTGCTTTAAGAGCTATCAAATTGTGTCAGCCTTTAAGAGTTCCTAGCACTGGTTATGAAAGATGGAAGGAATTGCAATTAAATTTTGATGCAAGAGAAATGCTAGAGGGTTAGTATAGAAAATAAAAAAAATGAAAAAATTTTTAATTACTTTAATTATAATACTAATACCAGTTAAATCATTTAGTTTAATAGAGGTTGATATAACCAGAGGTAATTTAAACCCATTACCTATTGCAGTTTCTCCGTTATCTATTGATGAGGAGTCCAGAAAAAATTTTGAAAATATTCTTAAAAAGAAAAATATTGGTTCAGAAATATCTTCAATTATAGAAAATAATTTAAAAGTTTCAGGTTTATTTAATCCATTAAATAAAGATGCGTTTTTACAAGAACCAGATATTGCAAATTTAAAGCCTAGATTTGAAGATTGGAACTTAATTAAAGCTCAGGCTTTGATCACTGGAAAAGTTAGTTATATGGAAGAAAAACTAAGAGTAGAATTTAGATTGTGGGATGTGCTTGCAGGTAAGGAAATGATGGCTCTAGCATTCACAACTGTTCCAAATAATTGGAGACGTGTAGGTCATATAATTACAGATAAAGTTTATGAAAGATTAACTGGTGAAAAGGGTTATTTTGATACTAGAATAATATATGTTGCAGAAGAGGGGCCTAAAACTCAAAGAGTAAAAAAATTAGCTATCATGGATCAAGATGGCGCTAACAATAAATTTTTAACATTAGGAAATGAACTTGTTTTAACTCCAAGATTTAATCCAACTAGTCAAATGGTAACTTATCTTTCATATTTTAGAAATTTACCAAGAGTTTATTTATTGGACATTGAAACAGGAACCCAAGAAGTTGTAGGAGATTTTCCTGGTATGACTTTTGCACCAAGATTTTCTCCAGATGGAAAAAAAATAATCATGAGTTTTGCTAAGGATGGTAATTCTGAAATTTACACAATGGATTTAGAGAATAGAATAGTTGAAAAAATCACAAATCATCCATCTATAGATACATCACCTTCATATTCTCCAGATGGAAAATTTATTTCTTTCAACTCTGACAGAAGTGGTTATCAACAAATTTACGTAATGAAGAGTGATGGAAGTAATGTTAAAAGAATATCTTTTGGTAAAGGAATTTATGGTACTCCAGTTTGGTCTCCGAGAGGAGATCTAATCGCATTTACAAAATTACATAAAGGAAAATTTTATATAGGCGTAATGAGAACTGATGGAAGTGGCGAAAGATTATTAACTGAAAATTTTTATCAAGAAGCTCCTTCCTGGTCGCCCAATGGTAGAGTACTGATTTTTTATAGGGAGACGAAAACAGATTCTAAAGGAAAGGGTTTTTCTGCAAAATTATGGTCTATAGATTTAACAGGCTATAATGAGAGACAGGTTCCTACTCCAACTGATGGATCAGACCCATCATGGTCATCTTTATTAAGTAATTGATAATTAATTCGCTTGATTTTTAGCCTTGAAAGATCTAATTAGTTGTGAAAAACTAAGACTAAAGAAATATTGATCAAGGAGTAATAATGAAATTAAGCAAAATTCTAAAAAATGGATTTTTAATAGTAGTTGCATGTTTAGCACTTTCTGCATGTGCTACATCAAAAAAATCTACAGGGCAAATGCAAGGTGATGTTTACACTGGAACAGATACGGTTGAGTACTTAGCTTCAGGTGTTCCTGATAGAGTATTTTTTGCAACTAACGAGTCAGTTCTAACTACAGCTTCTAGAGAAACTCTTAGAAAGCAAGCTGCATGGTTAAGAAAAAATTCTAAAATTACAATTGTTTTAGAAGGACATGCTGATGAAAGAGGAACAAGAGAATATAACTTAGCATTAGGCGAAAGAAGAGCTAATGCAGCTAAGGATTATTTAATGACTTACGGAATATCTTCTGACAGAATTTCAGTTTTAAGTTATGGTAAAGAAAGACCAGTAGACTCTGGGTCTAATCCATTAGCTTGGTCAAAAAATAGAAGATCTGTAACCGTTAAAGCAAATTAAATATTTAATTAATATTTAAGACCTCTTAAATTATAATGATTTAAGAGGTCTTTTTTTTGCCATTATTTTAGACATAACCTAACTGAATGAAATACTTTAAAGAATTATTAAAATTCAAAATTTTTTTTTTAATTAATTTTTTAGTTTTTTCCGCCTCTTTCGCTGACAATCATAATATATACGATACACTAGAGCTGATCAAAAAAGATTTAAAAACTCTTGAAAAAGCTGTTTACTCAAATTCAAATGAATTCAATAACACCAATTCAGTTTCATCAAGCATTGATAGTAACTCTGAGGATGTACTTACACGACATTTGTTGAAATTATCTGAAATTGAAAATCAATTTCAGGAACTTACTAATAAATTTGAAGAAATAAATTTTAAGCTAGATAAGTTATCAAATAGACTTTCTAAAGTTCAATCAGATAATCAACTTAGATTTCAAGATTTAGAAACCGCTTTATCAAATGGTGAAGCTATAAATTTGACTTCAAAAAAAAGTTCAGAAACAGATACAGAAATTTTACCAGGCTCATCTCAACCACAAGATTTAGGGTCAATATCTTATAAAGATAATTCTACAAGTGATACAACTCAAAAAATACAATCAGTTGAAACGACTGCAACAATTGTTACTGAGACATTTCAAGCGGAAGAAAAAATTTTACCAGATGTTTCAGCACCTGAGCAATATGAATTTGCAACGAGTTTTTTAAGAGTTGGAGATTACCCTACTGCTGAAAGAGCATTTAGAGAATTTGTAATTTCAAACCCTGATCATAAGTTGGCAGGTAACGCACAATATTGGTATGCTGAAACATTTAGAATAAGACAATTATATACTGATGCTGCTTCAGCTTATTTAGAAGGTTATCAAAAATACCCAAAAGGAGAAAAAGCTCCTATTAATTTATTAAAGCTAGGTGTATCAATGATACAGATTGGAGAAAAAGATCAAGGCTGTAAAATGATAAGTGGTGTTGAGAAACAATACCCAGACGCAAATCAGTCTGTTATTCAAAAAGCAAAGTATGAGTCTCAAAAATTTGAGTGTAAGAAAAAAAATTCCTAAAATATATAAATCAAAAATTTTAAATCGAAAAGTAAATAAAATTTTTAAAAAATTTGAAAAGTCATTTAAAATAGATACTAATTTCATAGTTGCAGTATCAGGGGGAGCAGACAGTTTGGCTTTAGCTTTTTTAACAAAGTTATATGCTTTAAAAAAAAACATAAATCCAAGGTATTTTATTGTAGATCATAAGCTTAGAAAAGAGTCTACTTATGAGGCTCATAAGGTAAAAAAAATTCTTAAATCTTTAAAAATCAATTCTCAAGTTCTTACTTGGAAGGGAAAAAAGCCTATTACCAATATTCAATCCTTAGCGAGGAGTAAACGATATGAGCTTTTATTTTTAAAATGTAAAAAACTTAAAATTAGCAACTTAGTCTTAGGTCATCATATAGATGATTTAATCGAAAACTTTTTTTTAAGAATGGCTAGGGGGAGTGGTTTAAAAGGACTTGTCTCACTTGGGACAAATACTCAAATTGAAAATATAAATTTGATTAGACCTTTGATTGGATTTGACAAAAGAGATTTAATATTTTTATCAAGATTTATATTTAATTTTTATATTCATGATCCAACTAATGATGATATCAAATTTAATAGAATTAAAGTAAGAAACTTAATAAAGAAATTTGAGGATTTCGGCCTCGATAAGAAAAAATTTCAATTAACAATAGAAAATTTAAAAAAGTCAGATCAATCAATAAAGTTTTATGTTGAAAAGAATAAGAAAGAAAACTCGATTTTTAACTACAGAAAAAATGAACTTATATTAAAAGATAATTTTTTTGACAATTCATATGAGGTCATTTTTAGATCCTTATCCGATTTAATTCATTTAGTGGGAAAAAAGCCGAATTTTGTGAGAGGTAAAAAAATAGAGAATATTTGGAATAAAATTAAAGAGCAGAAACTAAAAAAAGAAACATTGGGAGGATGCGTCATTAAGATGGTAAATCACACTGTGATTTTAACAAAAGAAGGGTAAAAATAGACTTGTTAAATTTATAATAATTCTTATCTTATAGCCATGAATCTTAAAAACTTAGCAATGTGGGCAATAATCGTTTTTTTAACGATTGGTCTCTACAATATGTTTAAAAATCCTCAAGCAAATATAAGAAGTTCTAATGAAGTAATTTTCTCAGAATTTTTGGAGTCTGTAGAACAAGGTGAGGTTTTAAAAGTTGAGATTCAAGGAAACAACATAAATGGTGTTTATGCAAATGGCAAAAGTTTTAAAACTTATTCACCAAATGATCCTAATTTAATAGAAAAACTTTCAGAGAAGGGTGTGAGTATATCTGCAGCACCTATAGAGGAAAAGATGCCTTCATTATTTGGTGTCCTACTCTCGTGGTTTCCAATGTTATTATTAATAGCTGTTTGGATTTTCTTTATGAGACAAATGCAAGGTGGAAAAGGTGGAGCGATGGGCTTTGGAAGATCTAAAGCAAAAATGATGAATGAAATGAAAGGCAAAGTAACCTTTAACGATGTTGCAGGAGTAGAAGAGGCTAAAGAGGAAGTTGAGGAAATTGTTGAGTTTTTAAAAGATCCAAAAAAATTTAGTAGATTAGGTGGAAAAATACCTAGGGGTGCACTTCTTGTTGGTCCTCCAGGAACAGGAAAAACTTTATTAGCTAGAGCAATTGCTGGTGAAGCAGGTGTTCCTTTCTTTACTATATCTGGATCAGATTTCGTAGAAATGTTCGTTGGTGTGGGAGCATCAAGAGTGAGAGACATGTTCGAGCAAGGAAAAAAAAATTCGCCTTGTATAATATTTATTGATGAGATTGATGCTGTTGGAAGAAGTCGAGGCGCAGGATTAGGAGGAGGTAACGATGAAAGGGAGCAAACTCTTAATCAGCTTCTTGTTGAGATGGATGGTTTTGACACTAACGAAGGTGTCATTATAATCGCAGCAACAAACAGGCCTGATGTTCTTGATCCTGCATTATTAAGACCTGGTAGATTTGATAGACAAGTTGTAGTTTCTAATCCAGATATAATTGGAAGAGAAAAAATCCTTAAAGTTCATGTTAAAAAGATCAAGATGGCTCCTGATGTAAACTTGAGAACTATAGCAAGAGGAACTCCTGGATTTTCAGGTGCTGATCTAGCTAATTTAGTTAATGAGTCTGCATTATTAGCGGCTAGAAAAAATAAAAGAATTGTTACTTTAAACGAATTCGAAGAAGCAAAGGATAAAGTAATGATGGGAGCTGAAAGACGATCAATGGTTATGACGGAAGATGAAAAAAAATTGACGGCATATCATGAAGGTGGACATGCTTTAGTCTCATTTAATATGCCTAGTTACGACCCAATACATAAAGCAACAATTATACCCAGAGGTCGAGCTTTAGGAATGGTGATGAATTTACCTGAAAGAGACAAACATGGTCATTCAATAAAATATTTGAAAGCAAGATTAGCGGTCTGTTTTGGAGGAAGAGTAGCAGAGGAAGTAATTTTTGGAAAAGATAATATTTCAACGGGCGCAGGTGGAGGAAGTGGTTCAGACATAAATCAAGCAACTCAACTTGCAAGAGCCATGGTTACAAAATACGGGATGAGCGAAGAAATGGGTCCAGTTGAGTATGGTGAAAATCAAGAAGAAGTTTTCCTAGGAAGATCTGTAACTCAAACACAATCAGTTTCTGAGGAAGTGGCTCAAAAGATAGATAAAGAAATTAGAAAATTAGTTGATGAGGGCTATAACAAAGCTAAAGAAATATTAACCGAAAAAATTGATGATTTGCATAAAATTGCAAAAGCTCTTATGACATATGAAACATTAACAGGTGAAGAAATCGAAAATATAATCACTAAAAATATATACCCTGCTGATAAACAAGACCTTAAAGTTGACGATGATAAGAGCTCTGCTTTAGGTGCAATGGGACTTAAACCTAAAATTGTTCATTAATCTTAATGTCTAGATATTACACAAGATTGTGTAATCTCTACTATGGAAATAGCTCAAAAAAATTAGTTAATAAAAATAAAACTATACCACTTAACGGGATCAAAGAAATCTCATTTGATCAAATAGAGATAATTACAAGAAATTCAAAAAAAAAGATATTTCTTAATCAAATAAAATATTTGCCTAAATTCATTAAGAGAAAAATTAATTCTGATTTGAAAAAAATTAAATCAAAAAAAAAAAATTTTTCAAATTTAAATTTTCGTAAAATACCTAATATTATGGGTGTCTTAAATTTGACACCTGATAGCTTTTCAGATGGTGGAAAATTTAATTCAAAAAAAAAAGGAATTAATCATGCGATTAATTTAATTAATTGTGGTGCAAATTTGATTGATGTTGGTGGTGAGTCGACACGCCCAGGATCAAAAGTAATTAAAGAAGATTTAGAATGGCAAAGAATTGAGAAAATTTTAAAATCATTAATTAAAAAAAAAATACCGATTTCTTTAGATACTAGAAAGTCTAGAATTATGATTAAAGGAGTAGATTTAGGAGTTAAATTAATTAATGATGTCTCAGGATTAGAATTTGACTCTCAAACTTTAAGTATATTAAAAAAATTTAAAGTACCATTTGTAATTCAACATTCACAAGGAACTCCTGAAAACATGCAAAAAAACCCTAGATATAAAAATGAGTTACTAGACATATACGATTTTTTTGAAAAAAAAATAAAACTTCTAAGATCGAAGGGTATTAAACACAATAAAATTATTCTAGATCCTGGTATAGGTTTTGGAAAAAATTTGAAACATAATATGAATTTGATACGCAATATTTCTATTTTCCATTCTCTTGGTTTTCCTATACTTGTGGGCAATTCAAGAAAAAGATTTATTAAGGAGTTATCTGGAAAAAATGATAGTAAATTCAGAAACGGGGGAACAATAGCATCATCAATATATCTCATGATGCAAGGGGTTCAAATTTTAAGAATTCATGATGTTAATGAAACAATACAGGGATTAAAGATCTTTAAGAATATTATAAATAATTAATGACAAAAAAATATTTTGGTACTGACGGTATTAGGGGGGCTATCAATAGTGAAAATATAAATGGAGATATGTTTTTTAAATTTGGCTTAGCAAGTGGAACATATTTTAAATCTCAAAAAAAAAGAAAACAAACCGCAATAATAGCAAAAGATACTAGATTGTCTGGATACACTTTAGAACCAGCACTAGTATCTGGATTGGCATCAGCAGGTATGCATGTATATACTTTGGGACCTTTACCCACAAATGGTTTAGCGATGCTCACAAAAGCTATGAGGGCTAATATGGGAATTATGATTACAGCTTCTCACAATCCTCATAATGATAATGGACTAAAACTATTTGGGCCTGATGGTATGAAACTATCAGACAAAATTGAAAAAAAAATTGAAAGTTTAATAGATAAAAAAATTATCAAAAATCTATCGAAGCCTGAAAAATTAGGTAGAGTAAAAAGATTGGAGACAGGTACAAATGATTACATCAAGATATTAAAAAAAAATTTTACAAAGGAATTTAATTTAAGAGGACTCAGAATTGTAATTGATTGTGCAAATGGAGCAGGGTACAAAGCTGGACCAGAATTATTAAAATCTTTGGGAGCTAAGGTGATTGCAATAGGAGTTAATCCTAATGGATTAAATATAAACAAAAATTGTGGCTCTACATTTCCTGAAAAGATAAAATCGGCAGTTAAAAAGCATAAGGCTCATTTAGGTATTTCATTAGATGGTGATGCAGATAGAATAATTATGTGTGATGAAAAAAGTAACATTATAGATGGTGACCAAATTATCGCTGCACTTGCTACAAGGTGGAAAAATAAAAAAATGTTAAAAGGTGGGGTAGTTGGAACATTAATGTCCAATTACGGCCTTGAAAAATATTTTAAAAAAAAAGGTATTAAATTTATACGTACTAATGTTGGTGATAGATACGTAAAAGAGGTAATGCAAAAAAATAAATTTAATTTAGGTGGAGAACAATCAGGACATATTATTCTAGGTAAATTTGCAACTACAGGAGATGGTTTACTTGTTGCTCTGGAGTCCTTATTTGCTCTTAGAAAGGGAAAAAGAGCCAGTGAATTTTTTGAAAACTTTAATAAAACCCCACAATTACTTAAAAATATTGAAGTGAAAGATAAAAACATAATTAACAAACCTGAAATTAAGAAAGCTATTAAGCTAGCCTCAAAATTAATTACAGGTAGTGGTAGAATTCTTGTAAGAAAATCGGGAACAGAGTCAAAAATAAGAATTATGGGAGAAAGTGAAAATAAAAGACTTCTTGTTAAATGTGTTAATATAATTTTGAAAAAAATTAGATAATTTGAAAATAAAATCAAAAATTTTAATCATAGCAGGATCTGACTCATCAGGTGGTGCAGGAATTCAGGCAGACATTAAAACTGCTACCAGTCTAGGTGTATATTCTATGACGGCAGTAACTGCAGTTACAGTCCAAAACACAAAAGGTGTGAAATCAGTAATATCCGTTCCACCAAATGAAATTTATAATCAAATAATTCATACTATTAAAGACATAAGGCCCAATGCTATTAAAATTGGAATGCTTCATTCCACAAGAGTAATAGATAAGGTATTAAGAGCATTGAATGAAATGAAAGTTAAAAAGATTATTTTAGACCCAGTGATGATAGCCAAAGGCGGTTCTAAGCTTATTACTGACTCAGCTGTACGATTGATGAAAAAAAAATTAATTAATAAAGTAACTTTAATTACGCCTAATGTTCCTGAAGCTGAAATCTTAACTGGTATCAAAATAAAAAATCAAAATGATATGATTCGTGCTGCAAATGAATTTATAAAATTAGGTGTACCTAATGTATTAGTAAAAGGAGGACATTTAAGATCAAAAAAGGTAAAGGATATATTTGTAAATAAAAAAGATATTAGAGTATTTTCAAATAGAAGGTTTAATACTAAAAACACTCATGGCACAGGCTGTACACTATCAACTGCAATAACCTCTTTTTTTTCATGTGGAAAAACCCTAAAGAGATCTTGTGAGCTAGGAGTTAAATATGTAAATTCTGCCATATTAACAAACCCTAAAATTGGTAAAGGTCATGGTCCGATAAATCATTTAAATTCTATTGAGTTAAAAAAAATATATAAATAATGAAAAATGTTGCAGTAGTTGGTTCGCAGTGGGGAGATGAAGGAAAAGGAAAAATTGTCGATTGGCTATCAGAACAAGCTGATGTTGTAATTAGATTTCAAGGTGGTCATAATGCTGGACATACCTTAGTTATAGATGGAGTAACTTACAAACTTCGATTGCTCCCCTCAGGAATAGTCAGAAAAAATAAAGTTTCAATTATTGGAAATGGTGTTGTTGTCGACCCTTGGGCATTATTGGATGAAATTAAAGAAATTGGAGAAAAAGGTGTTGATGTAAATTCAGAAAATTTCATGATTTCTGAGGCTGCAAATCTTATTTTACCATTTCACCGAGAAATGGATGAAATAAGAGAAGATGCAGCAGGTAAAAGTAAAATTGGAACGACAAGGAGAGGTATTGGACCTGCTTATGAGGATAAAGTTGGAAGACGTTCAATTCGAGTAATGGATCTTAGATCAGAAAAAAATTTGAACCAACGATTAGAAACAGTTTTACTACATCATAACGCTATTAGAAAAGGTTTAGGTAAAAAGATATTTGAGAAAAATCAGCTTAAAGATGATCTTTTAAAAATTGCTCCTGAAATCCTTAAATTTTCAGCACCAGTATGGCTTAAGATTGATCAATTTAAGAAACAGAAGAAAAAAATATTATTTGAGGGTGCACAAGGGATTCTATTAGACGTTGATCATGGAACATATCCTTTTGTAACTTCTTCCAATACTGTGGCCTCAAGTGCTGCAACAGGAACCGGATGTGGGCCCAACTCAATTCATTATGTATTAGGAATAACCAAAGCTTACACGACAAGAGTAGGTGAGGGACCTTTTCCAACAGAGTTGGTAGATAAAATTGGTGAGTTATTAGGTACAAGAGGAAAAGAATTTGGAACCGTTACAAGTCGAAAAAGAAGATGTGGATGGTTTGATGGTGTTTTGGTGAGACAGACAATAAAAGTTTCTGGAATTGATGGCATTGCTCTTACAAAACTCGATGTTTTGGATGAATTAGATGAAATTAAGATGTGTGTAGAATATGATCTTAATGGAAAAAAAATAGACTATCTTCCAGCAGCAGTTGAAGATCAACTTAAAATTAAACCTATATATAAGACATTTGATGGATGGAAAACATCAACCAACGGGGTCAAAAATATTAACGACCTACCAGAGAATGCAAAAAAATATCTATTTGCAATTGAAGACTTTATTGGAGCAAAAATTTTAAGTATATCAACAAGTCCAGAACGTGACGATACAATTTTAGTTGAAAATCCTTTTGAAATTTAATTTGCTGGCAGAAGATTTTTAGATTTAGCGAGTAAAAGCATATGCTTTTGTAATTTTTCAAATGCTTTATTTTCAATCTGTCTAACTCTTTCTCGACTGATTTTATGTTTTTTACTTAAATCCTCTAAAGTAGTCGGATTATCATTCAACCTTCTAGAGTATAAAATTTCTCTTTCACGATCATTTAAAACTTTGATCGAGTCTTTTAATAAATCCTTCCTTTGTTCCATTTCTTCTTGATGAGCAAATTTTAGATCATGATCTAATTCTTTATCTACTAACCAATCTTGCCATTCATCTCCGTCTTCACCAACTTGTGCATTAAGAGAAAATTCCTTACCTGATAATCTACGGTTCATTGAAACGACTTCCTCTTTACTGACATCTAATTTTCTAGCAATTTCGTTTACATGCTCATTTCTTAAATCACCCTCGGATTGTGGAGCAATCTGATTTTTCAATTTTTTTAGATTAAAAAATAATTTTTTCTGCGCCGTAGTAGTTCCAATTTTCACTAAACTCCATGATTTTAAAATATATTCTTGAATTGAAGCTTTAATCCACCACATTGCATATGTAGCTAATCTGAAACCTTTTTCTGGTTCAAATTTTTTAACAGCTTGCATAAGACCAATATTTCCTTCAGAGATCATTTCATTAACAGGAAGTCCATAACCTTTGTAACCCATTGCAATTTTAGCGACTAATCTTAAGTGACTCGTAACAAGTTTTTCAGCAGACTTAATATTACCAGTAGTTTTCCAATTTTTGGCAAGCATGTACTCTTCCTCAGCATCAAGCATTGGAAATTTCTTTATTTGCTCGAGATATGCAGAGAGACCACCTTCATTACTTAAGATAGGTAAATTGCTATTTAGAGTTGTGCTCATAGACAGTTTATCTAATTAATATTAAAAATTTTTCAATATTTTATTTACCCATATTTCTGAGTGTTTTTAGTATTATTTCAAGTTCATTTGGTAAAATTGAGTTAAAAATCATATGCTTATTTTTTTTTGGATGTATAAAGCCCAATGTTTTTGCGTGCAGAAATTGTCTGTTTAATTTCATTAAAATTTTTTCTAATGATGGTTCTATATTTTTAAGTTTTTTAAACTTTTTTTTATATTTGTCATCACCAACTATACTGTTACCTAAATAATTCATATGTACTCTTATTTGATGAGTTCGACCTGTTTCTAATTTACACTCTAACAAACTAAAAGTTGGAATATTCTTATTTTCAAAAATTTCTAAAGTTTTGTAATTTGTAATTGCTCTTTTTCCTTTACTGTTACTAACTTCCATCATTTGCCTATTTTTTGAGCTTCTTGTAATAAAAGTTTCTATTTTACCTTTAGATGGTCTAACTTTGCCCCAGATTAATAATTGGTAAACTCTCTGGATTGTGTGTTTATTAAACTGATTAGAAAGGTGTTCGTGAGTCTCATTGTTTTTTGCGATAACAATTAATCCAGATGTATTTTTATCAATTCTATGTACTATTCCAGGTCTTAATTCACCTCCAATACTGGAAAAAGAATTTTTACTATAATTCATAAGCGCATTTACGATAGTATTATCAAAATTACCTGCAGCAGGATGCATTACTATTCCAGAGGGTTTGTTTAAAACAATTAAATCTTTATCCTCAAATACGATATCTAAATTAAACTCATAAGGTTTTAAAGATGCTTTTTTTGGTTCTGGAATGACTAATTTTATTTCATCACTTAAAAAAACTTTTTTGGATGGATCAGTTATTACTTTATTATTTATTCTTAACTTATTATCTAAAATAAGATTCTTAATTCTCGTTCGACTGATAATATTTTCTCTCTTTTTAATGAAAATATCAACACGGAGTTCATTTTCGGTCTTACCAACTGTCAAATTTATTTTTTTTTCCATAAAATGATATATTAATATAATATGCGCTTGTAGCTCAACTGGATAGAGCGCCTGACTTCGGATCAGGAGGTTCTGGGTTCGACTCCTAGCAGGCGCACCAATTATTCACCCATATTTATTAACGTCCCTTTTATCCTCGCTCTTAAAAAAGATAGATAGAATAAACCTATTCCAAAAATTAGATAAACTAAATTTAATAAATAAGCTTGTTTTATATTTTCATAATCTACTAGACCATTTATCAAAATATTTCTTGTTTCATCAAAAATGAAAACTAATGGCAAACCCTTTGCAATTACTTGGAAAAATTCAGGAAGAATTTCTATTGGATAGTAGATACAGCCTAAGGGAGCAAGTAAAAATAATGATGACCAAGCTATATTTTCAAAGGATGGTCCGTATCTCATTAAACCTGAGCTCACAAATAAACCTAGTGTAATCCCAAATATGTACAAACTTAAAAATAATATGAAGAGTGGAAGACCTAATTTTAAAATTGAAACTCCAAATAGTGGAGAAGTTAAAATAATTGCGGGCACTAGACCGATTAATGTCCTTATCAAAGCAGTAAAAATTAAAGATATAATTATTTCTTTCAACTTCAATGGAGCAATAAATAAATTAGTAAAATTTCTACTCCAGATTTCCTCTAAAAAAAGCATATTAAAGCTTATGCTAGATCTAAAAAGAATGTCGTAAAGAATTGCACATGTAAGAATTATTCCAAGTGTATTATTGTAATAATCACTATAAATTGAAAAAAATTTAGAAATAAATCCCCAAAGAATAATTTGTATTGTTGGCCAATAAATTAAATCCAAAACTCTTGGTAAAGAACTTTTGATGAGATAAAAATGTCTCAAAAAAAGTCCATACATTTTATTTAGATTCATATTAAATCTCTTGTAAGTTTTAAAAAAACTTCCTCCATATTTCTCCTTCCATGTTTCTTAATTAATTCGCCAGGAGTTCCTTGATCAATAATAGATCCTTTATTCATCATTAGAACTGAAGAACATAATCTCTCAACTTCTACCATGTTATGCGAAGCAAGCAGAATAGAGGTTTTTTTTTCTTTTTGGTATTCCTCTAAAAAACTCCTAACAAAATCTCCTGTTTCAGGATCTAGAGATGCAGTTGGTTCATCAAGAAGAAGAACTGATGGATCATTAATTATTGATTTAGCTAGACTGACCCTATTTTTTTGACCAGAGGAAAGTTCTCCTGTTATTTTATTAATAAATTCATTAAGCCTTAATTTTTCACAAAGATAATCAATTTTAATTCCAAGTTCTTTAACATCATAAAGTCTTCCATAAACTTCAAGATTTTGTTTTACAGTTAATTTTTTTGGTAACTCAATATATGGTGAAATAAAATTTAATTTATTTAATAATTCAACTCTTTGTTTTTCAATTTCAATACCATTTATAAGAACCTTCCCTTTAGTAGGCTTTAGTAAACCTAGTATCATACCTATTGTTGTAGTTTTACCGCATCCGTTAGGTCCAAGAATTCCAATGATTTCATTTTCATTTACTTTAAAGGAAATATCTCGAACAGCTTCTTTTGTGTCATAAGTTTTTGATAAATCAATTATTTCAAGAGGAATAGTCATTAAAATTTTGAAGCCCTTATTAATCTATCGTTAATAGTTTTGCCGATTCCTATATTTGGGATTTTGTCTACAGCTATAGATTTGTAATTATCTTTTTTTATCTTTCTCAAAATGGTATACAAATTTTTTGCAGCTTCTTTTAAATCGCCTTTTTTTGATAAAAAATAATAGTTCGTTTTGTTAATCTTATTTTTCCTAATTAGTAAAAAAGCCTCATCTTTTTTTATTTTTTTAACATTAAGTCTGATTGGGATTCCAGGTGAATAATGAATTTTTAATTGGCCAGGAGCTGAAATCTTTGAAGGATTTGTATTTATTGAAATTTTCTTCTTTAATATTTTTTGGATAGTTCCAACTTCTAAACCACCTAATCTTAAAATTTTTGGTTTTTTTCTTAGATCAATAATTGTAGACTCAACCCCAACCGAGGATCTTCCACCTTCAAGTATATACTTAATTTTTTTTCCAAAATCGTCTTTTACATCTGAAGAAGTTACTGCACTAACTCTTGAAGATATATTTGCACTAGGTGCTGCGATAGGAAATTTCAAATATTTCAACAGAATTCTTGCTACTGGAGATGTTTGTAATAAGGTTGGAACTTATCTTAAAGCACTAGCAGCTCATGATAACAACATTCCTTTTTATGTTGCACTTCCAAGTTCAACAATTGATTGGAATATAAAAGATCATAAAGATATTCCAATTGAAGAGAGAAATTCAGATGAATTATCTCATGTTGAAGGTTTAGACGAAAAAGGAGAAATAAAGAAAATACAAATTTATCCAAAAAAAAGTAAAGCTATGAATTTAGCTTTCGATGTGACTCCAGCAAAATATGTTACGGGATTGATTACTGAAAAAGGAGTATGTGAAGCTTCAGAAAAAGGACTTAAAGAATTATTTAAATGAGGAATTTAGATCAAAGAAATCAGATTATTGAATATTCGTTAAAATTAAATTCTACAAATCTTTCACCATTAAGATCTGGTAACATATCTTTGAGGGGAAAGGAAAACAATGTAGAGGGTTACTTAATTACTCCATCTGGAAAAAAATATGAAACATTAAAACCTGAAGACATTGTTTTTATGGGTTTAAATGAAGATGAAAAAAAAGTTTCAAACAATAAGCCCTCTTCCGAATGGAGATTTCATCGTGATATTTATTCAAATAAAAAAGAAGCACAGGCTATTGTTCATGCTCATTCTCCACACGCTACAGCTGTATCTTCACATGGAAAACCAATTCCATCATTTCATTATATGATTGCTCTTGCAGGCGGAGATGACATTAAATGTGCAGAATACGCTACTTTTGGAACAGAAGAGTTATCTAAAAATGTTATCAAAGCTTTAGAGAATAGAAGTGCTTGCTTAATGTCTAATCACGGTCAGGTTGCTTTTGGAAAAAATTTAGAGGATGCATTTGAACTTGCACAAGAGATAGAAAATATTTGTCATCAATACACTATTGCTCTAAAGTTAGGACAACCTAAGATTCTTTCATTTGAAGAAATGAAAAAAGTTTTAGATAAGACTAAAAACTATAAAAAAGGGTAAGATGATTAAAGTTGGGGAGCATATTACTTTAGATATTATAGGTACTACTAAAGAGTACGATCCTTCAGTCTTTGAAAGGGTTATACATAAAATAGCTAAAGCAGCAAATGTAACTATCCTTAATATTTCTAAATATAAATTTGAACCTCAGGGCTTTACAATTTTAGCTTTATTAGCTGAAAGTCATATCAGCTTTCATACATTTCCAGAAAAAGGAATAATTAGTTTTGATTTTTTTACCTGTGGAAAAATAAGTCCATCAGTGGCAATTGATATTGTTAAAAAAGAATTTGAACATAAAAGAATTGTTAAAAAAGAATTTAATAGAGATACCAGATCTCTTTACCATGATATTTATAGTTCACCTGGATTACAAAAATCATATGTTGTAAATGAGGTTTTAGAAGATTTTAATTCAAAAGTTGGTCAACATATTGAAATTTTAGAATTAGAGCAATTTGGAAAGTCTTTATTTATTGATGGTGAAATACAAGTAGCAGCATCAGATGAACATTTATATAGCTCTACTTTTGTAGGGGCTGGCTTAAAATTAAATAAAAAAAATGAAAGAGCAGCAATAATCGGTGGTGGTGATGGTGGTGTTGCAAGAGAATGTATATCAAAAAAGTTTAATTTTATAGATTGGTATGAATTAGATCCAGAAGTTGTAGATGTTTGCAATAAACATTTGGGTGATATTGGAAGAAAAGCTACAGAAAAAAATTCTGTAAAATGTGTTTGGGGCGATGCTTTTGAGAGCATAAAGTCGGTTAATGAGGATACATATGATCATATTTTTGTTGATCTAAATGATGACCAGTTTTGTATAGACCTTGCTGCTAAAAATATGGACTCTCTAGTGAGAATACTTAAACCTAAAGGAGTAATTACTGCCCAAGTGGGAAGTCAGGATAAAAAACCTCTTCAAGTTGAAAATTGGTTGAATGTATTTAATCATCATTTTGGAAACACTAATTTATCCAGAGTTTACATACCTAGTTTTGATTGTTCTTGGAATTTCTCTTCTTCGATAAACCACTAATTTTTTCTTTTTAATATCAACAATCTGTGAAATACTATTTTTTTTATTAAAGGAGATGACAATGAATATATTCAAGAAAACTATTTTTTCAGTTTTACTTTCTCTATTGGTAATGGGGAATGTTAATGCTGATAAAATAAGAATTGGAACAGAGGGTGCTTATCCTCCATGGAACTCAAAAAATGAAGCAGGTAAGTTAATAGGTTTCGAAGTTGAATTAGCTTACACGCTATGTAGATACATTGGACAGCAATGTGTAATAGTTGAGCAAGATTGGGATGGAATGATCCCAGCTCTAATCATGAGAAAGTTTGATGCAATAATGGCAGGTATGTCAATTACTGCAGAAAGACAAAAAGCTATTAGCTTTTCTCAAGGATATGCAGATGAGGTTGCATCTTTAGCAGTCATGAAAGGATCTAGCCTTGAAGGTTTAGATACATCTGCTGGGATAAATCTTACAAAACCAAATGCTGCAGCTAAAAAAGATCTTAAAACACTTACTGCTGCATTAGCAGGTAAAACTGTTTGTGTACAAACTGCTACAATTCATCAAAACTTTTTAGACTCTGGTGATGTAGGAAAAGTAAATGTTAGAACTTATAAAACACAAGACGAAGTTAACCTAGATTTAGCATCAGGAAGATGTGATGCTGCATTAGCTGCTGCTGTTGCTTTCAGTGATTATGCAGAAAAATCTGGTAAGCCAGTTGTTTTAACTGGACCAACTTTCTCAGGTGGTGCATTTGGAAACGGTGTTGGAGTAGGTATTAGAAAAGATGATACTGAACTTTTGAAAAAGTTTAATGCCGCTATCAATAAAGCGAGAAAAAACGGAGACATTAGTAGAATTGCTACTAAGTGGTTTGGTTTCGACGCTTCTATGTAATTAAATTTTAGATTTGGCGACTATCATGTATAGTCGCCAGTCTGTATGGAACTTCTAGCATTCGGAGATACTGGTTGGGGTGATGAATTATTTTACGCAACCCTGATGACCATAGCTGTTTCAATAACAGCAATGTTTATAGGTTTTCTTTTTGCATTAATCTTTACTCCATTAAAATTATCTAAAAATAAGTTTTTAAATTTTATCGCCAACTCTTACACAACTATAATAAGAGGTGTTCCGGAATTATTAGTAATTTACCTTTTCTTTTTTGGTGGAACTGGTGCAGTCATGTTTGTTGCATCAATATTTGGTTATAATGAATATATTGAAATAAATGCATTTATTACAGGTGCATTTGCAATCGGAATAATCTCTGGCGCTTATTCGACAGAAGTTTTTAGGGGAGCAATTCAATCAATTGATAAAGGCCAGTTTGAAGCTGCAAATGTATTAGGGCTAAATAAATTTGGAAAATTTTTTAAAATTATTTTACCTCAAACACTAAGATTAGCTATTCCAAATCTAAGTAATGTTTGGCAGATTACACTCAAAGACACTTCTTTAATTTCAGTTACAGGTTTAGTTGAAATCATGAGACAATCTTATATTGCTGCTGGATCAACAAGAGATCCATTATTCTTTTATTCATTTGCTGCAGTTTTGTATTTACTACTCACTTTTGTAAGCATGAAATTAATCAATAGATTAGAAGTCAAATATAGTAGGGGGTACTAATGGATCTTGAATTAATGACTAACAGTTTCCCTAAATTATTAAGTGCAGCAGTGATAACTTTAAAACTTCTTTCAGTTTCTCTAATTATAGGATTATTTATTGGATTATTTTTTGCAATTCTAAGATTAAATAAGAATATATTAATCAATAGATTTGCTTATGGATATTCATATATTTTTAGGGGCACACCTCTTTTAGTACAAATATTCATTATTTATTTTGGATTGGGTCAAATTGAATATTTAAGATCGACAGTCTTATGGGTAATTTTAAAAGAACCATATTGGTGTGCAATTATAGCCTTTGCTTTAAACACAGGTGCCTACACCTCAGAGATATTAAGATCAGCATTTCAAACAATTAAACCTGGGATAATAGAGGCAGGTAAAAGTTTAGGTATCTCAAACAAAGTAATCTTTCATAAAATTCAGATACCTATTGCTATCAGACAATCTTTACCAGCTTATGGAAATGAAATTATCCTGATGATGAAAGGAACTTCTTTAGCGAGCACAGTCACCATAATGGACCTTACAGGTGTTGCAAAGTATATAATTTCAACAACTTTTAAACCGATTGAAGTATTTATAGTTGCTGGTGGAATTTATCTATTTATGACTTTTATTATTCACAATTTAATTAAATTTTTAGAGAAAAAATATAGTTTTAATTAAAGAACTACTAAATCTAACTTTTGTTTACCGAGTCTTTCATTACCATCTCCTGTGACTAAATAGGTTTCACCTAGGTTCATGGCTAATTGGTTTTCAGAGTCCATTAATATCATATGCATAAAAAAAATATTCCCAGGCTGAATAATATAAGGATTATTTGTATATATCATCGGCCAATCCATCCAGTTCGGAGAAAAAGTATTTCCTAATGAGTAACCACAAGCGTTCATTCGAGCTTTTTTAAAACCAAGGTCATCAAACGTTTTCGCATGAATATCAAAAACTTCTCCAACTTTATTACCAGGTTTTAATTTATTTTCACATTTTTTAAGGGCCTCAATACAGGCCTCATGCATTTTGTAGTGATTAGGATCTGCTTTACCAATAGGAATTGTTCTAAACATTGCAGAATGGTAATGTCTATAAGTACCAGCCCATTCAACAGTTAATTGATCTTGCTTGTTTAAAATTTGTTTTTCTGCTTGATAACGACAAAGGAGTGCATTATTACCAGAACCAATTATAAATTCATTAGCAGGATAATCTCCACCACCTTCAAATATAACTCTGTTCATTTCTGCTAATATCTTAGATTCACTAACACCAGCTTTTGCATGTTTCCATACTTCCTCTAATGCTTTATCCGCAAGCTCTGCAGCTTTTTTGACATAAACAATTTCTTCTTTAGATTTTACAACTCGTAATTTTGTTATCAAGTCTGATTTATCTTCAAGAGAACAATAATTTTCTAAAGATTTATTTAATCTTAGAGCATTACGTCCAGTTAAACCATAAGCCTCATATTCAATACCTATTTTTTTTCCTTTAAGATTTAATTCATTCAAAATATTTTTAAGATCATCAGTTGGATTTGATCCATCTTTATCAATCCATATCCTAATATCTTCTATGTTGGATGTATTTTGAGCTTGTCTTAAATCAGGAGCTCTTGTGAGCAGTATTATATTTCCGATTTTATCTAAAACCAGCGTCTGAAAAAAAACATAACCAAAGGTATCGTATCCAGTTAACCAATACATTGACTCTTGTCTAAACATTAAAAGAGCATCAAGGTTTTGCTCTTTCATCGAATTTAAAACTTTATTTTTTCTGTTAGAAAACTCTTCTTTTGAAAAATGAAGCGCCATTAGATTGATTTAGTAACTAGTATATTCTTTTATCTCTTTTATAACTGAACCGGTGTGATTATTAATTTCTAATTTTATTTTTGCACGATCATCATTAAGAAAATGCACATCTCTTGAAAGCCTAATAAATTTTTCACCAAAATCTTTTTCTTTTTCACATTGTCTTTTATCGTCCTCAATAATCCATAGTTTAGAGTTTATTTCTTTTAATGATTGATAAAGATCATTAAGTTTATCGTCAGATTTTACATTCTTATTCAACTGATCTTTTAAAATAGAGTGTTCGTTGTTAATAAATTTTAGTTTTTCTGGATTTTTAATTTTTTCTTGTTTGATTTCTAAAATTGAAATTTTATCTAAAAGCTCACCTATCGAGACCTCTACTATAATTTTATTCATAAAATTTAATACTGTGCTATCTTGTTATAAATATGACTAATATTTTAATAATAAAACACGGATCATTAGGAGATATAGCTCAAGCAAGTGGTGCAATTCAAGACATATCTGAAAATCATAAAAATGATCGAATTTATTTACTGACTACAAAAGCTTATTTAGAAGTTTTCAAAAAAAATCCATTTATTCATGAGGTAATTCTAGATAAAAGGTTACCAAGATATAATCTGATATACTTATACTTCTTAATGAGAGATCTTAAGAAACATAATTTTTCAAAAGTTTTCGACCTTCAAAATTCTTCAAGAACAAATTTTTATAAGAATATTCTTTTTCCTAAAGCACAAAAAGAAACATGGTCTAGCTCAATTACAACTTTGCCAGAAGTAATAGATAAAAAAGAATTTGATAAACATTCTGTTTTAGACAGATTTAATCATCAACTCCAAACTTCTGGATTAAAAACATCTAATACAATAAACCCTGATTTTAGTTGGGCGGGTTCGGACATTGGTGAAATTAAAAATTATTTTAAATTAGAAAAATTTATTTTGTTATTTCCATTTTGCTCGCCACATTTAAATATTAAAAAATGGCCTTATTATAATGATCTTATTAAACTTATTTTAAATAAATTTGGTAATGAATATAAAGTTGTGACTGCTCCTGGTCCTACTGAAATAAATGATGCCAAGAAAATTAATGCTTTAGCTATATTAAACAATGGAAAAGCACTCGATATCTCTCAACTAACTCGTTTAATTAAAGAGAGTTCTTTTATAGTCGCAAATGACACCGGACCAGCTCATATAGCTGCTCATGTGGGAGCCAAAGGTTTAACTTTATTTGGAAAACATACAACCGCTTACAAAGTGAGTATTGAAAGAGAAAATTTTAAAGCAATTGAAGTAACAGACTTAAATAATTTAAGTGCAGAGAAAGTTTTTGAGAGATTAAGTAATTCTTTAAATTAATTAAGAATTTTTTTGTATTGCTCTAAAGTTTTGTCCCATTGAAATTTTGAAACGTGCTCTTTAGCATTTTTTCCAAGTTCAACATATTTTTTATTTTCAATCATTGAATTTAATGATGAATAAATGTCATCTAGATTGTTACCATCACAAATTAATCCTGTTTTGTTATGATCTATGGCATCTGATGCACCACCATCTTTTCCTCCAAGTGAGGGAATTCCATATTGTGCTGCTTCCAAATAAGCTATCCCAAAACCTTCCACAGAAGTTTTATGGATTATAGATGGCATAACAAAAATATTAGATTTAGCTATTAATGCATTTTTTAAATCACTGCTAATGTCTTTAAAGAACATAACTTGTGAATTTAAATCTAATTCTTCAACTAATTTTTTTATGTTTTCCTCTTCATCACCATAACCAATACAAATATAAACAATGTCAGGATATAATTGTTTCAAATTTCTTAATGCCATAATTACTTTTTCATGATTTTTTCTTTTATCAAATCTAGAAACAGTAACCAGCCTTGGTGTTTTGACTTTTAATAAACTCTCAACTTTTTCCAAAGATTTTTTATTTAATTCTTGAACTGGGTCTATCCCAGGATTTATAACTACAACTTTATCTTGGTCTACACCATTATTTATAGCTAAATTTTTAGTGTACTCAGAATTTGCAATTACTTTTTCAACATTATTAAGAATTTTTACAACTCTTTTATTCAATGAGCTACCTACTGGATGATTGATCTCTTTACCATGAATTAAACAATACTTTTTTTTATCAGTTTTTATTAACTCTAAACTTTTCCAGTGATCAGCAATAATACCTTGAACTTTATTTTCTTTTAAAAATTCATTAATAAATTGAGCTTTTCTAATTTTTCTTAAAAATTTTATTCCACCAACTCTTTCAATTGAAAAACTGGTTTGCTCATCAAAATCTATATGATTATCTTGGTAATCTGCGAAAACTTTAATCATAAAATTTTTGGACATTTCACGGGATAACCCCCACATCAAATTTTGCATTCCACCCAATTCTGGTGGGAATGATCTTGTTACAATAAGATACATTAATTAGTTTTCCACTTAATACCACATCCAGCACTTGGAATTTGGTTTTCAGGTCCTTTATTAGTTTCAGCAATTTGCATCATGGCTTTTAGAAGATCACTATCCCCATCTCTAACTGGAATTAATTTTTTGAGTTCTCTAACTCTTCCTCTGTATTGAAGTTCTAAATCTTTATTATAACCGAAAAAATCTGGAGTACATACTGCATCATAAGTTTTTGCAATTTCTTGAGTTTCATCAACTAAATATGGGAAACCAAATTGGTTCTCTTTTGAAAATTTAATCATATTTTCATATGAATCTTCGGGATAATTTTCTGCATCATTAGCGCAAATAGCTACAGAGTTAACACCGATATTTTTTAATTTTTTACAATCTTCAACAATATCTTTTGTTACTGCTTTGACATATGGACAATGATTACAGATAAACATAATTAATGTTCCTTTTTCACCTTTCACATCTGCTAAGGAAAGAATTTTACCCTCTGTTGATTTTAGCTTAAAGTCATGAGCTTTTTGACCAAAATCACATATTGGAGTTTGTATTGGCATAATGTAATAATATATAAATTATGTTTTACGATTTAAAAGATAAAAAACCAAAAAACTCTGGCGAAAATTGGGTAGCACCAAATGCAACTATCATAGGTGATGTTACCTTAGAAAAAAATTCTAGTATTTGGTTTAATGCAACCTTAAGAGGCGACCTAGAAAATATTCATATTGGTGAGGGTTCCAATATTCAAGATGGAAGTGTTTTACATACAGATCCTGGTTATCCTTTAAAGGTTGGAAAAAATGTTACTGTTGGACATATGGTTATGCTTCATGGATGTACAATAGGAGATAATAGTTTAATTGGTATTGGAGCAGTAATTTTAAATAACGCAAAGATTGGAAAAAACTGTCTTATTGGAGCGAAAGCATTAATCACAGAAAACAAAGAGATCCCAGACAACTCCCTAGTTATTGGTTCACCTGGAAAAGTTGTAAGAGAAATTACTGAGGAAGAAAAAAAAGCAATTATTGAGAATACGAAACACTATCAAGACAATTGGAAAAGATATTCCAAATCTGTCTTTTAAGGAACTAACCAATTATTCTTGTTTGTCTCTAAATCAAACTTAGCTCTTCGATGTCCCTTTGCTGCAAGATATAGCCATTCAATAGATTTAATTTTACATTTAATCACAGTAAAGTTTTTATAACCTTCCTCACTTTGTTCCATTGTATAATCAAAATCTTCTAATTTAGATATCATTCCTGATGTTGGATTATTCGATTTAGATCCTGGAGGACTATCAGTCAAATAACAGCGTCTGCTTATATGTTGAGTTTTTTTCCAAGATTCCTCTGTCGTAGTATTTTGATTATTAACTTCACATTCTACTTTAACTCTCAACTGTATCTTTTCCTCTTTATCGTAAAAAACTAAAGAAGCATTCCTATTTTTTTTAAGAATATCTACTTTTGGAGATCTTAAATCAGTGTGAAATTGTAATAGATTATTTTTTCTATCTGATTTACGTAAAACAACAATTCTGCCATCAACTTCATTTTGGTGAGCACAAATAAAAACAGGAATTCTAAATGGTGAGCCCCTATTAGTCACAGCGTCATCTAACATAGACCAATATTTATTTTGAATTTCACCAAAATCTTCATAGTATGCTGGCTGCATACTTTACTTTCTAAATCTTTTTATTAAGCTTGAGGTATCCCAACGATTGCCACCCATTCCTTGTACTTCACCATAATATTTATCAACAAGTTCAGTGACAGGTAATAATGAGCCATTATTTTTGGCTTCTTCCATTGCAATCTTTAAATCTTTTCTCATCCAATCTACTGCAAAACCAAAATCAAACTTATCATCTATCATTGTTTTATATCTATTCTCCATTTGCCAAGATTGAGCTGCACCTTTAGAGATAACTTCAATAACATCTTCCATGTTTAATCCAGCTTTAATCCCAAAGTTTATTCCCTCAGACAAACCTTGCACAAGACCTGCTATACAAATTTGATTTACCATCTTAGCTAACTGTCCACAACCAGCATCACCAAGTAATTTCATTTTTTTACTATAACAATCAATTTTATCTTTTGCTTTTTCAAAATCAGATTGGTCCCCACCGATCATTACTGTTAGTGCACCATTCTCAGCTCCTGCTTGACCACCTGATACAGGCGCGTCTAAAAAACCCCAACCATGTGCTTTTGAGTTTTTATAAAGTTTTCTCGCAATTTCAGCTGATGCAGTAGTGTTATCAACATGCACAGCACCTTTTTTAATAGTATTATAAATTCCTTCCTTTCCGATTGTGACCTCAGACAAATCATCATCATTTCCAACACATGTAAAAACAAATTCAGCGTTCTTAGCAGCCTCAGCTGGAGTGCTAGCCATATTACCTTTATATTCTTTAATCCATTTTTCAGCTTTGGATTTTGTTCTGTTAAAAACAGTTACATTGTGTCCACCTTTTGATATATAACCAGCCATTGGATAACCCATGACACCAAGACCTATGAAAGCAACGTTACAAGTCATAATTTTTTAAAATGTTTAAAAGTTTAAGTTTAAAAGTAATTATATTTGGTTTTATATTTACATTTTTTTCTAGTTTTGGACAGAGTTTTTTTCTTGGTCTTTTTAATTCAAGCATACGAGAAGCATTATCTATCAGTCAGGGACAATTTGGAACAATTTATGCATCGGCAACTTTATTAAGTAGTTTTTTATTAATTTGGGTTGGAAAAAAAATAGATGATATCAATATTTTCAAATTTGCATTTTTTGTAACAATACTTTTATCTTTTTCATGTTTTTTCTTTTCAAAGATTTACTCAATAACTTTTTTGTTTATTGCAATTTTTCTAATGAGATTTTCAGGCCAAGGAATGATGTCACATACTGCAACAACAACAATCTCCAGATATTTTACAAAATCTAGAGGAAAAGCTTTAAGCACAAGTTGGTTCGGTCTTTCTACTGCTGAATTTATATTACCTGTTTTAATTGTATATTTACTTACTATTACTTCTTGGCAAAATTTATGGATATATATATCAATATTAGTGTTAATATTTCTTCCAATTACTTCATTTGTTCTGGTTAAAAATTTGAACTTTGAATCTAGGGAAGAAACTAACCAACAAGAATTCAATCAGAAAATAAAACAATGGAAAAGAATTGAAGTTCTTAAAGACTATCGATTTTATATAATTTGTTTAAATATGTTAGCAATGCCGTGGATTGCAACTGGTGTTTTTGTTTATCAATCTTTTATTACAGAGTCTAAAGGGTGGGGTGCTTATGTCATTGCCCAATCTTTTATGGTTTATTCTGTTTTATCAGTAATAACTTTACTAGTTGCAGGTTTCTTAATTGATAAATTCACTAGCAGAAAATTACTTATTTTCATGAATATTCCGTTGTTAATGTCAACTTTAGTTTTAATGTATTTTGATCTTTCATTTTCAGCTTTCTTATTTCTGGGTTTAATTGGTATATCCAATGGACTTGCTAACGTATTAGGCTCATCAACATGGGCAGAAATTTATGGCGTTAGATATATTGGTTCAATAAAAGCTTTAACTACAGCATTAATGGTTTTTTCAACGGCTTTTGGTACTGCATTATTTGGCCTTTTAATTGATGCAGGATTTTCGATAAAGCAGGTTGCTCTTGTATCATTTATCTATATTACAATAGCTGCCGTCTTGTTATTTTTTGTTAGAAATAAGCTAAATCCCAAATATTTATAAAATTCTCCTTGATTTTTTAAAGTTCACTGTATAGATACTCCGCATGGCTAGAGTAACAGTAGAAGATTGCATTGATAAAGTAGAAAGTCCTTACGAATTAGTTTTGGTTGCTAAAGAAAGAGCAACTCAACTTAATACTGGAATAGAGCCAACTTTAGATAGAGATAATGACAAGAATACAGTTATTGCCCTAAGAGAAATTGCAGAAGAAAATATTAAGGTAAATGAACTTACCGAAAGTGCAGTTTACAAATTAAGAAAGCATGTAGAACAGGTTGATGATGGTGTGGAAGATGATGAAGATGTAGGTGATGACTTTGAGAGTTTATATAAGGGTGAAATTTCAAAAAGTGGTACACCTATTCTACCGTCTAAGAGAGCAAGAAAAACTCCAGAGAAAATTCAAGTTTCAAATGAGGATTTAGCTGAACTTTCTCAAACAGCTAAGCCAGACATTGATACCGCACCAACAGATGAAACAGGTGATGAGCAAGGTGATGTTTCTTTGGATGAAGTAACTGAGTCAGAAAGTCAAGCTAGCGAGCAAGACACTTCAAACGAGATATAGAACAATTAATTAAATTCTTTTAAAATTTTTTCCCTATGTTCATCTAAATCAGGGATATCACCTCTAGTTTTTTCGTCTTTATAAGAAGACATTTTAATTGGATTACCTGCTAGTTTAAAATCTCCAATTTCTTTATGAAACGCTTTAACAATCATATTTCTTGCATCTACTTGAGGATTTTCGACTGCTTCTTTAATATTAAATATTGGACCACATGGAATTTTTTCTTTTTCCATATCTTTAACCCATTCACTAGTGGACCTAGAAACTAATTTTTTCTCAAGTATATTTTTAAGTTCATCCATATATTTAGATCTAGATGAATTGTTAGAAAATTTTGGATCTTTGCTCATCTCAGGCATTGCTAAAAGTTCACAAAGTTTTTCGAATAATCTATCGTTTCCAGCAGCAATAATAATGTAACTATCTTTTGTTTTAAAAGCTTCGAAAGGTGCAATTGATGGATGACGTGAACCCATTGGTTTTGGAATTTCATTTTTTGCTAAGTAACGAGCTATAGCATTTTCTAAAATTGCTATTTGACAATCTAGCATCGAAACATCTATATACATTCCCTTACCTGTTTTTTGTCTATCATAAAGAGCTGCATTAATTCCAATTGCTGTAAACAACCCAGCTGTGATGTCACCAATTGATGTCCCAACTCTAGTTGGTTCAGAATTAGGTTGTCCAGTTACACTCATTAATCCACCCATGCCTTGCACAACCATATCGTAAGCAGGCAATTCTTTGAGAGGACCGGTTTGACCAAATCCAGAAGCAGATGCATAAATTAATTTAGGATATTTTTTATTTACATCTTTCCAACCGTAACCCCATTTTTCCAAAGTACCTGGTTTAAAATTTTCAACTAAAATATCTGCTTTAGATAAAATTTTATCAAAAATTTTTTTATCATCAGTGTTCTTTAAATTCAGAGCAATACTCTCTTTACCTCTATTCAAAGACATAAAATAAGCTGAGTAATCTTTTATGAATGGTCCAAATTTTCTTGAGTCATCTCCTATTTCTGGTGCCTCAACTTTAATTACTCTTGCACCAAGATCTGATAGTATCATAGTACAGTAAGGACCCACTAATACCCTTGTTAAATCAACTACTAGTAGGTTTTTTAAAGGTCCATCCATATAATTATATATATCATGAGTTTTTGTCGACTTGACTCTTATTAATAAGTTCACTTTAATTCAATTATTAAAAATAACAATAGAGGGAAAAAATAATGTTAAAAAAGATATCTTTATATTTAACTTCATTAGTTTTTGTTTTTACTACTATTGGTTCTGCTTATGCAGTTACGCTGAAAGCAAGTCACCAATGGCCTGGTACACCAAGAGCTGATGGATCTTATGACCCACGTCATGAAATGGTTCAAATCATTGCTGACGAGGTTAAAAAAGCAAACGTTGGAGTAGATATTAGAATTTACCCAGCTAAATCATTATACAAACCAAAAGAACAGTGGAAACCAATGACAACTGGTCAATTAGATATTTCTGCTTTTCCATTAGCATATGCTTCTAAATTTCATCCAGAATTTGATGCAACTTTAATGCCTGGAACAGTAAAAAATCATGATCACGCATTAAGATTTAACAAAGGTCCAATGATGACTGAAATTAAAAAAATCATTAATGATGCTGGTGTTGTAGTTTTATCTGATGCTTGGTTAGGTGGTGGATTTGCCTCAAAAACAAAATGTATAAAAAATCCTAGCGATGCAAAAGGTCAAGTTATGAGAGCTGCTGGAAAAGCATTTAACCAAATGTTAGAAGCAGCTGGAGCTGGTATACAAAGTATGCCTTCATCTGAAATTTACACAGGTTTACAAACTGGTGTACTAACAGGTGCTAACACAAGTTCAGGAAGTTTTGTAAGTTACAAAATTTATGAACAAGTTTCATGTGCAACTCCTCCAGGAAAATTTGGTCTATGGTTTATGTATGAGCCAATTTTAATGTCTAAAAAGTCTTTTGATGCTTTAAATTCTAAGCAGCAAAAAGCTTTAATGAAGGCTGGAAAAGTTGCTGAAAAATACATGACAGCTCAAGTAGAAAACTTAGATAAAAAGTTTGAAGATGCTTACAAAGCTGCAGGTGTAAAATTAGTATACATGGATGCAAAAGACCATGCTGCATGGGTAGAGATTGCGAAGAAATCTTCTCATAAAGCATTTGCTGATAAAGTTCCAGGTGGCGATAAGCTAATGGAAATGGCTTTAGCAGTTAAATAAAATAATATATAAAGAACCCCTATTTATTCTTATTAAATAGGGGTTTTTTTTATGAAAAAAAAGTATCTTCAATTTTGCGATCTAATCGCTAAAGCATGTGGTGCTTTTGCAGTATTAGCATTGCTATTATCAATTTTAGTAATTGTTGAGCTTGTTTTTGAAAGATATTTTTTTCAAAGAGCAATTACATGGCAAACAGAACTTGTAACTATGTTGTTAGTTGCTTCAACTTTTATAGGAAGTGTGTACGTCCTAAGTGAAAAAGCTCATGTGAGCATGGAATGGATTTATGATTTTTTATCCAAAAAAAATATCATTAGATTAAAAATATTTACATCCTCTATTAGTTTATTATTTTTCTTAATTTTATTTTATTTTGGATTCTTAATGTTCGAGGAAGCATTTACCAAAAATTATTCAACAGGGACTGTGTGGGATCCACCATTATGGATACCATATTCATCAATGATGTTAGGGGCTTTATTGATGATATTACAGTATATCGCAGAAATTATAAAATTAACTGATGAAGAGGATTTTAAATAAATGGATCCATTGATAATAGCATTAATTGTTGCAGTTTTTACTTTATTGGTACTTTTTTCGGGAATTCCAATTGCTTTTGGTTTGAGTTTTGTTTCAATAGCTCTTTTGGTTACATTTGAGGGTTTTCAAATGCTTGATGTCTTTGCTGAAACATTTTTTGCAGGATTAAACTCTTTTGTTTTACTTTCTATACCAATGTTTATTTTAATGGGAATGGCTGTTGCTAACTCTCCTGCTGGAAAAGATTTATACACAGGATTAGATAGATGGCTTTGGAGAGTACCAGGTGGATTGGTGATTTCAAATATCGGAGCTTGTTCAATTTTTGCAGCTTTAAGTGGTTCTAGTCCAGCAACTTGTGCAGCGATTGGAACAATGGGAATACCTGAAATGAGAAAAAGAGGTTATTCTGATCAAATCGCAACAGGAACCATTGCAGCAGGTGGAACTTTAGGAGTTTTAATTCCACCTAGTATTGTTTTAATAGTTTATGGAATTGCAACAGGTACATCTATTGGAAGATTATTTTTATGTGGTCTTGTGCCAGGTTTTATGTTGGCAGGTATGTTTGCGATATGGGCTCTGATACACAGTTATTTTATTGATAAAGATGCAGCAAAAGCTTTAAGAAATAGAGTAAGACCAACTCTAAAAGAAAAACTTGAAGTTTTACCAAGAATTCTTCCTTTCTTGGCGATTATAGCAGGAGTTCTATATGTACTTTATGGAGGAGTTGCAACACCATCTGAGGCATCTGGAGTGGGGGCATTCTTAGTTTTCGTATTAATTGCTGTTGTTTACAAAATTTATCAGCCAAAGAAGATTTGGAACATTGTTAAAGTTTCTATGAAAGAAAGTGTAATGATAATGTTCATTATCGCTGCCTCATATCTTTTTGCATTCACTCTATCACAACTGTATGTAACTCAGTCATTAGCACAGAGCATGGTCGAATTAAGCTCTAACAAATGGGTTGTGTTCATTCTAATAAACATATTTCTTTTAATAGCTGGTTTCTTTTTACCGCCAGTTGCGGTTATTGTAATGACTTCAGCTATATTACTGCCAGTTATTACTACTTTAGGTTTTGACCCATATTGGTTTGCAATAGTATTTACAATCAATATGGAGATTGGCTTAATTACACCACCAGTTGGATTAAATCTTTATATTATAAAAGGAATTACCCCAGACGTTAGTTTGTCAGAAATATTAAAAGGATCTATACCGTTCATGATAATTATGGCTTTAGCTATAGTAATTTTATGTATTTTTCCTGAGATTGTTACATGGTTACCTGATAAAATAATGGGTAAAGACCTTGGATTCTAAAAAAAAAATAAACAGAAAAATATCAGTTGCCCCAATGATGGATTGTACTGATAGGCATGATCGTTTCTTTTTAAGATTGATGAGCAAAAATGTAATGCTCTATACTGAGATGGTTGCAACAAAATCTGCAATTCATGGCGATAGAAAAAAAATTTTATCTTTTAGCCCTGAAGAAAAACCATTGGCTCTACAAGTAGGTGGATCTAATAAAGAAGAATTAGCAGAAGTAGCTAAAATTGCAGAAGATATGGGTTATGATGAAGTTAATATTAATCTTGGTTGTCCTAGCAAAAAAGTTCAAAAAAATAAATTTGGTGCATGTTTAATTAAAGAACCTGATTTGGTTGCTGAATGTATTAATTCAATGGTTAATGCATGTAAAATTCCTGTTACAGCTAAGACAAGAATTGGTTTCGATGATACAGAAGAATTTGATTATTTAAATAATTTTATTCACAAAATGAAGGATGCTGGTTCAAAAACATTTATATTGCATGCAAGGAAAGCAATCTTGACAGGTTTATCTCCCAAACAAAATTTAAACATTCCAAAATTAAACTATAAAATGGTTTATGATATTAAAAAAGAAAATCCTAATTTAGAAATAATTATAAATGGTGGAGTCACAAAAGTTGAGGAAATAAATAATCATTTAAAGCTTTGTGATGGAGTAATGATAGGAAGATCAATATATCAAAATCCGTATTCTTTAATTGAAATTGAAAAAGAAATATTTAAGACAAAGATAAGTCCTACAAGGGAACAAGTTGTAGAAAGACTTTTAGAGTATGCTGATAGAGAAGTAAAATTAGGAACAAAAATTAATCATATCATGAGACATACAGTAGGTTTATATCACGGACAAGTTGGTTCAAAAGAATGGAAAAGATATTTAAGTGACAACATGATGGCAAGAGACTCTGATTTTCAAAAAGCAAAACATATTATGACTATTGTTCAGAATAATGAAAAGGCAATTCAGGCCAACTCATAATGGAAACTTTAGACATAAATGAAATTATAAATCTTTTATTTGTTTTATCTTTAGCAGCTTCAGTTGCTGGTTTTATGGCAGGTTTATTAGGAGTTGGCGGTGGTATCATAATAGTACCTGCTCTTTATTATGCTTTTACTGTTTTAGATTTTGATATTGCAACAAGAATGCATCTTTCAGTTGGAACATCACTAGCAATTATAATTCCAACTTCAATCATATCAACAAAAACTCATATGGAGTATGATGCAGTTGATTTTAAGTTGATAAAATCTTTTGGTATATTCATTCTATTTGGTGTTATTGGAGGAACATTTTTAGCAGTAAACTTAAAAACACCAGCTTTCGTTTTATTCTTTTCCATTATGGCTTTTATAGTTGGTTTATTCTTTATCTTTTTTAGAGAACAACTTTTAAAAAATCCTAAAATGATTTCTGATTCAGCTAAAAATATTTCAGGAGTTATTATAGGTTTCATATCTGTATTACTGGGGATTGGTGGTGGTTCATTAATGGTTCCTTTTATGAGAACTTTTGGATACGATATTAGGAGATCAATAGGAACCGCAGCAGGAGTTGGTTTTCTAATTGCTGTATTTGGTACAATTACAATGATTACTGGAGGTAAAATTGTAGATAATATTAATACACCCTATAGTTTTGGATATGTGAATTTACTTGGATTTCTAGTTTTCGTGCCAGTAACAATGATAATGGCTAGAGTAGGGGCAAAAGCAGTTTATAAAATAGATAAAAATATATTGAGTAAGATCTTTGGGATATTCTTAATTATTGTATCGATTAGATCTTTTTTTGAATACTTATCAATCAATTAATATTAACCAGTTCCCCATTTAACCTTGTTCCAAATTCTCTCATGAAAATAGTAAAAAAAAAGTGGAACTATTGATCCAACACCGAGTATACCCGCACCTGTGAATGTTCCAGTGTATATGTATCCAAAAATTACCCAATAAACAAAAATGATAAATCTCCAAGAAAAAGTTTTAGCTATTGATCTAATTTTTTTATCTGCCATAAAAAAAAAGAGGTGACTTCAGTCTCCCTCCATCACCTCACAAATTTAGAATAAATGATTCTTTACAGTTTTATGAACACTTTTTAGTTGAATCTTTCCCTTATTAAATTTTTTGATCGTACTCACCAATCTTGCCAGTTTTCATTAATGTTTTATCAATGAATTTAAAAATATTTAATTTTCTTTCATCAGAAGTAGGGCTTTCAGTTACTACAACTAATGAGGGTTTATTAGAGGATGCTCTAATTAAACCCCAAGAACCATCTTCAAAAGAAAATCTTACTCCATTAACAGTTATAATCTCTTTTATTTCTTGATTGTCTATTTTAATTTTTTGGTCTTTTATTTTTTTAAATTCCTTTACCATTTGGTCAACTACATTGTATTTTTCCTCATCTTTACAAAAAGGCGCCATTGTTGGTGATTGGTAAGTGGTTGGAAGTTCTTTAATTATTTCACTCATTTTTTTATCTTGATTATTTAATAAGTGACAAACTTGAATTGCTGAATTAATTCCGTCGTCGTAACCGTAACCTAATGGTTGATTGAAAAAAAAGTGTCCACTTTTTTCAAATCCAGCTAAAGCTTTTTCACTATGCACTTTTCTTTTGATATGAGAATGACCTGTCTTCCAATATAAAGTTTCACATTGATTTTTATTTAAAATTTCGTCAGTTGAATAAAGACCGGTAGATTTTACATCTACAATAAACTTTGAACTTTTATGTGAATTCGATAAATTTCTAGCAATTAATAAGCCTATTTTATCAGAAAAAATTTCGTTTCCCTCATTATCAATTACACCAACACGATCACCATCTCCATCAAAACCAAAACCTATATCAGCATTGTTTTCTTTTACTGATTTAATAATTGCATGAAGCATTTCTAAATCTTCAGGGTTTGGATTATATTTTGGGAAATTCCAATCTAAATTACAGTCTAATTCTACCACTTCACACCCAATTCCTCTTAGTATATCAGGGGCAAAAATCCCTGCTGTACCATTACCACAAGCAACAACTGCTTTTATTTTCTTTTTTAATTTATTTTTACTTATTAAATCCTCTTTATAAACTTTATCAAAATCTCTAATTTGTTTTTCATTACCGTTACCTTCAGTAAAATTTTCATTTAAGGTAATTTCTTTTAATTCTTTCATTTCCTCAGGTGCATGCGTTAATCCTTTTTTGATTCCCATTTTTACTCCCGTCCAACCGTTTTCATTATGACTAGCTGTTACCATAGCAACTGCATCGGCATTTAAATTAAATTGTGCGAAATAAACCATTGGTGATAGAGATAAACCAACATCTTCAATAAAACATCCAGTTGATAGTAAACCCTTTTTTAAAGCTGACTTTATTTTTTCGCTGTATGATCTGTAATCATGTCCAACTATTACTCTTGGGTTTTCTTTTTTAGTATGCTCTTTAATTTGGGTACCTAGACCTTTTCCAAGATTCGTGATTCCTGGCTCATTAATGTCTTTTTCGTAAATCCATCTAGCGTCATATTCTCTAAAGCCGAAGGGGTCTATTTTTATTGACTGAGACATGCTGTTAATTACTTACATTTTTTTCATTTTTATAGTTGAATTTTTTTTTCACTGTTCTATAAATGTTCTGTTGATTTACATAATATTTAGTATATTAACACCAAGCGCACACAACATATAGTTGTTTTCGCTATATTAACAAGATATATTAACAAAAAATGAATAAAATACTATCGCAGGCATTAAAGAAAGCTGTCTCTGAATATAGCCCCAAGGTCAATGAAGTCCAAAAAAGTAATAGACCAGATTTATTCTCTTTAAATAACGAAACCGAGTTATTTCAAAATGATAAGGGCATAATAATTAAAATTGACCGATCAAAAGATATAAACTTAACTGATTTTGGTAAAGCAACCTTAAAAGACAGATACCTTGGTCACAATGAATCTTTTCAAGATTTATTTGCGAGAGTAGCTAGCACATATGCTGACGATAATTTGCATGCGCAAAGAATTTATAATTATATAAGTAACCTCTGGTTCATGCCAGCTACACCTGTTTTGTCTAATGGTGGAACTAAAAGAGGATTACCAATTTCATGTTTTTTAAATGAAGCATCAGATAGCTTAGGTGGCATTCTAGATCTTTGGAGTGAAAATGTTTGGTTAGCTGCAAAAGGTGGAGGTATAGGAAGTTATTGGGGAAATTTAAGATCAATAGGTGAGAAGATTGGTAAAGTTGGAAAAACCTCTGGTATTATTCCATTTATAAAAGTTATGGACTCATTAACTATGGCAATCAGCCAGGGTTCATTAAGAAGAGGATCTGCAGCATGTTATCTTCCAATTGATCATCCTGAGATAGAAGAGTTTATGGAAATGAGAAGACCAACTGGTGGTGATCCAAATAGGAAAGCATTAAATTTACACCATGGTGTTTTGGTTTCAGATGCATTTATGCGAGCTGTAGAAAATGACGAACAATGGGCATTAAAGAGTCCTGCTGACGGAACTATTCAACAAACTATATCTGCAAGAAATTTATGGATTAGATTATTAACAGCGAGAATTGAAACAGGTGAACCTTACATTATTTACATCGATACTGTTAATAGACAAATACCGCAACACCATAAGCTAGCAAACCTTACAGTTAAAACTTCAAACCTTTGCAGTGAAATAACTTTACCTACTGGTATCGATAAAGATGGAAGAGATAGAACAGCTGTTTGTTGTTTGTCTTCATTAAATTTAGAAAAGTATGATGAGTGGAAAGATGATCCAGATATGATTGGAGATGTAATGAGATTTTTAGATAATGTTTTATCTGATTTTATTAACAAAGCACCTGAGCAATTTAAAGATGCTAAATACTCTGCTGAGAGAGAAAGAAGTGTTGGGTTAGGAGTGATGGGTTTCCATTCTTTCTTACAGAAAAAAAGAATTCCACTCGAGTCTGTTATGGCAAAGTCATGGAATAAAAAGATTTTCAAAAATATTCATGAAAAGGTAAATCAAGCCTCAAAAGATTTAGCTGAGGAAAGAGGTGCATGTCCAGATGCTGCAGAATATGGTTTCAAAGAGAGATTTTCAAATAAGACCGCAATAGCACCAACTGCATCTATTTCAATAATCTGCGGAGGTGCATCACCAGGAGTAGAGCCTATTGCAGCTAACAGTTATACTCACAAAACTTTATCAGGATCTTTCAATGTAAGAAATAGATATCTTGAGGAAATTTTGGAAAGTCATGGTAAGAATGATGATGAAACATGGTCAACAATAACTACTAATCAAGGTTCAGTTTCGCATCTAGATTTTTTAACTGATTTAGAAAAAGATGTTTTTAAAACTGCTTTTGAATTAAATCAAAAATGGATTATTGAACTAAGTGGTGACAGAACACCATTTATTTCTCAAGCACAATCAGTCAATTTGTTTTTACCAGCAGACGTTCACAAAAAAGAATTACATAGAATTCATTTTGATGCATGGAAAAAAGGTTTGAAAAGCCTTTATTACTGTAGATCAAAATCAATTCAAAGAGCTGAAAATATCAATAATGCTCAATCAACTGATATTACAGCTAATGTATATAAATCTAAAAATCAACAAACTAACGAAGAACCAGAATACGAGGAGTGTTTATCATGTCAGTAGCAGAGAAAATCAAAGTAGAAAAAAAAGAAATTATCCAACCCAAAAAGATGGGTCTTTTAGTAGAAAATCCAGTTTACAAACCATTTAGATACCCTTGGTGTTATGACGCTTGGTTAACGCAACAAAGAATTCATTGGTTACCTGAGGAGGTACCACTTGGTGATGATGTTAGAGATTGGCAGAAAAATTTATCACAACCTGAAAAAAATCTTTTAACTCAAATATTTAGATTTTTTACTCAAGCTGATGTTGAAGTTAATAACTGTTATTTAAGACATTACACAACTGTTTTTAAACCAACTGAGGTTTTAATGATGATGACAGCTTTTGCTGCAATGGAAACAGTTCATGTCGCTGCTTATTCTCATTTATTAGATACTATTGGAATGCCAGAGTCAGAATATTCTGCATTTATGAAATATAAAGAAATGAAAGACAAATATGATTACATGCAAGGATTTAATGTTAATTCAAAAGAAGACATTGCCAAAACTGTTGCAGTCTTTAGTGCTTTCACTGAGGGTCTACAATTATTTGCAAGTTTTGCGATCCTTTTAAATTTCCCAAGACATAATAAGATGAAAGGAATGGGCCAAATAGTTACTTGGTCTGTAAGAGATGAAACTCTTCACTGTAATTCTATGATTAGAATTTTTAAAGAATTCATTAAAGAGAATCCGGAAATCTGGACACCAAAATTGAAAAAAGAATTATATGAGGCTTGCAGAACCATTATTGAACATGAGGATGCCTTTATAGATTTAGCTTTTGAAATGGGTCCAATGGAAGGATTAACTGCAAAAGAAGTGAAAGATTATATTAGATTTATTGGTAACAGAAGATTAGTTCAACTAGGTTTGGAACCAATTTACGACGTGCAAAAAAATCCACTTGGATGGTTAGATACAATGTTAAACGCAGTTGAGCACATGAACTTCTTTGAAGGTCGTGCAACTGAGTATTCTAAAGCATCTACACAAGGAACTTGGGTCGAGGCTTTTAGTTAATTATCTTTGATTTAATTGTAAAACTTTTCTGTGCTTGTTACCTTTGTAACTTGCAAGTGGTCTGATCAGTTTATTTGCAGCATGTTGCTCCATTATATGTGCTGACCAACCAGTTATTCTTGAAATAACGAATATTGGTGTAAAGAAATCTGTATCAAATCCCATTAAGTGATAAGTCGGCCCAGTAGGATAATCCACATTTGGGTGAATGTTTTTTCTTTCAATCATTACTTTTTCAACAATGTCATAAATTTTTTCAAATTTTTTATCTTTTTTAATTTTTGCTACCTTGGCAAAATATTTTCTCATTGTAGGAACTCTTGAGTCTCCACTTTTGTAAACTCTATGGCCAAAACCCATAACAACTTCTTTGTTATCTAATGCATTATTTATCCATTTAAGAGCTTTTTTAGGGTCCTTAATTTTGTTCATCATATGCATTACTTCTTCATTAGCTCCTCCATGTAATGGACCTTTTAAACTTGCTATTGCTCCAGTAATTGCTCCGTGAATATCAGACAAACTGCTGGTAATAGTTCTTGCAGTAAAAGTTGAAACGTTAAAGCTATGCTCCGCATATAATATTAAAGACACATCAAAAGCTTTCACTATTTCTTTTTGAGGTACTTTTCCAAAACACATATAAAAAAAGTTTTCTGCCATATTTAAATTTTTTTTGGGTTTGATAATTGTTTTACCTTTTCTAATTCTATAGAAGGCAGCTAATGCAGTAGGGGTTTTTGCAAGGATTCTTATTGCTTTTCTCATATTTGCCTCAGGAGAGGAGTCAGTTGTTTCTTTATCTTCTAAACCCATAATACTTACGGCAGTTCTGGCCACATCCATAGGATGGGATTTTTTAGGCATTTTTTTTATAATTGAATATAAATCTTTTGATAATTCTCTATTATTTTTCTCTTCCTTTTCAAATTTTCTAAGCTGGATAGTATTAGGTAAGTCCTTGTTTAAAATCAGATAAGCAACTTCTTCAAATCTACAATATTCACAAAGATCTTGAGCAGCATAGCCTCTATAAGTAAGAGAGTTTATTTCAGGCATTACTTTTGAGACTTCAGTTTCGTCTACAACAATTCCTAATAAACCTTTTTTTATCTCATCACTCATTATTCATGACCTTCAGTGTTAAAGTTATAAATTTTTTCGTCCAAACTATTATATTTTTCATAATCTACAAGATCATATAATCGTTTTCTGGTTTGCATTTTATCAATAATGTTGTTTTGGTGTCCATTTGTATAAATGTCTCTTAGACCATCCTCAACATTTTTCATTGCTAATCTTTGAGTTGTAACAGGATAAATAACGATGTTGTAACCAAGTTCTTCTAATTGTTTGTAATTTAATAATTTAGTTTTACCAAATTCAGTCATGTTAGCTAATAAATAACACGATAGCTCTCCTCTAACTTTTTCAAAATCTTTTTCATCATGAAGTGCTTCAGGAAAAACAATTTCTGCTCCAGCATCAATATAAGCTTTACATCTTTCGATCATTTTATCTATACCCTCTACACTTTTTGCATCAGACCTCGCAATGATCTTAAAATTCTCATCTTTTTTTGCAGACACACATTCTTTAATTTTTTTCACCATTGCATCTGTAGATATCAATTCTTTATTATCTAGGTGTCCACATCTTTTTCTCTCAATTTGATCTTCTATATGAACTCCAGTAATTCCAAACTCTTCAAAAGTTTCTATAGTTTCTTTACATGATCTAAATCCTGTATCTATATCTACAATTGTAGGAAGATTTGTAACTCTAGAAATTAAGTACGACCGCGTACTAACATCTTGCAGTGTAGTTAATCCAATATCTGGGAATCCAAGATCATTTGCCATAACACCTCCTGAAACATAAACTGCATCATAACCAATCTCCTCAATTAACTTTGCAGTTAAAGGATTATAAGCACCAGGAACTCTTAATATTTTTTTAGATTTTAATTTATCTGTAAAATCTTTTCTTTTTTGTATTGGTTCTTTTTCAACAAAATGCATTAAAAAATTCCTTTTTTTAAATTTCGTTTAATTTTGCTCTTTTTAACAATAATATTCAATCTATCTAATTGACCTGACTTTAGTTTTCTTAAGTTTTGCACTGTCTTTAAAAATCTTTCAATTTCTTTTTTATCTAAAATATTCTCGGTAAGCGTTAAAAATTTGTTTATATAATTTTTTCTTTTGAACGGTCTTGAACCATAAGGATGAGCATCTGCAACTCCTTGCTCTTCGGTAATTTTTTTTCCGTTTTTAAGCGTAATTGTGACTTTTGCACCAAAAGCTTTTTTTCTAGGGTTTGGGTCATGATATCTTTTGGTCCATTTTTTATCCTCATGGGTTTTGATTGATCTCCATATCTTAATTGTACTTTTTCTTTTTGCTCTAGCTTTCGAATAAGATTTTACATGGTGCCAGCTACCATCCTCTAAAGCCACAGCAAATATATACATTATTGAATGATCTAACGTTTCTCTACTTGCATTTGGATCCATTTTTTGAGGATCGTTTGCACCTGTACCAATCACATAATGAGTATGATGACTGGTATAAATATCAATTTTTCTTATTTGATTTAAATTTGGTATTTTCTTTTTAAGTTTTTTTGCAAGATCAATTAATGCTTGAGATTGATATTCAGCAGAATATTCTTTTGTATAAGTTTCAAGTATAGCTTTCTTAGTCTCGTTTTTTTTTGGAAGTGGAACTTTATACAACGCTTTTTTTCCATCTAAAATTCGCGCTATAACACTATCTTCACCTTCATAAATCGGACTTGGAGCACCTTCACCACGCATAACTCTATCAACAGCTTCAATTGCAAGTTTCCCAGCGTGCGCTGGAGCATAAGCTTTCCAACTTGAAATTTCACCTTTTCTAGACTGTCTAGTTGAAATAGTTGTATGCAGAGCTTGTTGAACAGCTTGATAGATTGTTTCTGTATTTAGTCTCAACATCGATCCTATTCCAGCAGCAACACTTGGTCCTAAATGAGCTATGTGATCTACTTTATGTTTATGTAAGCAAATTCCTTTTACTAAATTAACTTGAACCTCGTAGGCAGTTATTATCCCTCTTAAAAGATCGATCCCACTTTTTTTATTTTGTTGAGCAACACTTAACAAGGGTGGGATATTATCACCAGGATGACTGTAATCAGCTGCTAAAAAAGTATCATGAAAATCAAGTTCTCTTACAGCCGTACCATTACTCCATGCAGCCCATTCGCAATCAAATTTTAATTTACTGTTAACACCAAATAATGTTGCACCGTTTTTTCTCAAATGTTTAAAAGCCATTTCCCTAGATGAAATAACAGGATGTCTGTTTAATGAGGCTATTGCAACTGAGGCATTATCAATAATTCTATTAATCACCATCTCTATTGCTTCTTTATCCAACTTTGCATTATCACTTGCAATCTCTGCGATTTTCCAAGCCAGCTGTTTTTTTTTGGGTAAGTGAATTTTAGATGGGAAAACTTTTACGTTATGTATGATCAAAATAACTCCTAATTGAAAACTGTTCTAATAGTTAAAAAAAAATAATCAATATTAAAGATATTTTGTTACGATTTTTTCAATACCAATGAAGTCTTTTATTAAGTGATTATGGTAAATTTCAGTTGTATTTTTTTCAGTATAACCATCCTCAAGTAAAATAACTGGAATTCCAGCAGCTTTTGCGGCGTTAGCATCTGTTTCACTATCGCCAACCATTAAAGTTTTTTTAAGATCTCCACCTAAAATCTCAACGACAGATGTTAAGTGTCTTGGATCAGGCTTGCAGTAATCAAATGTATTATGGCCAGCAACGTACTCAAAAAAATCGTAAATTCCTATTTTTTTTAATAGATCAATAGCAAGATGTTCTTGTTTATTTGTACATACAGCCATCGAAATATTTTTTTCTTTTGACCATATTAAAAAATCTTTTGCACCGTCAATTAGTTTACTTTCATTTACAATATTTTTTCCATAATAATTTACAAATTCTTTAACCATTTCTTTTTTTATTTTTTCATCTTGAACTTTTCCAAATTCTTTTTTAGCCTGACCCCATATCGATCTTCCAATCATAGCCCCAGCTCCACCACCTACTAAATTTCTTATTTCTTCAGTAGACTTAGTTGGATAACCAAATTTATTCATCACATGATTGTGAGCATTCATTAAGTCAGGTGCCGTATCTACTAAAGTACCATCTAAATCAAAAAGAATTGTATAAATTTGTTTCATATTTAAAAGTATTTTTAAGAAATATTTTGTGAATTAAGAAAGGTATATACTTATTGTAAGTAATTTTCTAGATGAAACAGTTACAAATAAACAAGCTACAGAATTCATTAAGAAATAAATTTTTAAAATCCAAAGTAAATATGATTGCTCCAGAAACAATCTATTTTTCTAAAGATACTAAAATTGGAAAAAATGTGACTATAGAACCATATGTAGTTATTGGATCAAAAGTGAAAATTGGTAATAATGTTATTATTAAATCTTTCAGTCATTTAGAGAATTGTAAAATTGAAAACAAAGTTGAAGTAGGTCCTTATGCAAGAATAAGACCCGGTACAACTTTAAAGGAAGAGTCTAAGGTTGGTAATTTTGTTGAAATTAAAAAAAGCACTCTTGGAAAAAAATCTAAGGTAAATCATTTAGCTTATATTGGTGACGCTTCAATTGGTAAATCAGTTAATGTTGGAGCAGGAACAATCACTTGCAACTATGATGGAGTTAAAAAATATAAAACTAAAATAAAAGATAATGTTTTTATTGGTTCTAATTCTTCTTTAGTAGCCCCAATTACACTTGCAGATGATAGTATAATTGGAGCAGGATCAGTAATTACTAGAAATGTGGGTAAAAAATCTTTAGCACTGACTAGAAGTCAACAACTAGAGAAAAAAAATTATAAAAGAAAGTCTAAATAATTATGTGTGGAATAATTGGAATCAACGGTAGTAGACCTGTCTCATCAACAATAATTAACTCTTTGAAAAAATTAGAATACAGAGGATATGACTCAGCCGGTATAGCAACGCTTTCAAACAATGAAATTAACGAAGTTAAATCGGAAGGAAGAGTTGATAATTTAGAAAATAACCTTTTAGTCCAAAAAATGGAAGGAACTATTGGTATAGGACATGTTCGTTGGGCTACACATGGATTGCCAAATAGTATTAATGCTCACCCTCACTCTTCGCAAAATGTTTCTGTAGTTCATAATGGAATAATTGAAAATTCTACGTTATTAAAAAAATTTTTGGTAAGTAAGGGTCATAAATTTAAGTCACAAACTGATACTGAAGTGATCGTGCATTTGATTACAGAAAATTTAAAAACTGAAAATATTGTTAATTCAATTAAAAAAACCCTCAAATCTCTTCATGGTAGTTTTGCGTTAGGTATAATATTTAAAGATCAACCTGATTTAATAGTTGGCGCAAGAAGAGGATCACCATTAGCTGTTGGGTACGGCCCGAATGAAAATTATTTAGGTTCAGATTCATATGCTCTTAAGGCGATGACAAATAAGATTACTTATCTTAATGACGGTGAATTTTGTATAATAAAAAAAGATCATGTTGAATTTTTTAATGAAAATGGAGACAAGATAAATAAAAAAGTTTTAGAATTATCACTTGAGGATGAAAAATATGACAAAGGTGATTACAAACATTTCATGGCTAAAGAAATAGAAGAACAACCAACAACATTAAAAAATGGGATTAATGAATATGTAGATACATTAAATAACGATATTAATATTTATAACTTTCCTTGGAAAACAAATGAGATTTCATCAGTAACTCTAATTGGTTGTGGAACAGCTTATCATTCTTGTCTCCTTGCAAAATACTGGTTCGAAGAATTAACTACATTAGATGTTAATGTAGATATTGCGTCAGAGTTTAGATATAGAAAAAACAGATTTAAGAAAGAAACTTTATATATATTTGTATCTCAATCAGGTGAAACTGCAGATACTTATGCAGCATTAGATTTATGTAATCAAAATAATATGAAAACATGTGCGGTTGTTAATGTAATCGAGAGTTCAATTGCTAGGGACTCTAAATTTGTTTTACCAATACATTGTGGGACCGAGATAGGGGTTGCATCTACCAAAGCCTTTTTGGGTCAAATACTTATATTGTACATTTTAGCTTTAAAAATTGGATTATTAAGAAAAGATTTAAAAAAAGAGTTATTTAATGAAAAACTTAAAGACCTTAAATCTCTCCCAAAATTAGCAGAAAAGACTTTATTGACCGATAATAAGATACAGACAATATCTAATACTTTTAATGAGGCTAAAGGTTCAATGTTTTTAGGAAGAGGTTTTTCTTTTCCAATAGCATTAGAAGGTGCGTTAAAATTAAAAGAACTGTCTTATATCCATGCTGAAGGCTATCCAGCCGGTGAAATGAAACATGGACCGCTTGCTCTTATTGAGGAAGGAATGCCCGTTGTTGTATTAGCACCGAGAGACAATTATTATAAAAAAACTATTTCTAATATGCAGGAAGTTATTGCTAGAGGAGCAAAAGTTTTATTAGTAACCAATAAAAGTAGTGATGAAGTGGTTTCAGAAAATATTTGGGAAAAAATAGAGGTTGAGAGTGCTAATGAGGATCTTTTACCCTTTCTTTTAACAATACCTTTGCAAAAATTAGCTTATTATTCAGCTCTCAAAAAAGGATTTGATATAGATAAGCCTAGAAATTTAGCTAAATCAGTAACCGTTGAATAATAGAAAAACTCTGATACAACAATCATGAGTTGAAAATGAAAAATTGGAAAGTAAATAGTTGGAGAAAGTATCCTGTCAAACACATACCAACGTATGGTGATGAAAATGAACTTAATAGTGTTTTAAATAAATTAAAAACATTTCCACCACTTGTATTTGCAGGTGAGACAAGACATTTAAAAGATCAATTATCTAAAGTAGTTGATGGCAAAGCTTTTTTATTGCAAGGCGGTGACTGTGCTGAAAGTTTTGCAGAATTTCATCCTGACAATATAAGAGATACTTTTAAGGTAATTCTTCAGATGGCTTTAGTGATGACATATTCTGCGTCTTTACCCGTTGTAAAACTTGGACGAATTGCTGGACAGTTTTCTAAACCAAGAAGTGCTCCAACAGAAAAACAAGGTGATGTAGAATTACCAAGTTATTTAGGTGATAACATTAATGCAATAGACTTTAACGAAAAAGCAAGAAGACCAGATCCAAAAAGAATGTACAAAGCATATTCTCAATCAGCTTCAACGCTTAATTTACTTAGAGCATTTTCAAAAGGTGGTTTTGCAGATTTAAACAAAGTTCATTTGTGGAACTTAGATTACATTAAAAAAAGTCCGCAAGCGAAAAAATTTAAAGACTTGGAAGATAAAATTGCAGATGCATTAGCTTTCATGGAAGCTTGTGGAATAACTTCAGACTTTAATAATAGATTATACACAGTAAATTTCTGGACGTCACATGAAGCGCTGCACTTACCGTTCGAGGAAAGTATGACCAGAGTAGACTCTACTACTGGTGAGTACCATGATACCTCTGCTCATTTTGTATGGATTGGTGATAGAACAAGACAACTAGATGGTGGACATGTTGAATTTTGTAGAGGAATAGAAAATCCGATTGGAATAAAGTGTGGTCCTACTTCTAAACCTGAGGAGATTGCCAAAATTTGTGAAGTATTAAATCCAAAAAACGAAAAAGGCAAAATAACTTTAATCTCAAGATTTGGTCATCAAAATGTAGAAAAGTTTTTACCAAAGTTAATAAGACGAATTAAAAAAGAAGGTCTTAATGTTATTTGGTCATGTGATCCAATGCATGGTAATACAATTGTATCTACTACTGGTTTTAAAACGAGACCATTTAACAATGTTGTTAATGAGGTCAAAAATGTTTTTGGTGTTCATCAGTCAGAAGGATCTTATGCAGGTGGTCTGCATGTTGAAATGACTGGCCAAGATGTTACAGAGTGCACAGGGGGAGCTAGAAAAATATCTGATGCTGATTTATCAAGCAGATATCACACTCATTGCGATCCAAGACTAAATTCAGACCAAGCTTTAGAGTTAGCTTTTTTAATTTCTGATGAGATTAAAAAGAATAGCAGCTATTCTAAAAATGCTATTCAAGCGGCATCTTAAGAGCTTATTAATCAAATAGGCTAATTAAGTATGACTATTATTATTATAAAATTTTAATTATAAGTAATTATATCTTGAATATGGATAAAAAATTAAAAATAGCTCTAGCACAATTAAATCCCTTAGTTGGTGATGTCTCAGGAAATATCAATAAATTGGCGACAATAAGATCTAAATTAGATGACGACATCGACGTATTAGTTGCACCAGAACTTTATGTATCAGGATACCCAATTGATGATTTAGTTTTAAGAGAGGATTTTTTAAATTTAGTTCATAGTGAGATAAAAAAATTGGTAGAAATCACAAGAGATGGAAAATCAGCAATAATTCTTGGTGCACCACGGAAAGATAAAACAGTCATAAAAAATTCTGTGTTTGTTATCGAAAATGGAAAAATTATTGCAACAAAAGATAAGTATGAACTTCCTAATACGGGAGTTTTTGATGAACAAAGAGTATTTACAGAAGGAAAATTAGAAGATTGTGTGAAGATAAAAGATACAAAATTTGGATTACCAATTTGTGAGGATATCTGGGAAAAAACAGTTCTCAAAAAATTATCAGATTCTGGAGCAGAGATAATTATCGCAATTAATGCCTCGCCTTTTACAGTTTCTAAAAGTTTTGAAAGAGATAATATAACCTCATCAAGAGTTAAAGAAATAAAGCTGCCACTTATTTATCTTAATAGAACTGGTGGACAAGATGAGTTAATATTTGATGGGTCCTCTTTTGGTCTAAATCATGATGGAAGTAAATTTTTTTGTTTAAATGAATTTAAAGAGGAAGTTTCGGTTATAGATTTTAAAAGACAAAATGGAAAATGGATCGGTAATGGAAATCTAAGTAAAAATTCATCCGAAACAGAAAGATTGTACAAAGCTCTAGTTCTAGGATTAAGAGATTATGTAAATAATAACAATTTTAATGGAGTTGTTTTAGGCTTGTCTGGTGGGGTTGACTCTGCTTTAGTAGCAGCAATCGCAACAGATGCATTTGGCTCTGAAAAGGTACAAGCGATAATGCTCCCAAGTCCTTTTACAGGCCAAGAAAGTTTAAATGATGCAAAGGATGCAGCCGATCTTTTAAAAATAAAATTTTCAAATTTAGAAATAAGCGAAGCTATGAAAATTGTTGACAAAACTTTGGTAAAATTTAATGGAAAAAATTTTTCACCAGGTATCACTGAGGAGAATATTCAATCAAGATTGAGAGGATTACTTCTAATGGCCTTGTCAAACAGATATGGTTTTATGGTATTAGCTACAGGAAACAAATCAGAATATGCAGTTGGTTATTCAACTTTGTATGGTGATATGTGTGGAGGTTTTGCACCGATCAAAGATGTCTGGAAAACTGACGTTTTTAAATTATGCAGATGGAGAAATGAAAATTTTTCTGACTTATTCAAAGGTCCAAAAGGGAAAGTAATTCCAGAAAATATTATAACAAAAGCACCTACAGCTGAACTAAAAGAAAATCAAAAGGATACTGATAGTTTACCAGAATATGAAATTTTAGATGAAATTTTAAAAGATTTAGTTGAGAAAGAGATTTCTGTTGAGAAAATTGTATCGAAAGGTTTTGATAGAAAAATTGTTGAAAAAACAGCTCGTCTATTAGCTAAATCTGAATACAAAAGGTTTCAAGCTGCACCAGGACCAAAAGTAACATCAAAAGCTTTTGGTAGAGATCGAAGATTTCCGCTCACAAGTGGGTTTAATAATTGGAGCTAAATGAATAAGGATATTTTTTTATCAAATAGTCTAGGTAATAAGAAAGAAAAATTTAACCCAATTAATCCAAAAAATATTGGGATGTATGTATGCGGTCCAACAGTGTACGATGATCCACATATTGGAAATGCGAGACCACTAATAATTTTTGATATTTTGTTTAAAGTTTTAAAATGTAAATACGGAAATAAATCAGTTACTTATGTTCGAAATATTACTGATATAGATGACAAAATTATAAAATCTTCTGAGGAAAAAAAAATTTCGATAACCGAATTAACTTCGAATATAATCAAAAAATTTCATGAAGATTGTAAATATTTAAATTGTGAAACACCAACTCACGAGCCAAAAGCCACTGATAACATTGAACCAATGATCAGCATGATTAATGATTTAATTAAAGGTGAATTTGCTTATGAAAGTGAGCACCATGTTTATTTTAGGGTGAAAAAATTTAAAAATTATGGAATGCTTTCAAATAAAAATGTTGATGATTTAATAGCAGGTGCGAGGGTAGAATTATCTGACAACAAGCAAAATCCAGAAGACTTTGTATTATGGAAACCATCAATTGACACTGAGCCATCTTGGGACTCTCCATGGGGCAAAGGTAGACCAGGATGGCATTTAGAATGTTCTGTGATGTCAAAAAAATATCTTGGTAATACCTTTGATATTCATGGAGGTGGTAGAGATTTAATATTCCCCCATCATGAGAATGAAATTGCTCAGTCATTATGTGCAAATAAAACGAAAAAATTTGCAAATTACTGGGTGCACAATAATTTCATTACTATGTCAAAAGAGAAAATGTCTAAATCACAGGGTAATATTTTAAAAATAAGTGATTTAAAAAGAAAATATAATGGACAAGTTTTAAGATTAGCTTTGATTAGTGCTCACTACAGTCAACCATTAGATTGGAATGAAAAACTTATGGATGAATGTCAAAGAACATTAAACAAATGGTATGATTGCTATGTCCCTGTTCATAAAAAAATGTTAATTCAAGATAATGATCTAAAACCTTTGTATGACGATTTAAATACCCCAGAATTTATTGCGGTATTACACAGGCTTTTTGATAAAGCTAAAGACGGTAATAAAAAAGATAAAGAATTATTTACAACTGCGTGTAATTTTATTGGACTTTTAAATCAATCAAAAGAGGAATGGAATAGCTTCAAAAAGAAAAACTTAAAACTTTCTGAAAAGGATATTTTATCAAAAATTAATCAGCGAAATGAGGCGAGACAAATAAAGAATTATGAATTAGCTGATAAAATTAGAAATGAGTTATTGGATAAGGGTATTTTAATTGAAGATGAAGATGGTAAAACAACTTGGAAAATTAAATGACTAAAGAGAGACTTTACATTTTTGATACTACATTAAGAGACGGCGCTCAAACCCAGGGTGTAGATTTTTCATTAGAGGAAAAGGAAAAAATTGCATTAGCTCTAGACAATCTTGGCGTTGATTATATAGAAGCGGGATGGCCTGGAGCAAACCCAACAGATACAGAATTTTTTCAGAGAAAACATGATTTTAAAAATTCAAAACTGACATCTTTTGGAATGACAAAAAGATCTGGAAGAAGCGCAGAGAATGATACTGGTTTATCCGCACTTATGAACTCTAATACTGCTGCGGTATGTTTGGTAGGTAAGTCTTGGGACTTTCATGTTGATGTTGCATTAGGAATTACAAATGAAGAAAATTTAGAAAATATTTCTGAGAGTGCCAAACATTTTGTTAAAGCAAAAAAAGAATTTATGTTTGATGCAGAACATTTCTTTGATGGTTATAAAGCAAATCCAAAATATGCGCTTTCATGTGTTAAAGCTGCCTATGATCAAGGTGCTAGATGGGTAATATTATGTGATACAAATGGAGGCACACTTCCACATGAAGTCACACAAATAATTAGCGAAGTTAAAAAAGTAGTGCCAGGAAAAAACTTAGGAATTCATGCTCATAACGATACTGGTAACGCAGTTGCTAATTCATTAGCAGCAGTTTTATCTGGTGTTCGACAAATTCAGGGTACTATAAATGGATTAGGTGAAAGATGTGGAAATGCAAACTTAATGTCATTAATACCAACTTTTTTTTTGAAAAAAGATTTTTCTTCTCAATTTGAAATTGGAATAAAATCAAAAAACATTAAAAATTTGACTGAATGTTCAAGACTTTTAGATGAAATTTTAAATAGAAAACCTAACCAACATTTACCCTATGTAGGTGCTGCAGCTTTTTCACACAAAGGGGGATTGCATGTATCTGCTGTGCAAAAAGATCCAAAAACTTATGAACACATCGATCCAGAGGAAGTTGGTAACACAAGAAATATTGTTGTCTCTGATCAATCAGGAAAATCAAATATCATCTCAAGACTAAGAAGTATCAAAATTGAAATTGAAGAAAATGATCCAAAAATCAAAAAGTTATTAAACGAAGTAAAAGACAGAGAATTTATTGGTTATAGTTATGATGGCGCAGATGCATCGTTTGAATTATTAGCCAGAAGAATTATCGGAGAAATACCAAGATATATATCTATAAATGAATATGATGTTTCAGTAAAAAAAAATAAATCTGGAGAAATAGTTTCTTCTGCAAAAGCTCAATTAGAGGTTGATGGAGAAAAAATTATGTGTGAAGGAGAAGGTAATGGTCCGGTCAATGCTTTAGATAATGCTATAAGACAAAATGTTGATAGACTAGCAAAATACTCAAAATACTTAAAAGATTTAAAGTTGGTGGATTATAAAGTTAGAATTCTAAATACAGGAACTGAGGCTGTAACAAGAGTATCAATTGAAAGTACAGATTCACAAGGAAAAAACTGGTTTACTATTGGTGTATCTACAAACATTATCGATGCTTCATTTAAAGCGTTGATTGATAGTTTAGATTATAAATTATTTAAAGATAATGCACCCGCAAGTAAATAAATGAGTAAAAACAATATCTCATTTATTCTTCACAAACCTCAGTTATCAGAAAATATCGGTGCTTGTGCTAGAGCGATTAAAAACTTCAATTTTAATAGATTAGTTTTAATTGATCCTAAACCTACCTTTCCAAATGATAAAATTTTAGCTACTTCAGTAGGTGCTAAAGATATTATCAATCAAAGCAAAAATTATAATAATTTAGAAGATGCAATAAGAAAAATTGATATTATTATTGCAACTTCTACAAGATTTAGAAATAAAAACGTTAAACATATAAAATTAGTTGATCTAAAAAAGATCAATTTTAAAAAAAAAATTGGGTTTTTATTTGGTTCAGAGGCATCAGGTTTATCAAACAATGAAATCAGTTATGCTAATTACACTTTGCAAATACCCACAAATCCTGATTTTAAATCTCTAAATTTATCTCATAGTTTAATCATAATTGCTCAATATGTTGCCAGTCTTATTAAATTAAAAAACGTTCCATTTCAAAAATCAAAGAAAATTAAATCAGCTAGTAAGAAAGAAATTCAATTAATGTTAGATCTTTGTATTAAAAATTTAGATGAAATTAATTTTTTTAGACCTAAGGAAAAGAGAGCAAAGATGCTCGAGAACCTGAGAAATATTTTTTACAAAATGGACTTATCCAATAAAGAAACACGTATATTATCTGGGGTATTTGCTAGTTTAGGAAAAAAACGTTGATTGACAAAATTAAGAGTAAGTTTATAACCCCCATTATTAAATGACTAAAAGATTAAACTCTAAACACAAAGTAGACCGAAGATTAAAAGTTAACTTATGGGGAAGACCAAAAAGCCCTTTTAATAAAAGAGCTTATGGGCCAGGGCAGCACGGACAAACCAAGCCAGCTAAACCATCAGATTATGGAATTCAATTACAAGCTAAACAGAAACTTAAAGCTTATTATGGAAATATAAATGAAAGACAATTTAGAAATATTTATAAGAAAGCTTCAATGCTTAAAGGTGATACAAGCGAAAATCTTATCGGTCTTTTAGAAAGAAGACTAGATGCTGTTATTTATAGAGCGAAATTTGCAACAACTATATTTTCTGCAAGACAACTTATTAATCATGGTCACGTTAAAGTAAATGGTAAAAAAGTAAATATTTCTAGCTACCTAGTTAGAGAAGAAGACACTATAGAAATAAGAGATAAATCTAAACAACTTGCAATAATTGATATCGCTTTGGCTAATAAAGAGAGAGAAACACCAGAATACATTCAATTAGATCAAAAAAATAAAAAATTTAAGTTTATTAGAGTTCCAAAATTTGAGGAAGTTCCATATCCAATAGTAATGGAACCAAATTTAGTAATTGAATATTACTCTAGATAATAAATTGATAAAAAGAACATCCAAAAGTCATATTCAATCAATTCTATCAGAAAAACCAAATTGGAAAATTTTAGATATTGGTTGTGGGTACTCAGCTAACGAATTTGCTACAACAATTTGTGATGTTCAGGATTTATCAGAATTCTATAAAGAAAAAAATTTTATAAAACTCGAGAACAAAAGTTTACCATTTACAGATAATGAATTTGATTTTGTAATTGCAAGCCATGTTTTAGAGCATGTAGAAGATTTTAAATTTTTTATAAAAGAGTTAGAAAGAGTCTCTAGTAAAGGTTACATAGAATTACCCACAAAGTTAGAAGATAATTTAGTTTTTGAAAACAAAAAAGACCATTTATGGCATATGGATTTTAACGATGTTGATTTTAAATTGATTATTTCAAAAAAGTTACAGTTTTTAGAGCCAATATTAACTGTATCTGCTGCTCATAAATTAAGAAAAAATTTTAGAAGTAGCTTCATCATAGAACTTTATTGGGAAAATAAGATTGATTATGACTATAAAAATAGTGAAGAAAGTTATGAAAAATTTAGCTTATTAACTTTATTAAGAAAATTTTTCTCAAAAAAAGTAAGATCTATTTTTAGCTAATCTTTTTTTGAGCTAATTCCTTTATCCTGGAGTATTTTTTTTAATTCTCCATTTTCGTACATCTCTTTAACAATATCACACCCACCAACAAATTCTTTTTTTACGTAAAGTTGAGGAATAGTGGGCCAATCACTAAAAATTTTAATTCCCTCTCTTATTGATTGGTCTTCAAGAACATTTACACTTTTAAAATTTACCTCTAAAATTTTTAGCATGTTTGAAACTGCCATTGAGAATCCGCACTGAGGAGCATCTGGAGTTCCCTTCATGAATAAACATACATCATTAGTGTCGATATGATTTTGAATTATATTTTTTGTTTTATCATCCATTATTGTTCCTTTGTTTTAATAGCTAAGGCATGTAATTCATTCCCCATTCTACCTTTTAATGAATTATAAACCATTTTGTGTTGTTCAATTTTACTTTTTCCAGCAAATTGAGATGATGTAACTGTAGCAGAATAATGATTACCATCTCCAGCTAAATCTTGTATTTCTATTGAAGCATCTGGCATTGCTTCTTTAATAAATTTCTCAATCTCTTTTAAATCCATTGCCATAATCAAACCATATAACTCTTAAGCCAATTAGTATTATATGATTTTAATTCGTCAATTGTTAGTTTTGTCTTTTGATCAATTATCATCTCTTTATCGATTATTTTACCTATCTCATCATAATGTACTGAATTTTTATCTAAAATCTTAGAGACTTCTTTTAAATCTTTTGGATTTATTTCAATCAAATATCTTCCTTGATCTTCAGCAAAAAAGTATTCAATTTCATTAATCAAAAATTTTGGCTTTTTGATTTGTATACCTTTATCACCTTTTATACACATTTTGCTGATTGCTGTGATTATTCCACCGAGAGACACATCATGGGCACTTTTAATGAAATTTTTCTCTATTAAATTAAGAAGAGTCAATCCATTATTTTTTTCATTAAATAAATTAACCTCAGGTGGCGGTCCATTATTTTCATTTAATATGATTCTTGATAATAAACTTTGATCTATATGACCCTCAGTTTTACCAATCACTAATATGATGTTGTCGATTTCCTTAAAATCCATTGTAATCATTTTTTTGTAATCTTTAATTAAACCCACACCTCCTATAGTAGGAGTTGGTTTAATTCCGATGTCTTTAGTTTCGTTGTAAAAAGACACATTTCCTGAAACAACAGGATAATCTAAATACTTACATGCTTCACTGATACCTTGAACACATTCTACAAACTCACCCATATTTTCTTCTTTCTCTGGGCTTCCAAAATTTAAACAATTCGTAACTGCTATAGGTTTAGCACCTACTGAGATTAAATTTCTCCAAGTTTCACAAACGACTTGCTTTCCCCCTGTGAGTGGATGTGCCCAACAATAAGTTGCAGATGAGTCAACTGTAGCAGCTATAGCTTTATCTGTTTTATGAACTCTTACTACACCAGAGTCTCCGCCAGGTTTTTGTATAGTATCACCCATTACGGTGTGATCATATTGTTGCCAAATCCATTCTTTGCTACAAACATTAGGGCTAGATAAGATTTTTTTTAACGTATCTTTGATTTTTAGACTTTTAAATATTGTTTTATTTATTTTATTTTTTTTTGGTAATTTTGATTTTTTCCATTTTCGATCATACATCGGTGAGTTTTCAACCAATGTATTTACTGGAATATTAGCCACTTGTTTGTTATCAAAAAATAATTCAATATTCTTTGTGTTAGTTGTTTTTCCAATTACAGCGAAATCTAAATTCCATTTATCAAATATTTTTTTGGCTATTTCCTCTTTGCCACTTTCAAGAACTATAAGCATTCGTTCTTGGCTTTCAGATAACATAATTTCGTAAGGGGTCATTTTGGTTTCTCTACATGGAACTTTGTTTAAGTTAATTTCGATACCTAAATTTCCTTTTGATGCCATTTCAATACTTGAAGAGGTTAGTCCTGCAGCTCCCATATCTTGAATTGCAATAATTGAGTCTCCTGACATTAATTCCAAGCACGCCTCTAATAAAAGCTTTTCAGTAAAAGGATCTCCAACTTGCACAGTTGGTTTTTTTTCTTCAATTTTTTCATCAAAACTTGCGGAGGCCATACTTGCACCGTGAATTCCATCTCTACCCGTTTTTGACCCAACATATATAACTGGTTTATTCAAACCAGCTGCCTTGGAGTAAAATATCTTATCTTTTTTAACCAATCCTAAAGTCATCGCGTTTACTAAGATATTTCCATTATATGATCGATCAAAAGATGTTTGTCCTGCTATGGTAGGTATTCCCATACAGTTTCCATAACCACCAATTCCATGAACAACACCTCTTAATAAGTTTTTTGTGTTTTTATTTTGAGTTGAACCAAAATGGATTGAATTTAAGTTAGCAATGGGTCTTGCGCCCATAGTAAAAACATCCCGCATAATCCCACCAACTCCTGTTGCTGCTCCCTGATAAGGTTCAATAAATGATGGATGATTATGACTTTCGATTTTAAAAACTATTGCATCTCCATCTTCAATATCAATAACTCCAGCATTTTCCCCTGGTCCTTGAATTACTTTTTTTCCTTTGGTATGTAATTTTTTTAAATGAATTCGCGAAGATTTATAAGAGCAATGCTCATTCCACATTGCAGAAAATATACCTAACTCAGTAATATTAGGTGTTCTTTTTAATAATTTACAAATCTTTTTATACTCATTTGATTTTAAACCGTGTTCAATTGCAATTTTTTCGTTAACTTCCATCATTCAATATTGTTAACTTTTAATTTTGCTCTATCTTTCTCTATACTGAACCCAGCAAAGTATATTGTGTGGGATGGGAATTGATATCCCTCAGGATAATTAGCACCACCGTATTCAGGATGTGAATACGAACCATATTTTATTTCAACATGACTATGTTTTGACGTTTGAAAGCCTGTTCTATTTACTTTTAATTGATCATTAATATAGACTTTAAAAAAACCATCATCTTTTTTTGAGTATCTAACATTAAACTCAACCTTGTGCCACTTGCCTTTTAAATTGTTTTCATCAATTACAGGAACACCTTCAATGGAAAGTTTGCCGTTGTATATAGAAGCAGAAAATTGAGGTGCATAACCACCTCTATTTTGACCACTTTTTTTATTAGAACCATAAAATTGTGTTATGTAAGGTTGTAATTTTTTGTCTTTAAAATTATCAGGCTTATCAGGCACATACAAATAATAACCTATCCAAATTTCTTTTGCTTTCTTACCTGTTCTTAAATCTTTATTCATAGCAAGTTCGAGTCTTAATCTATTACTATTACAATCTGTTGTTCCAGTTCCTACTTTGACCTTATTTTGTTTCCAGAAATGACCTGCTGTTCCACAATGACCTTTTATAGGACTAAAATCTTCAATTATCTCAATAGGCGATGTGCCTGTTGGGTCTTTCATGATAGAGTAATTTGCTAAATGTAGTTCTTCTGGCATGAAGTTTGCAATATGCATATCTCCTGCAATACCTCTTTTTAATTTATTAGGATAATTGTAGTAACCTTTTTCTTTTTTAGCACTGCATTCTTTTGAAGTAACACATGCAAAAGAAACACTGGTCATCATAAAAAAAGTTAACAATGAATAAATAATTTTTAGTTTAATTTTCATTTAATATTATTTAAAAGATTTTTAAAAAAGATAGATCCATCTTCCCCAGATAAACTTTCATCTATCATTCTTTCAGGATGAGGCATCATACCTAAAACGTTTTTTTCTTTGTTAAGAATACCTGCAATATTTTTTATTGATCCATTAGGATTTATTTGATCATTTGTATTGCCATTTTGATCACAATAATAAATTGCTATTTGATTATTATCTTCAATCTCTTTGAGTTGATCATTTGTACAAAAATAGTTACCCTCATTATGGGCTATGTGAAACTCCAAAACTTTTTTATCTAGATTTTTAAAAAAAGTGTTCTCTTTATTGTCAATTTTTACATGGACATTTTTACAAATAAACTGAAGGTATTTATTTCTTAATAATACTCCTGGCACTAATCCAGCTTCAACCAAGATTTGAAAACCATTACAAATTCCCATTACTAATCCACCCGATTTTGCAAAATTAATTACTGAATTCATAATTTTTGACTTAGATGCCATGCTGCCACAGCGTAAATAGTCACCGTAAGAGAAACCACCAGGCAAAACAATTAAATCACTTTTGGGCAATTCTTGATCATTATGCCAAACCATTTTGTTTTTAAATCCAAATTTTGTAAGAGCCACATCCATGTCTCGATCACAATTTGAACCAGGAAAGGTTATAACCGATGATTTCATTAATTATTGTGTCTCAATAATTTTGTAGTTTTCAATAACAAGATTAGCTAAAAGTTTTTTACACATATCTTCCACAAGATCTTTCGCTTTTTTTGGATCATTTTCTTTAACATCAATTTCAAAATATTTTCCTTGTCTAACTTCATTGACAGAATTAAAACCCATACCATCTAATGCTTGATGAATTACTTTTCCTTGTGGATCTAAAACATCCTTTTTAAGAGTTATTATGGCAGAAACTTTCATTTTCGCTTCTTTTTAATTGAGGATAGTTTAGTTACATTCACTGCAGAAACGTTTGATTGCTCATGTAGAATTCCAAGTCTTTTGGCAACTTCTGTATACGCAGGTAATAAATCTCCTAAATCTTTTCTAAATCTATCTTTATCAAGTTTTTTGTCAGTTGCAGAGTCCCACAATCTACAAGTATCAGGGCTTATTTCATCAGCCAAAATTATTTCTTTTCTTCCATCAATTTTAGTTCTTCCAAATTCTAATTTAAAATCAATTAATTTTATTCCCACTCCTCTAAACATTCCAATCATAAAATCATTAATTCTAAAAATAGTTTTTTTTATCTTTTCGATTTCTTTTTTATTTGCCCAATCAAATGCGTAAATATGATCCTCTGAAATTAAAGGGTCACCAAGTTTGTCATCTTTTAAACAGTACTCAATTAAAGGTTCTTTTAGTACGGTTCCATCTTCTATTCCAAGTCTTTTAGTTAAAGATCCTGTCGCCACATTACGAATAACAAATTCAATTGGAATTATTTCTGCAAATTTAATTAGTTGTTCTCTCATGTTTAGTCGTTTGACTAAATGATTTTCAATACCAATTTGAGATAAATTTGTAAGTATATGTTCAGAAATTCTATTATTTAAAACTCCTTTACCCTCAATAGTTGTTCTTTTTTCATTATTAAATGCTGTAGCATCATCTTTAAAGTATTGGATCACTAAATTTTTATCTGAAGTTGAATAAATTATCTTGGCTTTTCCCTCGTAAAGTTTTTTACCTTTTTTCATTATTTGAAAACCCGCCTAAAAATTAGATTTACATTTTTAAAGTGTTTTGAATAACTAAAGATAGACTTTAATTTTTTGCTTGAAATTTTACTCATTATTAACTTGTCAGACTGGATAACATTAAACAAATCTAAATTTTCAGCAAAACATTTTTTTGCATATCCTTGTACTAACTTGTAGGATTTTTCTCTTGTGATACCAGTTTTTGTCAGTTCTAGCATCACTTCTTGTGAAAAAATTAGCCCTTTAGTAAGATTAAGATTTTCTAGCATTTTTTTTGGATAAACAATCATATTATCTAAAACACTTGCTAATCTTACCAGTGCAAAGTCTAGAGTAATATTTGCATCAGGACCAATATTTCTCTCTACACTTGAATGTGAAATATCTCTTTCATGCCAAAGTGCAATATTTTCAAGTGCTGGGACAACAGAACTTCTTACCATTCTTGCAAGTCCGGTTAAATTTTCACTTAAAATTGGATTTTTTTTATGGGGCATTGCAGATGAACCCTTTTGGTTTTTAGAAAAATATTCTTGCAGTTCATAAACTTCTGATCTTTGTAAATGTCTTATTTCTATAGCTACTCTTTCTATACTTCCTGCGATAATTCCCAATACTGAAAAATAAAATGCATGTCGATCTCTAGGGATAATTTGAGTAGAGATTGGTTCAACTTTTAATCCAAGTTTTTTTGCAACATGTTTTTCAACATTAGGGTTTACATTTGCAAATGTTCCAACAGCTCCAGAAATTGCACAAGTTGATATTTGATCTATAGCATAAACTAATCTTTCTCTATTTCTTTTAAACTCTTGATAAAAAGAAGCTAATTTTAATCCAAATGTTATTGGCTCAGCATGAATTCCATGACTACGACCTATGCAAGGAGTAAATTTATATTTTCTAGCTTGTTTTTTTAATACTTTTAAAATTTGATCTATGTCTTTTAAGATAATTTTACCTGACTGAACTAATTGAATATTAAAACTTGTATCTACTACATCAGATGAAGTCATGCCAAGATGGAGGTATCTAGCTTTAATTCCTGCCTTTTCAGTTACGGAAGTTAAAAAAGCAATTACATCATGTTTGACCTTACTTTCAATTTGATGAATTCTTTTTACATTTATCCTAGCTTTTTTTCTAACTATTGATGAGACACCCTTTGGAATTTGACCAAGTTTTTCCATTGCCTGAGCTGCAGCAATTTCAACATCCAACCATATTTTGTATTTATTTTCCTCAGACCAAATATCTGTCAATTCTTTTCGAGAGTATCTTTTAATCATTAATTATAAGTACGGGGGCTTTAAATAACCTTTAGCAGATTCTGTAAATATTTCATAACCATTTTCAGTAATTCCAACAGTATGCTCAAATTGTGCAGATAAAGATTTGTCTTTTGTCACCGCAGTCCATCCATCATTAAGCATTTTTACATTAAATTTACCAGCATTAATCATTGGTTCTATTGTAAATGTCATTCCAGGTTTTAATTCCATGCCTGTATTCTTTGTTCCATAATGTAAAATGTTTGGTGGTTCATGAAATGATGTACCTATCCCATGACCACAAAAATCCTTAACTACAGAAAATCCTTTTTCTTCAATATAAGATTGTATTTCATGTCCTATATCTCCAAGTTTAATACCAGGTTTTAAGATCTTAATTGCTTTCATCATAGACTGATAAGTTGCATCAATTAGATTATTTAATTTTACTGAGGTTTTTCCAATACAAAACATTCTACTTGTATCTCCATAATGTTCATTAATGATAGCAGTTACATCAACATTGAGGGCATCTCCTTCAACTAAAACTCTATCTTCTGATGGAACACCATGACACACAACATGATTAAGAGATGTACATAAAGATTTAGTAAAACCACGATAGTAAAGGGGGGCAGAGTGGCCACCATTATCTCTTATGAACTCATAGCCAAGCTTATCTATGTAAGCTGTTGAAACACCTTCTTTAATATTTTCTGTTAACATGTCTAAAGTTTGTGAAGCTAGCTTTCCAGCTATTCTCATTTTTTCAAATTTTTCAGTGTAATTACTCATCAATAATTTTTATTTTTTTATCTATATAAATTTTTTTAGAACTAATATTACATCTATAGGCCAAAAAGTTTACCCCAGCTTTTTTAGCTATTAAATAATTTTCATAATACTTACTATCAATATCTTTTGCTATTTTAAAGTATTCCATATTTTGTATTTGTACTAAAAATATTAAGTAAGACTTATAGCCTTTTTTTATGGCATCAATAAGAGTAAGCAAATGTTTAGATCCCCTAGTTGTTATAGCATCTGGAAACTCAGCTGTTTTTTCATCTCTAAAAAGAGTAACATTCTTCACTTCTAGAAAACTTTTTTGACCTTTTTTTTCAATTAAAAAATCAAATCTAGTCTCTTTATTAAAAAAAACTTCTGAATTAATCTTATCGTTATTTTTGAATTCCTTGATGAGGTTATTAATTAATCCGTGGTGTACAATTTTATTTGCTCTATGAGTATTTATTCCAACAAAGTTTTTTTTGGCCTTAATAATTTCTAGACCATATTTTAACTTTCTTTTTGGATCATCATGCTTGAATAAATGCACTTCATTACCTTCATCTAGCAAACCTTTCATAGATCCAGTATTTGGACAATGTGCAGTGACAATTTCTTTATTTAGATTTACATCAACAAAAAAACGCTTATATCTTTTGATTAATTTGCCTTTTAATAAAGACTTGGTAAATTCCATATTCGAATTATACATATAAAATGAGTAAAAACACAAAAGTAAATGCTGCAATATTAATCATCGGTAACGAAATTCTTTCTGGTCGAACTCAAGACACTAACACTAGCACATTAGCGACATGGTTAAATTCCATTGGTGTAAAAGTAAATGAAGTAAGAATAATTCCAGATCAAGAAGATATAATCGTAGAGACACTCAACCTTTTGAGGAAATCTAATAATTATGTTTTCACAACTGGTGGTATTGGACCAACACATGATGACATAACTGCTCAATCAGTAGCAAAAGCCTTTGGACTTAAATATGAACTTCATAAAGAAGGATATAAAATATTAGAAGCTTATTACCAGCCAGGTGAGTTTAATGAGGGAAGACAAAAAATGATTTGGATGCCAGCAAATGCAGATTTAATACTTAATCCAACAAGTGGAGCTCCTGGTTTTAGCGTAGAAAATGTTTTTTGTTTACCAGGGGTACCATCAATAATGAAATCAATGTTGGGCGGACTAAAAAATAAGATTGTGGGGGGTGACCCTATCTTAAGTCATACCATTAGCTTAAAAACAGTAGAAAGTGAAATTGCAAACTCTTTAACAAAAGTACAAGAGGAAAATCAAGATGTTGAGATAGGAAGCTATCCATTTTTCCATGCTGGCAAACTTGGAGTTTCAATAGTGCTTCGTTCAGAGAATCAATCTAAAATTGATCAATGTAATTCTCAAATATTAAAATTTGTTAGTGATAAAAAAATAGAAGTTGTCGATAGATAAATGCTTTATTTTGCTTACGGAAGTAATCTTCATCATTTTCAAATGAAGAGAAGATGTAAAGATAGTACTTTTATTAAAAAGATTAATCTTAAGGATTTTAGATTAACTTTTAGAAGCAAGTATAGAGCTGCTGATATTGAACCAAAAAAAAATTCCATAGTACCGGGTGGCTTATTTGAAATTTCTAAGAGCGATGAAAAAAAACTCGATGTTTATGAGGATTATCCAATTTTATACAAAAAGTATTATTTCTCACATTATGGAAAGAGAGTTATGACTTATACAATGGTTCATAAAACCAGTTTTAGATTTCCAACTGAAAGATATTTAAATGTGGTTAAGCGCGGATACAAAGATTGTAAACTTGATAAAAAATATTTAGAACAAGCATTATCAATTAAATAAACTTTTTATTTATTTGATAACCACATGGTCTCAAACGGCTTTAGTTTAAAAGATTTGTTTAAAGAGTTTATCTTAGGATTAATTATATTTTTCCACTTACTATAATTTTTGTTTAATTTTGGATATTGATCTACTGAGGAACAATTTGTAATTGATATAATTGTTTGTTTTTTATCTAGACTGGTCCTTTTAAAACAAAATAATTTAGATCCTAGATTAATATTTAATCTTTGAGCATTAGGATGGAATGCTTTTTGTTTTCTCTTTATTTCTAATAATTTTCCAAGATTTTGATAAAAAATACTTTGTTTAGAGTTTTTATTGTTTAATTTTTTTGTAATATTTTCATAGCTCCATTTGTATCTATTAATGTCTCTATTATTACCTGTAATTACATATTTTGCTTCATCATTAGATTTGCCAAATAAAGAGTTGAAATAAATAGCTGGAACACCCTCAAAAGAAATCATTATTGCATGAGCTGCAATATATCGCTCTAAAAAAAATTTCCCATTAGGATCAGTATCTGATTTTTTTAATGCATCAAAAACAGTGATATTAGCTTCATAAACTTTTTTAGATTTATTTTGAACTTTTCTATACGAAAATTTTGAACCATTTTTTTTTAGTCTTTTAAGAAAATTATTTAATGATCTTTCGTTCAATATTCCCTCAGTGGGCCTCATGCCAATACCATCATGTGATGCAATAAAATTTAAATAACTATTCTGGAATTTAGCATTGGGAAGTTTTTTACTCCATTTATTGAGATAAGAACTATTTTCAAATAAAAAAGCATGAATTAATAAGGGCGGAAGAGAAAAATTATAAATCCAGTTAGCTTCATCATTTTTACCAAAATAACTTAAATTTTCTTTTTCTGGCAAATTTGTTTCTGTAATGATTATAGTTTCAACGTTTAAGAGATTACTGATAAGTCTCAACAGTTTTACTATTTCATGTGTTTGTTTTAAATTTATACAGTTGGTTCCATTTTTTTTCCAAAGATAAGCAATAGCATCTAATCTGAAAATTGTGACTCCATTGCTAACGAGGTGAACCATGATTTTAATAAATCTAAGAAGCACTGATGGGTTCTTAAAATCTAAGTCTATTTGATCAGCACTAAAAGTTCGCCATAAAAAATCTGATTTTCCGAAGATATCTATTTTTTTTAATAATTGGTGATCTCTTGGCCTTACCACTTTAGATGTGTTAAATTTAGAATTAACAGTTAAAAAATAATCTTTACCAGGTCTTTTTTTTTTAAGAAAATTTTTAAACCACAAACCTCTAGCTGATGAGTGATTAATTACGATATCAGCCATTACATGACTAGATTTTGAAATCTTTTTTATATCAGACCAACTACCTATTCTTTTTTCAATCTTATAATGATCTTTTACAGCAAAACCACTATCACTACTTGAAGGATAGAAAGGTAAAAAATGAATAGCATTAAAGTATTTTTTTAAATTTTTCTTAAAAAAATTTTGAAAAACTTGAATAGAACTTTTTTGATTTGAATTTACGTTGTCTCCATAACATATTACTAATGAAGTTTTTTCTGAGATAGTAAGTTTTTTTTTTGAATTATTTTGATTAAATTTTTTGATTATTTGTATTATTTGATCTTTTAAATGATCAATATCTCTTTCATTCAAAGAGGGTTTGTAAATAGTCCTTAGTATAGAACTAATTTTTTTTTGGTTTTTTTGAAATAGCATTAAGAATGTTTTTTATTATCATCATTAACTACTTTTTCAAGTCTTCCAAGAAAATCTGGTATAGCACTTTTTACTCTGCTCCATGTAGGTATAAAAGGAGTATCCATTGGATTTTGGATAAATGCTTCTCCAGCTTTCATTATGTTTATTGCAAATAACTCAACAGCTTTTTCTTCCGTGTGTGAGTCTAATTCTAGACCATTCATTGCTGCATCACTTCTATAAATATCAATTAGATCTAAGGCAGATCTGTAATATGTCGCTTTCAATGATCTAAATTTTTCTCTACTGAAGGTATTACCTTGAGTAGCTAATTTTTTAATGAATGTTTTAATTATATCTATAGACATTCTGGATAATCCCTTAGTTTCGTCATCTAAAGATAGGACCTGATGTTTATGATCGTAGGTATCAGCTAAGTCAACCTGGCAAATATTTTGTGGTGAGAAACTTCTTTGCATTTCAGATAAAATTCCTACTTCAATTCCCCAATCAGACGAAATCCTTAACTCTGGTAAAACATTTCGTCTAAATGAAAACTCTCCAGCCAAAGGGTATTTAAAAGATTTCATAAAGTTTAAGTAATCACTTTTACCAATCGTTTTTTCTAAAGCTGTTAACAATGGGAAAACAAGTAATCTTGCAACTCTACCGTTCATTTTGTTATTGGCTACTCTTGGATAATATCCCTTACAAAACTCAAAATTAAAAAGAGGATTTACAACTGGGTAAAAAAGTTTTGCAAGCATTCTTCTATCATAAGTTTTGATATCACAATCATGCAAAGCAACTGAACGAGCACTATCTCTTGCAATACACATGCCTATGCAATACCAAACATTTCGTCCTTTACCTAACTCACTAGGAGCCAAATTATTTTTTTTTAATTCTTGATCAAGTTTTTTTAATGCTGGACCATCATTCCAAAGGATAGAAAAGGGGGTTTTTAATTTTTTAAAAAATTTCCAAGCTTTTTTTGCTTGAGCTTCATTTGCTTTATCTAATCCAATAATTATGTGATCTAAATATTTAGTTTTACTTATTTCATCAACAATTTTTGGTAAAGCTTCGCCCTCCAATTCAGAATAAAGACATGGTAAAATTAATTCCATTTTTCTTTGTTCAGAAAATTTTGACAATTCACTTTCTATGACTGATGTAGACTTAGTCCCAAAGTCATGTAAAGTTGAGATTATTCCATTTTGTGAAAAGTCACCCATGGCGGCTTTTTATCCTAATAGTCCAATTTAAGTAGTGCCGTTTTGATCACATCAGCCCAGCCTTCAGGTGATGGCTTGTTTGAAAATATAAGATTATCAATGTTTATTTGATCTTGAATAAATTGATCATTGAATACTAAACAAGGGATGTCACAACTTTTTAACATATCAAGGTCATTGTAATTGTCGCCAACTGCAATGGTCTTAATTTTATCCTCAGTTTTTTTTAAAATTTTTATAACTCTATTCATGGATTTAACTTTATTAATATTATCACAAAGGTTTAAAACACGACCACCCTCTTGAAGCGTTAATGAATTAGAATTTAAAACTTTTAATAATTTATTTTTCTCATTTTTGTTTCCTTTAAATAAAAAAGGTAAAGTATACTTTCTATTTAAAGCATCTTTGAGTTTTACATCCTTTTGTCCTAATATATTTTCTTGTTCTTTTTTACTCATTTTTGAAATTTGAAAACATTTTTCTTTTAATTTTTCAGGAACTTTATTTTCAAAAATCTTTATTAGTTCCTCTTTTTCTCTACTGAGAATAAGTTTATCTGGAAAATTGGAGGTGATTAAATTTAATCCATGAATAGATGATCCATTTTCTGAAATATAAGGAAGACTTATTCCAAGCTCTTCATTGAATTTTTCAATTTCCTTTTCTGTTTTGCTAGAATTTGGAATAATAATTACACCTTTATTTATAAGACTTTTAATATAATCTTTGATGCTATCAAATTCAAAAGTATCTCTGTGCAAAAGAGATCCATCTAAATCAGTAAAAATTACGATTGTAAGTTTATTTTTCATTATTCATATTACTATAAATAATAGAAAATTTTTATCGAGTAAGAAGCTATGGTTTATTGTCTTTTTTTACTTTTTCTTTATTTTTTTGGTCACAATATTTCTTAAAAGTATAAGCTGCTGATACACCACCTATTAGTATAAATTTTAATACCTTTAATTTAATAAGTGTTTTAATCATGATTTAATATCAAATTTTTCTAATAAAAATTGGATTACTAAATTGTAGATAAATACAAAACAAAAAATATAAAATAGAAAAATTACTTCTTTAGAATTAAAGAGGTATCCAGTCGCGGTTAAAAGCACAATAAATAGGCTGATTGATAAAGCAAGCTTTGCTTGTGATTTCTTTTTTAAGTGAGATTTAACAATATTGTTATTCATAAAATAATAATAACTTTTAAAGATATTTATGCATTATGAATTTTGTCCTACCTGGACATTTGAATTGTAATGTTTTAACATTTACAATACTCATTTCTTTAATGTTTTGAAGTATTTATGATTAATAGTTGTGAAAAATATTTATAAAATTCATTACATTGTAATTTTTTTAGCTTTATTTTTTTCCAAAGCTATAGCGGGGCCTACCTTTGTGCAGAGTAAATCAATCGACGCAGCCAATAATTATTATGGATTAACGTTCAATAATGATGGAACAAAAATGTATACTTTAAGAAGTGGAGGAACAACAGATGCAGTTATCGAACATATATTAACTAGCGCATATGACATTTCAACGGCAACCGTAAATAATACTAAAATAGTACATGTAAGTGGAGGTAATGACTCTCATGTACCAACACAAGTAGTGTTCAATAACGATGGAACAAAAATGTTTATTGTTAACCATTTTGGTAGACGGACAGTAGATTACTGGTCACTAAGTACTGCATTTGATGTTTCAACTGCTACATTTGATGACGGATATGATATCAAGGGTCAAGAAAAAAGGGCAAATTCAATTGCATTTAATAATGATGGTACCAGAATGTTTATCGCTGGTGTAGGAGATATTACACAAGTGCGTATTCATGAATATTCACTGGATATAGCATTTGATCTTAGCTCAGGAACTACTCATCTTAATTCTGAAGACCTAAATTCTTTTCACGATCACATAGATGGAGTTTCTTTTAATTACGATGGTACTAAAATGTATACCATTGATGGTTCAGAAGGTAAGATTTCTCAGTTTAAATTAACTACACCTTATGATGTTTCTACTTTATCCCTTGAAGGTACCTTTAGAGTAAAATCTGTTGTTACAAGTGCAAGAGAAGTTGCGTTTAGTAATAATGGAAGTAAAATGTTTATCATTGATGACACCAATAATGAAGTTGATGAATTTAACCTAAGTTGTAATTGGAGCATAATCGATGGTGCTTGTGACGATCCAATAACTACTTCTGATGAGGGTAAAGATATTTTAAGCTTAATCGAGTCCCAAACTGCAACTGCTAAACAAATTGCTATTCAAGCAAGCACTCCAGTTCTTAACCGTATGTATTGGTTAAGAAGACATAGAAATAATGATCAATTAAGTAACCAAAATATTAGATTAAATTTTTCTAATTCAATGATGGCATCACTTTCTAACATTATTCCTATATCAAATAAAACAAATGAAGTTCTAGACAAATTATCAGATGATTGGTCATTTTGGAGTGAGGGTAGTGTAAGTATTGGTAGAACTGGAGATACATCTAATTCATTATCAAAGAAAATTAATACCCAAGGTATTACACTTGGCATGGATAAAAAGATAAGCAAAAATAGATTATATGGTTATGCTTTTAGATTAGGTAAAGATGATGTTGATGTAGGTACATCTGGGACTAATTTAAATACTAAGTCTTTTAGTGTATCTTATTATGAAACTTTTATTCATGATGATAAAAGATTTACAGAAGGCATCTTTGGAATGAGCGATTTAAAAACTGATCATATTAGAAAAGGGGGAGGAAGCACTAGAACAGGAGAGAGAGATGGTGCACAAATATTTGGTTCACTTAACTATTTAACAACATATAAAAAAGAAAATTTTAATATTACTCCTAATTTCAGAATTGATCTAGGCTATACAAAATTGTCTACATATACAGAAAAAGGTCCTGCAGCTTTAGTTTATGAATCTCAAACAATTGAAACTGGAATGATATCTGCTGGTTTTACCATAAGTGATATTTTAAATTTTAATACTTTTACTTTTAAACCAAATGGTGGATTAGAGCTTGGAGTAGATTTTAGTCCGTCTTCAGATGCAAAATATCGTTACCTATCGGAAACTACCGGATATACAAAATCTATCGGCCAAGACTCAAAAAATTTAAGAGTAAATATTGGATTTGATATATTAACAAATGATGGTTTTTCCGTAATGACTATTTATGAGAGAAATCAAAGTGATAATGCTCATAGTGATACTTTATATTTAGGATTTGGTTATATACCGACAGACAATATTGAATATGCTATGACTTTAGATAATGACAAAGCATCTTTGAGTTATAAGAGAGATTTAAATGGTTTCGATATCAGAATGAGTTCGAATTATAGTTTGATGAGTCAAATACCTGAATATGGTGCAAACCTAGAAATTGTAAGTACATTTTAACAAGCTAGGATCTGTCTAGGTTCTTGATAGGATAAGATAAAAAAATTTACTTATTCCTCTTGTTCAATTATAAATATTGGCATAAACACTCATGAAATTCATTAATGCCCTCGTGGTGAAATTGGTAGACACAAAGGACTTAAAAAGTATTCAAATCTAAGGTTCCACTAATAAACTCAACGTTTTTTGATAAAATTGAACTAGTGTAGTTCTAGTGTAGTTGGTAGAATGACGAAATGTTTTACTACACTAGAGGTAGAACGATATAAATTAGGTACACTAGAATATTAAAATATGAATTATCCAAATTTGATAGAAGAAAACTTGAGTAAAAATATATTTGAATACGATGGTGGGGATTTGTGGATAAGAGAGAATGTATCTTATTGGGATGACCAGGACTTTTGTTGGAACAATCATATTTTAAAATTTATTGAAAATACTCAGACCATTTCTGAATTTTTGTGGAAAATTAATTATACAATTCCTTATAAAAATCAAATTAAAGATTTAGAAAATAATCAAAAATATATAGTAAAAAAAGATAATAAATTTTTTTGTGAGGTTATTAAATACTCTAAAGAAGAGTTGAATTTGGTTGATGATATATTGCTTTATGATCCAAAGATTTTAGTAAATTTTATAAATAAACTAAAGGGTGTAAGAAAAATAAATATAGGCATTAACCTAATGATGCCTAGTGACATTTTCATGGATGAAGATGATGATTGGATACAGCAAGGGTTAAATAATCCGGAGTGGAATACATCTTCATTTGATCCAAGCAATGCTGATGATTTGGAAGATATTAAGTATATTAAAGGAAATATTGACTCAAATATAGTTTTTGATTTTTCAATTGATGACAAAAGTATGAAAATTTTGAGAGATAACAAGATATTGCTAGTGTAGTTCTAGTGTAGTAAAAAAAATAAAAAAATTTGATTTTTGATGATAAAAAAAGTAAGTAAACACAACTCAAATAATGCCCTCGTGGTGAAATTGGTAGACACAAAGGACTTAAAAGCCGAGGGATAGAAGTTAAAGTCAGTCCATAGTAGTCCAAGGCAGTCTAAAACATCCTATAAAATCCCATTACTTCAATTAAGCTTAAAATCAATATAAGGAAATGGAACTTATTGAATATCTCAAAACCAGTACAAGACCAGTACACAGAGAGATGTATTTATAGTAATGTTAATTA